>DASURV010000111.1:0-6873 GCA_036375455.1 Casimicrobiaceae bacterium | reverse complement strand
GCGCGATCGCCATGGGCTACGACCGCGCGGCGGACATCCGGCAGCTTGCCAACGACCAGGCGCTTCCCGCGGACCAGCCGGTGCCGCCGGGCCTCTACGGCCACGCCGCCTCGATCGGCGTGGACGTGCCCCACGATCCGGCGGCGGCGCGCGCCCTGCTCGACCGCTTCGGCTACCGCGATCGCGACGGCGACGGCTTTCGCGAAACGCCCGACGGGAAGCCGCTCGCGCTCGTGAAGGGCTCGACGACCGACGCCGCGGCGCGCGCGAGCGACGAGCTGTGGAAGCGCAGCATGGATGCGATCGGCATCCGCATCACGTTCGTGAAGAACAAGTGGCCGGAACTGAACAAGATGACCGAAGCCGGCCAGATGATGATGTGGGGGCTGGGCTGGATCAGCGGCATCCCCGACGGCGACCCGTTCTACAGCTACCTGGTGAGCCGCAACATCGGCACGTCGAACGATGCGCGCCTGCGGCTGCCCGAGTACGATCGACTGTACGACGAGGCCCGCATCCTGCCGGACGGCCCGCGGCGCAACGCGATCTTCGCGAAGCTCAACCGGCTGATCGCCAGCTACGCGCCGTGGATCATGAACGATTACCCGTACCGCAACGACCTGACGCAGCCGTGGCTGCGCGGCTTCAAGGCGAACCCGTTCCAGCGCTGGCAGTGGGCGTACTACGACGTCGATCCGCATTGAGATCCCGACATGCTCGACGCCAGGCCGGTCTGGTCGCTCATCAGGGAATCGGTCTCCCGGTGGTCCGACGACCACGCGGCGAGCATGGGCGCGGCGCTCGCGTACTACACGATCTTCTCGATCGCGCCGCTCATCGTCATCGCGATCGCGGTCGCCGGATTCTTCTTCGGCGCGGACGCGGCGCGCGGCGAGATCTTCGCGGAGCTCCGCGACCTGCTCGGTGACGAGGGGGCGACGGCGATCCAGGGTCTCGTCAAGAGCGCGAGCCGGACGGGCAAGGGCCTCGCCGCGGTCGCCGGCATCGCGACGCTGCTGGTCGGCGCCACGACGGTCTTCGGCGAGCTGCAATCCGATCTCGACCGCATCTGGGAGGTGCCGAGGTCGAGGCGGGCGGGGGTGTGGGCGATGCTGCGCGGCCGCCTGCTGTCGTTCGGGATGATCCTCGGCATCGGCTTCCTGCTGCTCGTCTCGCTGGTCGTGAGCGCCGCAGTCTCCGCGCTCGGCCACTTCTGGAGCGGCTGGCTCGCGGGCTGGGAGCTCGTGCTGCAGGCGATCAACTTCGCCGTCGGCTTTGCCATCGTCACCGGGCTCTTCGCGATGATCTACAAGCTGCTCCCGCGCTGCGAGATCGGCTGGCGCGACGTCTGGGTCGGCGCGCTCGTCACGTCGCTGCTGTTCTCCGTCGGCAAGCTGCTGATCGGACTCTATCTCGGCAGGAGCAGCGTCGCATCCGGGTTCGGCGCCGCCGGATCACTGGTCATCGTGCTGCTGTGGGTCTACTACTCGGCGCAGATCTTCCTGCTGGGCGCGGAGTTCACGAAGACGTACGCCTATCGGCACGGAACGCGCAGGCCGCGGGAACCCTGGCCCGGAAGCCGCGGCGCCGAGCCGGCGTGATGTTCCGGACGCGCCGACCTTCGGCGTAGACTCGACCTCCCGGGTCCGACGAACCGGCGCTCGCGCCGCGCGTCGGGGCGCCGCACTCGCTGCTGCCGAGGGAGGAACCGTGAACGACATCGCCGAGGAAATCCGCCTCCAGCGGCAGGACGAGATCGCGAGGCTGGTCGCGGCGCGGATCGCGCCGGAGCTGCGCGCGACGCTGCAGGCCTTCGTCGCGCGCTACTACGCGCAGGTCGATCCCGAGGACCTGCAGGAGCGGCTGCCGGCCGATCTCTACGGCGCGGCGCTCTCGCACTGGAACTTCGCGCGCCGGCGCGAGCCCGGGCATGCGCGCGTGCGCGCGTTCAACCCGGCGATCGAGGAGCACGGCTGGCAGTCGCGGCACACGATCGTCGAGATCGTCAACGACGACATGCCGTTCCTGGTCGATTCGGTCGCGATGGAAGCGAACCGCCATGGCCTCACGCTCCATCTGATCATCCATCCGATCATCGGCGTGGAGCGCGCGGCCGACGGCACGCTGACCTCGCTCGCGCCCGACGAATCGCCGACGCGCCGGTTCGAATCGTTCATCCACCTCGAAGTCGACCGCACGACCGATGCCGCGGCGCTCGAAGCGCTCGCCGCCGACATGACCCGCGTGCTCGCCGACGTGCGCGCCGCGGTGACCGACTGGAAGCCGATGCGGGAGAAGGCGCGCGCGATCGCCGGCGACATCCGCCGCACGCCGCCGCCGCTCCCGGCGGGGCAGACCGACGAGGGCGCCGCCTTCCTCGAGTGGCTCGCCGCGGACCATTTCACATTCCTCGGCTACCGCTGTCACGACCTCGTCACGATCGAGGGCCAGGACGCGCTGCAGATCGTGCCGGGAACGAGCCTCGGGATCGCGCGCCTGCGCGAACCGCCGGGGCAGGGAGTCGCCGGCAGCTTCGCCGCCCTGCCGCCGGAAGTGCGTGCCTACGCCCGGCGGCCCGAATTGCTGATCATCACGAAGTCGACGTCCCGCTCGACCGTGCACCGCCCCGGCTTTCTCGACTACATTGCGGTCAAGCGCTTCGCGAGCGACGGCCAGGTCTGCGGCGAGCATCGCTTCCTCGGCCTGTTCACGCACACCGCCTACAGCGCGAACCCGGCCGACATACCGCTGCTGCGCCACAAGACCGGCGGCGTGCTCCGCCGCGCGAACCTGCCGCCCGGGGGCCACGCCGAGAAGCAACTCATCAACATCCTCGACAGCTATCCGCGCGACGAGCTGTTCCAGATCTCCGACGACGAACTGCTGCGCAATGCGACCGGCATCCTCCACCTGGCCGACCGGCAGCGCTTCCGCCTGTTCGTGCGCCGCGACCCGTTCGAGCGCTTCGTCACCTGCCTGATCTACGCGCCGCGCGAGCATTACACGACCCGCGTGCGGCAGAAGTGGCAGGCGATGCTGCTGCAGGCGCTGAATGGCCAGAGCTCGGACTTCAACGTCCACCTGTCGGAGTCTTCGCTCGCCCGCGTGATGATCACCGTGCGCACGACGCCCGGCCGGGTTCCGCAGACCGACGTGCGCGCCCTCGAGGCGCGGCTCGCGGCGGCCGCGCGCCGCTGGGACGACGAGCTCAAGGACGCGCTGATCGAGGCGCTCGGCGAGGCGCGCGGCAACGCGCTGTTCCGTCAGTTCGGCGGCGCGTTCCCGGCCGGCTATCGCGAGGACTTCGCGGCGCGCAGGGCCGTCCCGGACATCGAGACGATGGATCGACTCACCGCGTCGGCTCCGATCGGCCTGTCGCTCTACCGGCCGCTCGAGGCGACGCCGAACGCCTTGCGCTTCAAGCTGTTCCGCCTCGGCGGTCCCGTCGCGCTGTCGGAAAGCCTGCCGATGCTCGAGCGGATGGGCATGAAGGTGCTCGACGAGCGCCCCTACGAGGTCGTGCCGGCAGGGCGCGCGGCGATCTGGATGCACGATCTCGGCCTGCTCGCGGGGGCCGCCGACACCGAAGTCGAGATCGATGCGCTGCATCGGCTGTTCGAGGACGCGTTCGGGAACGTATTCCGGGGCGACGTCGAGAACGACAACTTCAATCGCCTCGTCGTCGCGGCGCGGCTGCCGGCGGCGGAAGTGACGATCCTGCGCGCGTACGCGCGCTACCTTCGCCAGATCGGGTTCGCGCTGTCGCAGGCGTTCATCGAGGCGACGCTCGCCGCGCATCCGCACATCGCCGCGCAGCTCGTCGCGCTGTTCAAGCTGCGCTTCGATCCGGACGCACCGCTCGATGCGCAGGCGCGCAGCGCGCAGCAGGCGAGCGCCGTCGAGCAGGCGCTCGAGCAGGTCGAGAATCTGTCCGAGGACCGCGTCCTGCGCCAGTATCTGGCGCTGATCCTCGCGACGACGCGAACCAACTCCTGGTGCCGGGACGCGGCGGGCGCGCCGAAGCGCTTCCTGTCGTTCAAGTTCGACCCGTCGAAGGTGCCGGGGCTGCCCGAGCCCAAGCCGATGTTCGAGATCTTCGTCTACTCGACGCGCTTCGAAGGCGTGCACCTGCGCGGCGGCCGGGTCGCGCGCGGCGGCCTGCGCTGGTCGGACCGGCCCGAGGACTTCCGTACCGAGGTGCTCGGTCTCGTCAAGGCGCAGATGGTCAAGAACACGGTGATCGTTCCCGTCGGCTCCAAGGGCGGCTTCGTGCTGAAGCGTGCGCCCGCGGCGTCCGACCGCGAGGCGTTCATGAAGGAAGGCGTCGCCTGCTACCAGGATTACCTGCGCGGGCTCCTCGACCTCACCGACAACCGCGCCGGCCAGGCGATCGTGCCGCCGGCGCGGGTGCGCCGGCACGATGCCGACGACCCGTACCTGGTCGTCGCGGCCGACAAGGGCACGGCGACGTTCTCCGACTACGCGAACGGCATCAGCAGGGAATACGGGTTCTGGCTGGGCGACGCATTCGCGTCCGGCGGCTCCGCGGGCTACGACCACAAGGCGATGGGCATCACGGCGCGCGGCGCATGGGAATCGGTCAAGCGGCACTTCCGCGAAATGGGCGTCGACACGCAGACGACGGCCTTCACCGTCGCCGGCATCGGCGACATGTCGGGCGACGTGTTCGGCAACGGCATGCTGCTTTCGCGCCATATCCGGCTCGTCGCCGCGTTCGATCACCGGCACGTGTTCCTCGACCCCGATCCGGACCCGGCGACGTCGTTCGCCGAGCGCGAGCGGCTGTTCAGGCTGCCGCGCTCGTCGTGGGCCGATTACGACGCGAAGCTCGTCTCCCGGGGCGGCGGCATCCATCCGCGCGCGGCGAAAGCGATCGCGATCACGCCGGAGGTCGCCGCCGCGCTGGCGATCGACGCGAAGGCCCTGACACCGACGGAGCTGGTGAACGCGATTCTCAAGGCGCCGGTGGACCTGCTCTATAACGGCGGCATCGGCACCTACGTCAAGGCGAGCGGCGAGACGCACGCGCAGGTCGGCGACCGCGCCAACGACGCGGTGCGCATCAACGGCCGCGAGCTCCGGTGCAAGGTCGTCGCCGAGGGTGGCAACCTCGGCTGCACGCAGCTCGGCCGGATCGAATACGCGCTCGCCGGCGGACGCATCTACACCGATGCGATCGACAACTCGGCCGGCGTCGATACGTCGGACCACGAGGTCAACATCAAGATCCTGCTCGGGCTGGCGGTCGCCGACGGCGAGCTGACCGAGAAGCAGCGCGACGCGCTGCTCGCCGGAATGACCGACGAGGTCGCAGCGCTGGTGCTGCGCGACAACTACTTCCAGACGCAGGCGCTCTCCGCGATGAACCGGATCGCGCCCCACCTGCTCGACGCCCAGCAGCGGTTCATCCAGTTCCTCGAGAAGAACGGGCGGCTCGCGCGCGCGCTCGAGTACCTGCCGACCGACGAGGAATTCGCGGAGCGCCGCGCCGACGGCAAGGGGCTCACGACGCCCGAGGGCGCGGTGCTGCTCGCCTACGGCAAGATCTGGCTCTACGACGAAGTGCTCGCCTCGCCCCTCCCGGACGACCCCTGGGTCGCCACGGCGCTCGCGCGCTATTTCCCGGAGGCGCTGCGCAAGTCCCATGCGGCGTACATGGCGCGCCACCCGCTTTCGCGCGAGATCATCTCGACGCACGTCATCAACAGCATGCTGAACCGCGTCGGCAGCACGTACGTGCACCGGCTGATGGAAACGACCGGCGCGAGGCCGCACGAGATCGTGCGCGCGTACCTGCTCACGCGCGAGATCTTCGGCTTCGTCCCGCTGTGGAAGGACGTCGAGGCGCTCGACAACGCGGTCGACGATGCCGTCCAGATGGAAATGCTCGTCGACTCGAGCCGGCTGCTCGAGCGGGCGACGATGTGGTTCCTGCGCTCGCGGCGACTCGCCGACGACATGGCGGCGACGATCGCGCAGTTCACGCCGCGCGTCGACGCGATTGCCGCGCGCCTGCCCGAGCTGACCGACGCCGGCGACCGCACCCGCGTCGACGCGATGATCGATGCCTACGCGGCGCGGGGCGTACCCCGCACGCTCGCGGCGCGCATCGTGGCGCTCGATACGCTCTATTCGACGCTCGACATCGTCGAGGTCGGCGATGCGACCGGCCGGCCCGTCGAGCTCGTCGCCGAGATCCATTTCGGCGTGTCGGCGCGGCTCGGCGTGCCCTGGTTGCGCGAGCGCATCGCCGCGCTGCCGCAGGACCAGCACTGGCACAGGCTCGCCAAGGGCGCGATGCTCGACGATCTCTCGGCGCTGCAGCGCACCGTCACCACGGAGGTGCTCGTGGGCGGCAGCGGCATCGACGATCCGTCGGCGCTGACCGCCGCGTGGCAGGAGCGGAACCGCCGCGCGATCGAGCGCGAGGCGCAGCTGCTCGCCGAGTTGCGTGCGGCGCCGGCGCTCGATCCGGCGATGCTCTCGGTCGCGCTGCGCGAATTGCGCGCGCTCGGCTGACGGGCGCCGCCTCGCGCGCCCTTCGCTCGGCCCGGCCTACGCCGCGTCCGCCGGTCTGGGGTGGATGCTGTCCACCCACGGCACGTTCTCCGGATTCGGCTCGACGTTCGGCAGATCGAGGTTCACGACGACCGGGTCCTTGCCGCTGCGGCACAGCACGCACGACAGCGGCTCGGTGTCGCTCGCGTTGATCTCCTGGTGCGGGACGAACGGCGGCACGTAGATGAAATCGCCGGGACCGGCCTCGGCGGTGAATTCGAGCCGGTCCCCCCACTTCATCCGCGCCTTGCCGCTCACGACGTAGATCACGCTTTCGACCGGACCGTGGTGATG
>DASURV010000110.1:0-28591 GCA_036375455.1 Casimicrobiaceae bacterium | reverse complement strand
GCGAGCAGCGTCTGCAGCGGCGGCTCGAACGCGTCGCGGCGATAGGTGACGAGATCGAGCCGCTCGATCGCGAGCGGGATGAACGCGAGCCCGTTCGCGCGCGCGGCCGCTTCGATGCCGAGCCCGACGTCGGCGTAACCGTCGCGCACGATCGCCGCCAGTTCGGTTTCCGCGTGCGCCGCGCGCGGCAGCCAGTCGAGCGACTCGCGCGCAACCCCGGCACCGGCGAGCAGGTGCAGCAAAAGCCGGTGGCTGCCGGCCTCGGGCTGCCGCGTCGCGATCCGCAGCCGCTTGCGCGCGAGGTCCGCCACGCGACGAATCCGATGCGGGTTGCCCTGGCGCAGCAGGAGCCCCTGCGTGCGCCGTGCCCATTCGAGCACGACGACGTCCGCGCCGGCCAGCAGCGACCGCACGAGCGGGACGTTGTAGTCGCCGCTCGCCTCGTCGAGCCAATGCGTGGCGGCGGCCGTCGCCTCGCCGCGCGCGAGCGCCTCGACGCCGGCGCGGCTGCCGCCGGCGAGGATCGCGAGGCCGCAGCGCGACTCCCTCACCGCCCATTCGAGCAGCGGATCGTGGCTGCCCGCGATGATCGGCGGGCGCGCGCGCGATTGCGGCGCCGGCGCTTCTCCCTTGGCCGCGATCCACGCGTCGACCTGGGCACGCGGGAACAGCAGCTTGCCGGTGGCGCGCACATGCGGGATCGCGCGCTGGCGCACGAGGTCGTAGATGCGCCGCGGCTTGAGCCGCAGGTAGGCGGCGACCTCCTGCGTGTCCAGCATCTCGGCGGGCGCGGCGGATCGCTTCGCGTCGCGGGAGGAGCGCTTGGCCACGCCGGATTTTCGCACGGACGATCGCACGCTCATCGGACCCCTCACGCTTGCGGCCGGAAGAACGACGTTCGTGCTTCGCACTCACCTGTTCGCCCTTGGAACGGCCCTTCGGGCTCACGCGCTGCGCTGCCCGGGTCTCGGGGCGGCCCTTCGACGCTCATCGGCCGCTCAGGATCGCTTCGCGCGACAGGCGCCGCGCCATCGCGACGAGCGCGACGACGATCAGGGCGGCCGGCACGAGCCAGGACAGCGCGAGCGCGGCGAGCGCGGGCGCCTCGCCGCGCAGCGACGTATTGAGCAACGAGTATTGCGCCGACACGGGCACGAGCATGATCCAGCCGGGTTCCCGCCGCTGCATGAAGATCTGGATCAGCGGCATCAGCGACACGAGGAAGAGCAGCACCGAGACGTTCGCCTGCGCCTCCTTGTAGGCGCGGGCACGGCTGCCGACGTAGAGCAGGATGGCCGGCAGCAGCAGGATCATCGGCAGCAGCACCAGCAGGAAGCGCCCGAATTCGCGCGAGCCGAACAGGAACGGGACGCCGACGGGCGGCAGCGGCGCGAATGCGAGCGTCAGGTAGAAGCCGCAGAGCGTGAGCGCCACGACGAGCGCGTTGAACGCGCACACGGCGAGCCATTTGCCGGCGACGATCTCCGCGGGCCGTGCCGGCGTCATCAGCAGCGGCTCGAGCGACTGCCGCTCGCGTTCGCCCGCCGTCGTGTCGAGCGCGACCGCCATGCCGCCGATCACCGACGCGAACAGCCCGTAGTAGGCGACCAGGAACAGCACGAGCGCCCCGGACTGCTGCGGCGTCGCGAGATCCGCCGTCTCGACGCGCAGCGGGCTCGCGACGCTGGCGGTCACGCCGCGCAGCATCAGCCGCTGGTCGCCCCACAGGCGGTTGTACGCGCGCAGCAGCGCCTCCGCCTGCTCGATCGATGCCCGCGCGCGATCGCGCGAGCGATCGAACACGAGGCGCACGGTGCCGGCCTTGCCCTGCGCCACGTCGCTCCCGAAGTGGTCGTCGACGACGAGCACGACGTCGAGATCGCCGCGCCGGATCTGCGCTTCGTAATCGGGCGGCGCCTGCGACACGCCGACCTGCTGCCGTTCGAGAAACGCGACGAGCGCCGGCGCGTACTCGCCGCCGACGACCGGCAGCGTCAGCTCGCGCGCGCGCTCGGCCTGCGTCGCGATCAGGTTGAAGATCAGCAGCAGGAAGATCGGGCCGGCCGCAATCGACGAGAGCAGCGTCACCATGCCGGTGCGCCGATCGCGCAGCGTGTCGATCAGCTCCTTGCGCAGGATCGCGAGCGTGCGGCGAAACGCCGAGCCCGGCGGCGCGGGGGTCATGCCGCGAGGCCCTCGTCGGAGCCGAGCAGCGCGACGAACGCGTCCTCGAGGCCGCTGGTGCCCGCTCGCACGATCAGCTCCGGCGCGGTGCCCGCGGCGACGATGCGGCCCTGCGACAGCACGACGATCCGGTCGCACAACGCCGCCACCTCCTGCATCACGTGCGAGGAGAAGAGCACGCACTTGCCCTGCGCGCGCAGCGCCCGCAGCTCGTCGCGCAGCGTGCGCACGCTCATGACGTCGAGGCCGTTCGTCGGCTCGTCGAGCAGGATCGTGGCCGGATCGTGGACGAGGGCGCGCGCGATCGCGACCTTCATCTTCTCGCCCTGCGAAAAGCCGCCGGCGCGCCGCTCGGCGATCGGTGCGAGCCCGAGCGTGGCGAACAGCGTGTCGATGCGCCGCTCGAGCGCCTCCCCCGACAGGCCGTGCAGCGCGCCGTAGTAGCGGACGTTCTCGCGCGCGGTGAGGCGCGGGTAGAGGCCCCGCGCGTCCGACAGCACGCCGATGCGCCCGCGCACGGCGTAGCGGTCGGCGACGACGTCGAGCCCGTCGACCTTCGCCCGGCCGGCATCGGGAATCACCAGCGTGGCGAGCATGCGCAGCAGCGTCGTCTTGCCGGCGCCGTTCGGGCCCAGCAGGCCGGTGATCTCGCCATTGGGCGCGTCGAACGTCACGCCGCGCACCGCCTGGACCTCGCGCCGCTTGCCGAACGCCTTGGCGAGCCCGTCGATCGCGATCATGGCTGGGGTGCGAGTCGATCGGGCCAGGAGGGCGGGCGCTTCGAGCGCTCGAGGAAATCGATGCAGGCCTGCGGCAGCGTCGCGAACCCGCCGTCGTCGACGAACGCGGCGATGAGCCGCGGTGCGCACGCGTGCGGCGAGACGATGTGGCCGAAGCCGCGCGCGACGATGTGCCGGCTGTTGCGCAAGCCCCTGGCGACCTCGTCGCCATACGCGGGCGGCGTGACGGGATCGAGCCCGCCCGACAGCAGCAGGACCGGAACGTCGCTGCGCACCGGCGTCCCGAAATCGGGCGGATAGGCGCCTTTCGGCCACTGGTCGCAGACGGCGATCGCGCGGCGGGCGAGCGCACGGACGCGACCGTCGGCGACGCCGTTGACGCGCTCCTCGCGCGTGACGCGCGGCACGTCCTCGGCGCACGTGACCGAGTAGTGCAGCGCGGGATTGAACTGGTCCGGCAGGTCGCCGATGGTGACGAGCGACGCGGCGATGAGCGGCGCGTACTCGCCGCTGCGCGCGAGCGCGAGCAGCTCCGGGATCAGGCTCGCCGCCTCGGGCGCGTACGTGAGCGGCTGCAGCGCGCCGACGACCGTCTCGAAATCGATGCGGATCTCGCGCGCGAGGCCGGTGCGCGGGTCGCGCAGCGTGATCGTGCGCCCGCCGGCGAGCGCGCGCCGGATCTCCTGCAGCGTCGCGGCCGGGTCCGGATGCGCCTTCGCGCAGGGCCGCGACGCGCGGCAGGCGGCGATGACGCCGTCGAGCGCGTCGTCACGGGTGCGCCAGACGTCGAACGAGATGCGCATCGATGGCGGAGCGACGCCGTCCAGCACGACGCTGCGGACGCGATCCGGGTGGCGGCGCAGGTACTCCTGCGCGACCCGCGTGCCGTAGCTGCCGCCCCACAGGTTGAGTTGCCGATAGCCGAGGGCGGCGCGCACCGCCTCGAGATCCGCGACCCAGGCCGCCGTCGTGTACTGCGAGGCATCGACACCCTTCTTCGCGAGCTGCCACGCGCAGAGCAGCGACTTCGGCACCGGGTCGATGTCGAATTCCGCGTGCTCGTCGGGCGCGAACGCGGGGCAGGCGAGCGGCGAGGAGCGGCCGCTGCCCCGCTGGTCGACGAGCACGATGTCGCGCGTGCGCCGCACCGCAGCGAGCTGCGCCGCGAACGGACCGAGGGTGGTCGCCGCCTGACCCGGGCCGCCCGCGAGCAGCACGAGCGGATCGGGTTTCGGCGACAGCGTATTGGCCGGCAGCACGGCGACGAAGATCGACAGCCGGCGACCCTCGGGCCGGCGCCGGTCCTCGGGCACGTCGAGCGTTCCGCACCGGACCGCCTGCGCGAGCCTGGGGAGCCGGCATTCGTGGAGCACGATGCCCCGCTCGCCCGGCGCGCGTTCGGCGCAGCCCCCGAGGCAGCCGGCGAGCGCGATCAGTGCGACGGCTGCGCGCGATGTAGTATGCATTCGATTACGCTCCCTCGATCCCCGTCCCCGACCCCTTCCACGATCGATGTCCGAGCTCGAACCCGGGATTGTCACCGATCTGCGCGATCGCCTCACCTACGGCGGCTACCTGCGTCTCGACCGGCTGCTCGACGCGCAGCAGCCGCTGTCGGGCGCGGCCGGCCAGCCGGCGCGGCACGACGAGATGCTGTTCATCATCCAGCACCAGGTGTCCGAGCTGTGGATGAAGCTGATGATCCACGAGTTGCGCGCGGCGATCGCGCACGTGCGCGCCGACGCGCTCGAGCCGTGCTTCAAGATACTCGCGCGCGTCAAGCTGATCCAGAAGCAGCTCTTCGAGCAGTGGGCGGTGCTCGAGACGCTGACGCCATCCGAATACGAGGCGTTCCGGCCCGCGCTCGGCACGGCGTCGGGGTTCCAGTCCGCGCAGTACCGGGCGATCGAGTTCCTGCTCGGCAACAAGAGCGCGGCGATGCTCGACGTGTTCCGGCACGACTCGCATGCGTTCGCCGAGCTCGCTGCACTCCTGCGCGCGCCGTCGCTCTACGACGAGTTCCTGCGTCATCTCGCGCGCCGCGGGCTGCCCGTTCCGCGCGCCTCGCTCGAGCGCGACGTGACGCTGCCGTATGCGCGCAATCCGGACCTCGTGCCGGTGCTCAAGGAGATCTACACGAATCCGACGCACTGGTGGGACGCGTACGACATGTGCGAGAAGCTGGTCGACGTCGAGGAGGCGTTCCAGCTCTGGCGCTTCCGGCACCTGAAGACGGTCGAGCGGATCATCGGGTACAAGCCGGGCACCGGCGGGTCGTCGGGGGTCGCGTTCCTGCGCCGGGCGCTCGACCATTCGTTCTTCCCGGAGCTGATCGACGTGCGCACCGTCATCGGGGCGACGTCGGCGACGCGCTAGAAGTGCTTGCGCGGTCTAGCTATTAACAACAAGAGAGTCGAAATCGAGGAGCCCGACCGGCGTGCCCTCGAGCCGGTCCGTGGGGGCAGCTAAACCTGTGTCGTTAAACGGCTGGCATGAGCGGCGCTGACTAGCGTACGGCCGTCGATGAAGGAGACGACAAATGACAGAATCGTTTCGTAATTTCGAGCACGCTGGTTGGGCGGACCCCGACGTATGCGCTAGCTACGACGATCACTTTTCGAGCCTCACAACCCAATCCATCGGTGCTCTGCTCGACGCGGCCCGCGTGCGCGCAGGAAGCCGTGTGCTGGATGTTGCAACGGGAGCTGGGTACACAGCCGGCGCCGCTTTGGCGCGGGGCGCAGACGTCACGGGCTCTGATTTTTCAGGCGAGCAAGTGCGATTGGCCAGGCGGCGTTACCCAGCCGCGCAGTTCCACGAGTGTGATGCCGGCAGCTTACCTTTTGAGGACGAAACTTTCGATGCGGTGGTGTCCAACTACGGTGTGCTGCATTTTCCCGAACCTGAGCGGTTCTTTCGAGAGGCGTTTCGCGTTCTGAAAAATGGCGGACGATTGGCGTTCACGGTCTGGGATGTGCCGAACGAGACGAAGCTTTTTAGTGCTGTCCTGGGAGCCATTGGGACCCACGGTTCGCTTGACGTCGGCCTGCCAGTCGGACCAAACATGTTCCTGTTCAGCGACCCATCTGCATGCGAGAACACCTTGTCGGCGGCCGGGTTCAAGGACTGCGTTGTGACCAAGGTATCGCAGACGTGGCGACCCTCTTCGGGAGAGCAGCTTCTGAAATCCGTGAAGACAGGAACCGTCCGCACTCGGGGGGCGCTGATCAGACAACGCCCCGAGGCGGTAATACCCATCGATGAAGCCATCCTAACGGCACTTGCTCCGTTCAGGGCCGCAGATGGGTATGAAGTGCCGATGCCAGCAGTCCTCACGGCGGCGACAAAGCCGTGATCTGCCTTATCGCCGCGCTTCAACTCGGCGGCAGTGTTCGAGGCGGCCCCACCACGTGGCATTTGTCAAAAGGGGCAACATACCCGCCGTTCAACCAATTTTCGTAGGGAGGCTGACCCTCTGCAATTGGCCCGTTCAGCAAATCCGCGAACGTCCGCCTCTCTGGAGCGTGACCGGCAGCAACGGGTCGAATTCAGTCGTTGACGGGAGAAATCTCGACTTGATCCCAGTTGTCCATCGCGTCACACAGCTACATCGAGAGCAAATAAGCACCGCCAATTGTCAGCCTGAGCGTGTCTTGCTGGACGACGCGGCTGTATGTTCAACGAGTCACACGCAACGGCTTCTCGACAATGGACCCGAGGTGCTACTTCACTGAGTCTGAAGTTCGCGAATGGAAGTCGAGGCGCCACGGTTGCAGCGACTGGCACGTCGTCCTCACGTTCCAGCTCCAGCGAGCGTGATACGTCACCTGCTGCCAGTCCTCTCAACATCCGATGCGACCATCCGCCCGGCGCTTGTCCCTACGCCTTCATCAAAGAAGGCATCCGATTGACGTTGCTCGGAGGCAAGAAATGCATTACGACGTCGGAACCTCACAACGAGTTCGAGCGCCTCTCCCACATCGTATAGCTATAATAATCTAGAATCCGCTTATGAAAGTCGGCATCGTCGACGGGTAACGTCGTGCTGGCGAGCGCGGCGTCGGCGTGGGAAATCGCAATCAAGAGGGCGATGGGCCGCCTGTCGGCGCCGGACGATCTCGAAGACGCGATCAGCGCAACCGGCTTTGCGAAGCGGTCGATCACCTTTGCCGACGCGCGCCGCGTCGGCATGCTTCCGCACCATCATCACGATCCCTTCGACCGGATGCTGGTGGCACAGGCGCTGGAGGACGGGGTTCCGATCGTGACGCGCGATCCGCAGATTGCGCGCTATGCGGTCCAGATCATCTGGTGAGGCGTCGCAGTGGGCGGCATTGAAGCGCGTGTCGATGCTCTCGGCTCGGGCCCGTTCACCGAGGGCGCGCTGCAGCGCCATGTCGCGCCGCTCTTCGCGCGCCACAAGCTGGCCTATGGCGAACGGATCTATCTCGCCAATCACTCGCTCGGCCGCCCGCTCGACGCCACCGAGGCGGACGTGCACGAGGGGCTCGCGGCGTGGTACGCGCGGCTCGGCGACGCATGGGACGCGTGGATGGCGGAGACCGACGCGCATCGCGCCCGGCTCGTGCGCCTGCTCGGCGCGGCGCGCGCCGACTGCGTCGTGCCGAAGACCAGCGCGGGGCAGGGCTTGCGCGCGGTGCTCAACACCTACGACGCCGATCAGCGCCCGCGCGTGATCGCAACGCGCGGCGAATTCGATTCGCTCGATGTCATTCTTCGCGAGTATGCGCGGCGCGGGCGCATCGAGCTGTCGCTCGTCGAGGCGCGCCCCGGGGAACGCTTCGATACCGCCGACATCCTCGCGGCGATCGGCACGCGGGTCGATCTCGTCGTCGTGTCGCAGGTCGTCTTCAACACCGGGCAGCGGCTCGACGCCATCGAGGCGATCGTTGCGGCGGCGCACCGGGCCGGCGGCCGCGTGCTGCTCGACGTCTATCACTCGCTCGGCGCGCTGCCGGTCGACGTCACGGCGCTCGACGTCGATTTCGCGGTGGGCGGCAGCTACAAGTACCTGCGCGGCGGCCCGGGCGCGTGCTTCCTGTACCTGCACCCGCGCCATCTCGACGGATCGCTGCGCACGCTCGACATCGGCTGGTTCGCCAAGCGCGAGCCGTTCGCATACGAGCGACCCGACCCGCCGCAGTACGCCGCGGGCGGCGACGCGTTCCTCGAGTCGACGCCGCCGGTCATCACCTGCTACCAGGCACGCGCGGGCCAGCGCCTCGCGCTCGCGCTCGATCCTGCGCGCGTGCGGGCGTACTCGCTCGCGCAGCAGCGGCGTCTCGTCGAATTGCTCGCCGCGCGCGGCATCGCGGCGCGCGGCGGCACCGAGGATCGCGGTGCGTTCGTCGTCGTGACCGATGCGCGCGCCGAGACGTGGTGCGATCGGCTCGCGCAGCGCGGCATCGTGACCGATGCGCGGGGCAATCACCTGCGGCTATGTCCCGACGTGCTGACGACGGAGGCGGAGCTCGTGCAGGCGGCCCAGGCGCTCCACGAGGTCGCGCGCTGAAGCGGAACATCCCCCACGCTCGCTTCGCTCGCTGCCCCAAGGGGGCTGGTCAGTCGCTCGGGGCGGCCCTTCGCGACTGACCTGAGCGAGGCGAGCCGCCGGGCTCGCCTCGCTCGGCAGGCGGCGCGGCTTACGGGCCGGGATTGGGATTGTCCGGCCGCGACGGGATGGACCTCAGGTATTCGTAGATGGCGCGCAGGTCCTGGTCGGTCTTCTTGCCGAAGTCCGGCCACGGCATCACCTGCAGCGGTGGGCTGCCCGTCGGCGCGTCCGGATCGTGCCCGGTGCGCATCAAGGTGATGAACTCCTGCAGCGTGAGACCCGCCGGCCTGCCCAAGGCATCCGGCGTCAGGTTCGCCGACGTGAACGGCCCGAATTTTCGTCCGCCGGTCAAGTATTGGTCGGTGTTGATCTGCTCCGGTTGTCCGAGGAACGGATCGTGCCCCGGCGCGTACGACGGATGCGTGTGGCACTCGTTGCAGCCGCCCGCGTTGACGATGTAGCTGCCCAGTCCGACCAGCGCCCGGTTCCTGCCCGCCAGATTCAGAGGGACCGGGTTGATCTCGTAGCCGCGCTTGACGCGGCTCTGGTCGTCGGCGGAGCTTGCGACGGGGACGAAAGCGACGGCGACGCCGACGGCGATTGCCGCGGCGGCCGGACGCACTATCCAACGCTTCATCTTCGGACTCCTTCGTTTGGACGCGGCACCGGTTGGGACCGCGACGCGCAGCCTAGTCCCGTTGCGCGACCGGTTCAAGCCGGCTCGTCGGCGCAAGCGGAAGGTCGTGCGGGACCGCGGCAACGATCAGGCGCGGGTGATGATGCGCACGAGGATGAGCAGCGAAGCGACGAGGATCGCCGCGATCAGGATGCCGACGATCACGACCTGGTGCGGCCTGATCGTGACCGCGTCGCGCTGCATCGCCTTGCCCTTGCGCACGCCGAGGAAGCTCCAGAACACGGCGCCGATCACCTGCGCGAGCGTCGCGGGCGGTGGCGACGGCGGCGATGGGTCGGGGTCCGGAGCGGGGGTTGGCGTGGGATTGCGATGCGGCATGGCGTTACGGCGGACGGCAGCCTGCTCGGCCGATGGTAGCACTCGCCGGCATGCGAGCCGGCGCGCCGCGCCGTCAAGGTGCCGGAGAAGGAGAGGGGGGAACTGCTGGCGGCTCCCGGTCCGCGGAAGCCTCCAGATCGTCGGGCAGCAGCGGCTTGAAATGGCCGGGGATTGCCTCACTTTTTGGCCGTTCGGTCCGAAAAGACGGCACACTCTCCGACCATGCGCTTCGACAAGCTGACGACCAAGTTCCAGCAGGCCCTGGCCGACGCGCAGAGCCTCGCGCTCGGCCACGACGCCGGCTTCATCGAGCCGCAGCACCTGCTCGCGGCGCTTCTCGCCCAGGAGGACGGCGGCACGGCGTCGCTGCTCGCCCGCGCCGGCGTCAACGTGCCGCGGGTCCAGACGGCGCTCCGGACCGAGATCGGCAACCTGCCGAAGGTCCAGGGCACCGGCGGCGAGATCACGATCTCGCGCGATCTCAACAACCTGCTGAACCTGACCGACAAGGAGGCGACGAAGCGCGGCGACCAGTTCATCGCGAGCGAGCTGTTCCTGCTCGCGCTCACCGACGACAAGGGCGCGACCGGGCGGCTGCTGAAGGAGCAGGGACTCAACCGCAAGGCGCTGGAAGCCGCGATCGAGGCGGTTCGCGGCGGCGCGAACGTCGATTCGCAGGAGGCCGAAGGCCAGCGGCAGGCGCTCGCCAAGTACACGATCGACCTCACCGAGCGGGCGCGCGAGGGCAAGCTCGATCCGGTGATCGGCCGCGACGACGAGATCCGGCGCACGATCCAGATCCTGCAGCGGCGCACGAAGAACAACCCGGTGCTGATCGGCGAGCCGGGCGTGGGCAAGACGGCGATCGTCGAGGGGCTCGCGCAGCGGATCGTCAACGGCGAGGTTCCCGAGACGCTCAAGAACAAGCGCGTGCTGTCGCTCGACATGGCGGCGCTGCTCGCCGGGGCCAAGTATCGCGGCGAATTCGAGGAACGCCTGAAGGCGGTGCTGAAGGACATCGCGGCCGACGCCGGACGCACGATCGTCTTCATCGACGAGCTCCATACGATGGTCGGCGCCGGCAAGGCGGAGGGCGCGATCGACGCCGGCAATATGCTGAAGCCCGCGCTCGCACGCGGCGAGCTGCATTGCGTCGGCGCGACCACGCTCGACGAATACCGCAAGTACATCGAAAAGGACGCGGCGCTCGAGCGGCGCTTCCAGAAGGTGCTCGTCGACGAGCCGTCGGTCGAGGCGACGATCGCGATCCTGCGCGGCCTGCAGGAACGATACGAAATCCATCACGGCGTCGAGATCACCGACCCGGCGATCGTCGCCGCGGCGGAGCTTTCGCATCGCTACATCACCGACCGCTTCCTGCCCGACAAGGCGATCGACCTGATCGACGAGGCGGGCGCGCGCATCAAGATGGAGATCGACTCCAAGCCGGAGGCGATGGACCGGCTCGACCGCCGGATCATTCAGCTCAAGATCGAGCGCGAGGCGGTCAAGAAGGAGAAGGACGAGGCGTCGAAAAAGCGGCTCGCCGCGATCGAGGAGGAGATCGGTCGCCTCGAACGCGAATACGCCGACCTCGACGAGGTGTGGCAGGCCGAGAAGGCGCAGGTGGCCGGCGCGCAGCACATCAAGGAGGAGATCGACAAGATCAAGCTCGCGATGGAAGAGGCGAAGCGCAAGGGCGACTGGCAGCAGATGTCCGAGCTGCAGTACGGCAGGCTCCCGCAGCTCGAGGCGCAGCTCAGGAAGGCCGACAAGTCGCTCGCCGCCGAGCAGGCGAAGAAGCCGCAGCTCCTGCGCACGCAGGTCGGCGCGGAGGAGATCGCCGAGGTCGTGTCGCGCGCGACCGGCATCCCGGTGTCGAAGATGATGCAGGGCGAGCGCGACAAGCTGCTCAAGATGGAAGAGCGGCTGCACCAGCGCGTGATCGGCCAGAACGAAGCGGTGCGCCTGGTCTCGGACGCGGTCCGCCGCTCGCGCTCGGGGCTCGCCGATCCCAATCGCCCCTACGGCTCGTTCCTGTTCCTCGGGCCGACCGGCGTGGGCAAGACCGAGCTCACGAAGGCGCTCGCCGAATTCCTGTTCGACACCGACCAGGCGATGGTGCGCATCGACATGTCGGAGTTCATGGAAAAGCACTCGGTTGCGCGGCTGATCGGGGCGCCGCCCGGCTACGTCGGCTACGAGGAGGGCGGCTACCTGACGGAGGCGGTGCGCCGCAAGCCGTATTCGGTGATCCTGTTCGACGAGATCGAGAAGGCGCATCCGGACGTCTTCAACGTGCTGCTGCAGGTGCTCGACGACGGGCGCCTGACCGACGGCCAGGGCCGCACCGTCGACTTCCGCAACACCGTGATCGTGATGACGTCGAATCTCGCGTCGCACAAGATCCAGCAGATGACCGACAACGGCGACAACCCGGAGCTGATCAAGATCGCCGTGCTGGCCGAGGTGAAGGCGAATTTCCGGCCCGAGTTCGTGAACCGCATCGACGAGGTCGTCGTGTTCCATCCGCTCGCGCAGGACCAGATCGCCGACATCGCGCGCATCCAGTTGCGCGCGCTCGAGAAGCGCCTCGCCAAGCTCGAGATCCGTCTCGACGTCGACGACTCGGCGCTGCAGGCGGTGGCGAAGGAGGGCTTCGACCCCGTCTACGGCGCACGGCCGCTCAAGCGCGCGATCCAGCAGGAGATCGAGAATCCGCTCGCGAAGGAAATCCTCGCCGGCACGTTCGCATCGGGCGACACGGTCAAGGTTCGCGAGAAGGGCGGAAAGTTCGGGTTCGCGAAGGGCTGAGCGGGCGGCGAGGCTACCGCAGCGGCAGCGGCAACAACTGCCATGGCGGATCGGGAGGGTTTACCTGCGCCCGTCAGCGCGATGGGAACATCTCCCGGCGCCCCCGCAGCAGCCGCCGGGCGAGGCCGGCCGCCGTCAGGACCCACGCCGCCAGCGAGACGAACGCGGCAATGCGGGCCAGCGGCAGCAGGAATTCGAGGCCGTTGCCCTGCGCGTACGCATGCGTCGCCACGCTGTACATGCCGAGCGGGAACACGAGCGACCAGTACTGCGGGTCGTAGCGGAGCGGAATCCGCTGGTGCAGATGACGCCACGCGAGCACGACGACAAGCAGCGGGATCCACCACGTCCCGATCGCCCAGAAGAACAGCGTGAATCCGGCCAGGAAATGCTCGATGTCGGCGACGAACGGGTAGCCCGGGGCGGCGTCGATCAGGCGTGCGCCGGCAAGCGTGGTGATCGCGACGGCGCCCATGTTGATCCAGTACGTCGGCGTGAGCGCAGCGGCTCCCATCGGCCGGAAGAACCAGCGGAGGAAGATCAGGCCGATCATCAGGATATAGAGCATCGCGCCGGCGAGGAACAGCGCGAGGCTCGCGAAGGCGACCAGGTCGGGCCGCGGGAACGATCCTGCGACGATCGTGCCCAGCACGGCGATCGACTCGGTCGACACCGTGGCGAGCAGCCACGAGCCGTCCAGCCCGTCCTCGAGTCTGGGCTTGGACGCAGCGACCGTGACGGCGGCGAAGAACGCGTAGGTCACGACGATCCACAATACGGCGCCGAGGATCCACAACGCGACCGCCGCACGCGTCCATCCGCCGAAGCGCACGCACGCGATGCCGAGCACGCTCGTCGCCGCGACGATGGTCAGG
This sequence comes from Casimicrobiaceae bacterium, assembly GCA_036375455.1. GTDB lineage: Bacteria > Pseudomonadota > Gammaproteobacteria > Burkholderiales > Casimicrobiaceae > VBCG01. Next base: position 15,388 of record DASURV010000110.1, on the reverse strand, counting down.
AATTGCGGGCCGCGACCGTAATCGGCGAGGTCAGCGACGAGCGAGCGCGCGCCATGCGCGACGCGCAGCGCCCCGGTGATCCACAGCACGCCGTAGGCGAAGAGTGCGATCGCGAACAGCACCCGCGCAACGGCGTCGAAGCCCTGGATCGCCATCGCCATCGACACGATCCCGGTCGCCATCACGAGCGCGAAGTAGCCGGGGAAAATGTTGCGCAGCGGGGACGAGGCGGCGTGCAGGGCGAAGGCGGCGGCGGGCAGGCGCGTGGGCGAGTGTAGCCCAATCCCCCGCCGGCCGATCGCGAGCGCCGCCCGGGCGACCCCTCCCGGGCCGCCGGTCCACGTCGGCTCGCGCGTAGCCGGCCCGCGTCAGCCCGCGTGCAGCCGGCCCGCGTCAGCCCGCGTGCAGCAGGCGTCCCCCGGCGAACGCCCAGTTCTCCCACGCGGTCTCGACGAAGACGATCATCACCTGCTCGGAGTCGAGCCCGGGATCGCGCGAGAGCGCCGCGGTGATGTCGGCAGCGACCTTGCGCTTGATCTTCACGCTGCGGCCGACCGACCACAGGATCTCGATCAGCACGAAGTCGCCGCCGCGGGCGGTGCCCGCGTCCGGATAGCGCGGGTCGTAGCGAAAATCGCTCTCGTCGAGCGCCAGCACACGCTGGAACCGATCGGCTTCGGGAACGCCGTTGGCGACGAGCGAGCGATGAATGCCGTCGAGCAGCGCCGTCTTGAAGGCGTCGGGCCGGGACTTGCGCAACGTGACGGTGACCAGAGGCATGGCGATGTCCCTCGGCGACGAATCAGAAATGCGGAGCCTGCCGCGACGGCGCGCCGAAGAGGCCGGCGAGCGTTGCGAGCAGCCCGGCGTGGGCCTGCGCGCTGGCGGGCGGCTTCACCGCCGCGCTCCCCCGCCCGACGACACAGAACACCGCATCGCTCTGCGCCTCGACGACCGTGGCGCCGTCCGACTCGACGAGCCAGTTGTCGCCGGGTCGCAGCACGATGTCGCTGCGCTCCCGCTCCTCGGTCAGCCACAGCGTTCCGCGCGTGACGCGCAGCGTCGCGCCGCGCAGGCCGGGCAGCGTGATCGCCTCACGGTTTCGCAGGCTGATGACGGTACCGGACTCGAAGCAGGACATGGCGCACCTCCGCTAGAATGAACAGGATTCATTCGTCCGCGGCGCCGGAAGCATGTCGCGCGCCGCGAGCGATGCAGAGGATTATGGCGGCGGCAGCGCTGCCGCTCAAACGCTCATTCCGAATGACTCGCATGAATCCTGCGCATGCATAAGACACTCCGTGCACTGCCGTCGCTCGACTTCCTGCGCGGCTTCGAGGCGGCCGGCCGCCGGCTGTCGTTCACGCTCGCCGCCCACGAGCTGTTTCTCACCCAGTCGGCGCTGTCGCGCCAGATCAAGGCGCTCGAGGACGCGCTCGGGCTCGCCCTCTTCGAGCGCAGGCATCGCGCCCTGGCGCTCACGCCCGCCGGCGCGGCGTTTTACCGCGAGGTGACGGCGGCGCTCGAGTCCTTCGCGGCCGCGGCGGAGCGCGCGCGCGCCGGCATGCGCTCGCCGGGACTCACGCTGTCGACGACCGTGTCGTTCGCGTCGCTGTGGGTGATTCCGCGCCTCGCGACGTTTCGCGCGCGGTATCCGGACGTCGAGATCTACGTGTCCGCCGACGATCGCGTCGTCGACCTCGCGCGCGGCGACGTCGACATTGCCGTCCGCTATCTGCCGGAATCGGCGGCGCCCGAGGGAGCGGTGCGCCTGTTCGGCGAGCGGATGACGCCGGTGGCGAGCCCGAAGGTCGTCCGCGGCAAATCGCCGTTGCGCGATCCCGCCGACCTGACCCGGCACGTGCTGCTGCACCTCGACGATCCGGAGGGGCGCACGCCGTGGCTCGACTGGCGCAGTTGGCTCACGTCGAACGGACAGCCGGGCCTCAAGCCGGCCGGCGCGCTGCGCTTGAGCAAATACGACCAGGTCGTGCAGGCGGCGGTCGCCGGCCAGGGCGTCGCGCTCGGCCGCCTGCCGATGATCGCCGGGCATCTGCGCGACCGTCGGCTCGTCGCGCCGTTCGCGAAGAAATACGATTCCGCGCGCGGCTACTTCGCGCTCGCGGCGCCCCGGGTCGCGGAGCGCGAGGACGTCGTCGCGTTCCTGGGCTGGCTGCGCGACGAAGCGGCGCTCGAAACGGCGCGCGTCGACGTCGCGCGGCGCCGGCTCGCGCGCAACGCTACGGGCGATACGCGCTGAACACGTACTCGTGCGCCTTCTGCGCCGTATGACATGCGAAGCAGGCGGTGGCCGCCTCGCCGCGGACGACCGGCTGCTTCGCATCGCCGCCCTTCCAGGCCTCGAAGCCCCAGCCGCCGGTCGCCGCGTAGCGTTTCGCGTCCCTGTGCATCACGCCGACGACCTTGCGCGGACCTTCGGTGACCGCATTGCCGGCGCTTTCCGCCTGCAGCAGGTCGAACACGATCAGCGCGCCGTCCGGAAAATGGCCGGTGCGATAGCCGCGCATCGCCTTCGCATTCGCATACAGGTGGTGCACGCCGCCGAATGCGTCGTAGAGCGGATGTCCCGGCAGGATCTGCATCGATTTCACGTGGGTCCACTGGCGATAGCCTTGCGGATAGGGCACCGGCGCCGGATCGGCGGCCACTGCCGCACCCGCGACGACGGACGCGCAAAACAGCAACGCCATGTGCGCGGTTGACTGGGAATGCATCGTAGGTCTCTCCTGTTAGAATCGACGCGCGTGTCGTGCCCGACGACGCGCCGATGGAATCTAGTGCGCGCGGCGCGGCGCGCCAAGCGGGCACCAAACGGTGCCCTACGCACTTTGCGGTGCAAGTTGCCGATGCCTGAGCGAAAGAAAATCCTGCGGGTCGAGCCGGCGGCGGCCCGGATGGTCGAGGACATTGTCGGCTGCAAGTGGTCGCTGGCCGTTCTCGATCGCGTGCGCCATGGCGTGAGCCGCCCGGGGGCGCTGGAGCACAGCCTGCCCGGACTGTCGACGAAGGTGCTGAACGAGCGGCTGCGCAAGCTCCAGCGCTACGGCATCGTGAAGCGCACCGCCTATCCGGAGGTGCCGCCGCGCGTCGAATACGCGCTGACGCCGTTCGGGGAGAAATTCGTGCGCGTGCTCGACGGCGTGGCGGCGCTCGAGCGCGAGCTCGAGGCCGATCGCGCGCTATCGGCGTGACGCGCCGTCAGACCTGGCACGCCGTGCCGGCGAGCGGTCCGAACCCCCACGAAGCGCTCGCGGCGTCCGCGTGGATCGAGCGCTTTGCGCCGCTCGTCGCTGCGGGCGCGCGCGTGCTCGACGTCGCATCCGGCCACGGCCGCCATGCGCGCTATTTCGCGCGTCGCGGCGCCCGTGTGCTGGCGGTCGATCGCGACGCGCAGGCGCTTGCCACGCTCGACGGCTGCAACGGCATCACGACGCGTGTCGCCGATCTCGAGGCCGGGCCCTGGCCGCTGGCGCAGGAGGTCTTCGACGCGATCGTCGTCGTCAATTACCTGCATCGCGCCTCGTTTCCGCACCTGCTGGAGGCGCTCGCACCGACCGGGCTGCTGCTGTACGAAACCTTCGCGGCGGGCAACGAGCGATTCGGCCGCCCGACGAACCCCGCGTTCCTGCTGCGCATGAACGAATTGCTCGAGCTTGCGCGCGGCCGGCTGACGATCGTCGCGTTCGAGCAGGGGCGCGTCGACGACGGCCGCGCGGCGGTCGTGCAGCGGCTGGCGGCCGTGGGTCCGGCGCATCCCTGGCCGCCGCCGCTTCCCGCCGGGGCGGCGTGACGCGGCGGACGAGCGCGGGTCGCCGCCGCTGCTGCGCAGAGCGAATCGGGTAAAATCCGGCTTTTTCGCAGGAAGCGGCTCTTCATGCTCTCGGGCAGTCTCGTTGCGATCGTGACGCCGATGCAGCCGGGCGGCGCGCTCGACCTGGCGGCGCTCGCGCGGCTCGTCGATTTCCATGTCGCCAACGGCACCGCCGGAATCGTCATCGTCGGCACCACCGGCGAATCGCCGACGGTCGACGTCGACGAGCACTGCCGGCTCATCCAGGCGGCGATCGATCATGCGGCCGGCCGCATCGCGATCATCGCGGGGACCGGCGGCAACTCGACGAGCGAGGCGATCGCGCTGACGCGCTTCGCGAAGGAGGCCGGCGCGGCGGCCTGCCTGTCGGTCGTGCCGTACTACAACAAGCCGACGCAGGAAGGGCTGTATCGGCATTTCCGCACGATTGCCGAAACGGTCGATCTGCCGCTGCTGCTCTACAACGTGCCGAGCCGCACGGTTGCCGACCTGGCGAACGACACGATCCTGCGGCTCGCCGGAATCCCGGGGATCATCGGGCTCAAGGACGCGACGGGCGATCTCGTCCGCGTCACCGATCTGCGCAACCGGCTGCCCGCCGGGCGCGAATTCGCGCTCTACTCCGGCAACGACGACACGGCGCTGCCGTTCATGCTGCTCGGCGGCGACGGCGTCGTCTCGGTGACGGCGAACGTTGCGCCGAAGCAGGTGTCGGAGGTATGCGCCGCGGCGCTCGAGGGGGACGTTGCGACCGCGCGCCGGCTGAATGCGCGGCTGATGCGCCTGCATACGCGCCTGTTCGTCGAAGCGAACCCGATCCCGGTCAAGTGGGCGCTGGCCGAGATGGGTCTGATCCATAACGAATTGCGGCTGCCGCTCACTCCGCTGTCGCCGCAATATCACGATGCCGTCCGTGCCGCGCTGCGCGAGGTCGGCTGCATCGGCTAGTTGCAGGGCTTAGCGTTGATGAACCCATTCACGATCTCCTGCACGCGTCTCGCCGCGCTCGCTCTCGTCGGCGTGCTGGCGCTGGCCGGCTGCGAATCGATGCAGCTCGGCAAGCGGATCGACTACAAGTCGGCAAGCTCGTCCCCGTCGCTCGAGCTGCCGCCCGACCTGACCGCGCCGCAATACGACGATCGCTACGCGGTCACCACGGCGTCCGGGCTCGCCGCGCAGAACGCGACGCGCCCGAAGCAGTCCGACCTGCTGCCCACCAATGCCGAGGCGCGCGTCGCGCGCGCCGGCACCGAGCGCTGGCTCGTCGTCAAGACGACGCCGGAGCAGGCGTGGTCGACGGCGCGCAAGTTCTGGACCGATACCGGGTTCGTGATCGCCACCGAGCAGCCCGCGGTGGGCGTGATGGAAACGGACTGGGCGGAGAACCGCGCGGAGATCCCGCAGGACCTGCTGCGCAAGTACGTCGGCAAGTACGTCGACGTCTTCTATACGACCTACAAGCGGGACAAGTTCCGCACGCGCATCGAGCGCGGCACCGAGCCGGGCACGGTGGAAATCTACGTGTCGCATCGCGGCATGGAACAGGTGCCGACGACGACGATCGACAAGGCGACGCCCGCCGGTTTCGCCTGGGCGGTGATGCCGCCCAATCCGAACCTCGAGGCGGAGATGCTGTCGCGCCTGATGATGCGCTTCGGCACGTCCGAGGCGACGGCGGAGGCGGCGGCGTCGCCCGCGGCCGCGGCGAGCGCGCCCCAGCATGCGCGGCTCGAAAAAAGCGGTGACGGGCTGTCGACGCTCGTCGTCGACGATCCGTTCGATCGGGCATGGCGCCGCGTCGGCCTGGCGCTCGATCGCACCGGCTTCACCGTCGTCGATCGCGATCGGTCGACGGGCACGTACTTCGTGCGCTTCGCGGATCCGGATGCCGAGATGACGCGCAAGGATCGCGAGAAGGGCTTCCTGTCCAAGCTCATGGCGGTGTTCAAGAAGGACGAGGCGGAGAAGCCGGAGCAATACCGGATCAAGATCGTCGAGACGGCGCCGCGAAGCACGGTGAGCGTGCAGGACCCGACCGGGAACCCGGACCGTTCGCCGGCGAGCGACCGGATCCTGGCGCTGTTGCGAGACCAGCTCAAGTAGGGCGTGCGCTTCGCTTCCCTCGGCAGCGGCAGCGAAGGCAATGGTCTCGTCGTCGAAGCCGGCGACACGCGCGTCCTGATCGACTGCGGGTTCGCGGTGCGCGATACCGTCGCGCGGCTGGCGCGCCTCGGCGTCGTGCCCGAGTCGATCGCCGCGGTGCTCGTCACCCACGAGCACGCCGATCACGCCGGCGGCGTGCCCGCATTCGCGGCCCGTTACCGCATTCCGGTCTGGCTCACCTTCGGCACGCTCGACATGATCGGCGATCGCCTGCTGCCGCAGGTCGCCCGCGTGTACGGCTTCGACAGCCACGACACGTTCTCGATCGGCATGCTGGAGGTGCGGCCCTTTCCGGTACCGCACGACGCGCGCGAGCCGGTGCAGTTCGTCGTCGGCGACGGCGCTCGTCGCCTCGGCGTGCTGACCGACATCGGCGTGACGACCCGCTACGTGGAGGCGAGCCTCGGCGGCTGCGAGGCGCTCGTGCTCGAATGCAACCACGATCTCGCGATGCTGGAGGAGGGCGACTATCCGTGGCCGCTGAAGCAGCGGATCGCGAGCCGCCTCGGGCATCTGCACAACGAGGCGGCGGGCGGCCTGCTGGCGTCGATCGACACGTCGCGGCTGCGGCACGTCGTCGCCGCCCATCTGTCGCAGCAGAACAACACGCCGGACAAGGCGCGAGCGGCGCTGGCGAAGGCGCTCGGCTGCACGCCGGACTGGATCGGCATCGCCGACCAGGAGCACGGCTTCGCGTGGCGCGAGCTGTAAGGTGACTCCACGAGGACAGCCCATGGAAAAGCGGCAGGAGCTCTATCGCGGCAAGGCGAAGACGGTCTACGCGACCGACGATCCGCAACGCCTCGTCATGCACTATCGCGACGACGTCTCGGCGTTCGACGGCGCGAAGCTCGCGAAGCTCGAGCGCAAGGGCGAGACGAACAACCGGATCAACGCGTTCGTGATGGGCAGGCTCGCGGATGCGGGTATCCGCACGCACTTCGTCGCGCTGCTGAACGACCGCGAATCGCTCGTGAAGGCGATGAAGATGGTTCCGGTCGAGTGCGTCGTGCGCAACGTCTGCGCGGGCTCGATGGCCAAGCGCTACGGCATCGCGGAGGGCACGCGATTGCCGGAGCCGATCTTCGAGTTCTTCCTGAAGAGCGACGCGCTGCACGATCCGCTTGTCAACGACGACCACATCCGCGTGCTGGGCTGGGCCACCGCGGACGAGATCGCGCAGATGAAAGCGCTCACGCATCGCGTGAACGCCGTGCTGAAGCCGCTTTTCGCGAGCGCCGGCATCGACCTCGTCGACTACAAGCTCGAATTCGGGCATCCGCTCGACGATCCGGAGGGCGAACTGGTGCTCGGCGACGAGTTCACGCCCGACGGCTGCCGACTGTGGGATGCGAAGACCGGCGAAAAGCTCGACAAGGATCGCTTTCGCCGGGACCTCGGCGAGGTGATCGAGCACTACCGCGAGGTCGGGCGGCGGATCGGCGCGCCGCTGTAGCGAGGCATCGCGCACGCGAGAGACGCTGCGCCGGCCGCCCGAACTCTGAGCGGCCGGGACCCGCGATCAGACTCTCCGGCGGCGCAGGCGTGTCGTCGCGACTGCGGCCAGCAGCGCGGCCATCGCGATCATCGCCCACTCGCCGAGCGTCGGCACCGGGACCGCCGCGACCGTCGGCGGAGGTGCTGCGGCCTGCGCGAGGACGAACTGGCCGCCGTTGTCACCGAAGAACGTGTCGGCGACGATGAACGTGATCGTCGGATTCGTCTGCGAAAACGTGCCGAACCCGAGCGCGCCGAGCGTCGTCGTCGCCAGCGTGAGGCCCGCGGGCGGGGTCGCGCTGCCGAGGCCATAACGCCCGGCGAGCGGTCGCTCGCGATTCGGCGGCTCGCCGTGATCCCCCGCTGTTGCGCAAACCCTACAGGCCGAGCACGCTCCCGGACACGCCGGGCTGTCCCGTTTCCCAGATCTCGTCGAAGCGCTCGACCAGCGGCTTCGCGCGCTCGGGACTGCCGATCGACAGCGTCCCGCCGATGCGATCGACGTGACTGCGGTGGACGAAGTGGAGGTCGTCGACGAGCAGCAGCGGATCCATCGCCGCGCGGGCGCCCGGGCCGGTGCGGTAGATCTTCATCGCTTGCGCATAGCGGGTGAGCAGCGCCGTCAGCCGCGCGCCCGACGACTCGATCCAGTGCGTGTCGTGCACGATGACGTCGAAGCGCGCCCCCGGGACGCGGCGCAGGAACGATGACAGCGCGTCGCAGCGCGTCGCCGCATTCCAGCCTCCCCAGGAGAGGTCGACGTCGAACACCTTGACGTGCCGCCGCGCCAGCGCGATCACCTCGTCGTGCGCGCGAACGATCGCGGCGATCGTGTCGAGCCGTTCCTCGCGCGGCAGGCCGGGCGGCGGCGCAAGCGTCGGGTCAGGCGGCGTCGGCGAGGAACCCATGGCGATGCCAGGCGTGGAGCAGGTCGGTCATTTCCGTCGACAGCGCGGCGCAATCCTCCGGCGGCAGCGCGCGCAGGTCGGCGAGCTTGCGCAGCGCCGCAGGATCGGCCGCCGGCATCGGAGCATCGTCACCGTTCAAGTAGTAGCGCCCCTCATCGTAGAGCAGTTGGGTGCGCCGGTCGAGCCGTACCCCGGCGCGGGCGATCCAGCGGCGGAATCCGGCGCGCGAGCGGCGGCGCGGGGGGGCGAAGGCGACTTCCGGCTTCGGCTCGGTGAGATAGCGGCCGAGAAATCGCGCGATCGCGTCGCGATCCCAGTCGATGCCCGCGATGGCCCCGGCAACGCGGCGCTGCATGGTCCGATCGATGCGACCGGGCGAGCGCGTCGCGCGCAGGTCGGGGTCGGCATAGCGGCCGGGAACGGCGACGGTGTCGCGCAAATGGTCGAGGAACGCCTCGGCGAGCTCCTGGTAGAGCGGCGCGCGAAAGCCGATCGAGCAGGTGATGCAGCCGTCGAGCGCAATGCCGTCGTGCGCGAAGTCGGGCGGCAGGTACAGCAGGTCGCCCGGCGCGAGCGTCGCATCGTGCCGCGGCGTGAACCGCTGCAGGATCCGCAGCGGGACATCGGCACGAAGCCGCAGATCCCGCTGGCGGCCATAGCGCCAGCGGCGGCGGCCGGACGCCTGCAGCAGGAACACGTCGTACGAATCGAAATGCGGGCCGACGCCGCCGCCCGGGGCCGCGTAGCTCACCATCAGGTCGTCGAGCCGCGCATGGGGGATGAACGCAAAGCGGCGCAACAACGCGTCCGCGGCGTCGTGGTGCAGATTCACGCCCTGGACGAGCAGCGTCCAGTTGCGCGAGGGCAGGCGCCTCAGCGCCGCACTGCGAAACGGTCCGTCGTCGAGCGTGTAGTGCCCGCGAGAGCGCTGCACGAGCCGCGACTGGACATCGTCCCGGGCCGCGAGCGCGAAGAGCTCGTCGCGCGTGACGACGGCACGCAATCCCGGCATCGCGGCGCGGACGAGCAGCGCCTCCTTGTGCCAGCAGCGCGCGAGGAACGCCCCCGTTTCATATCCGCCCAGCAGCCGGCGCGTCTCGGGGTCCGCCACGGATCGAGTATAGCGAGCGGGCTTTTGCGCCGGGTTCGAACGCGCCGCGCGTCCCGGCGCCGCTGCGCGACCGCCGGGGAGGCGGGCGGTACAATTCCGGCTGCCGTCGACTCCCGGCCATTGACGCGCCGCGCGTGACGACCCTTTCGAGGATCGCTCGGATGAACGTTTTTGCGAACACCGTCGTCACGCTGTCGTTTCGACTCTACGATTCGAGCAACCAGTTGATCGAGGAAACCGACGAGCCGGTCGCATACCTGCACGGTGGCCACTCGGGCATCTTTCCCAAGGTCGAGGCGGCGCTCAACCACAGGAAGGTCGGCGACACCGTGTCCGTCACGCTCGACCCGGAAGACGCCTTCGGCGATTACGACACCGAGCTGATGCGCGTCGAGCCGCTCGACCAGTTGCCGTCCGACATCGCCGTGGGCGGCCATCTGGTCGCCGAGCAGGACGGCGCCGAAGTGGTCTGGCGCATCACGGGCATCGCCGACGGCAAGGCGGTGCTCGACGGCAATCACGAGCTGGCCGGCCAGCGGCTGCGCTTCGACTGCAAGGTGCTCGACATCCGGCCCGCGACGCAGGAGGAGATCGTGCACGGCCACGTGCACGGCGCGCACGGGCATCACCACTGAGCGCCGACGCGGCGCGCGATCGCCCGCCCCGAAGGACACCCGTCAACCCGGCGTCACGCGGGGAACGACGTGGCGGCTGTGGCGGCGGTAGACGCCGAAATCGGCATCGGTCGTCAGCAGGACCGGATCGGCGAGCGTCTCGGTCATCCGGACGAGACAGGCGTCGGCCAGGCTCATCGGTACACCGGCGTACTTCTGCATCAGCATGAGCACCGGTTCCACGTGCCTCGCGAGGTCGAAGGCGACGCGCATCGAGCCGCGTCGAAGCAGCGCGCCGAGCGCCGGCGCACCGCGAGGTCCGACCAGGTGAAACGCCTCCGACAGCGCCGCCTCACACGTGCTCCACGGGGGCGCGAATTGCGGTAGCTGAGCCGCGGCCCAGCGATGATGGGTATCGCGTCGGCTGAGCAGCGCGACGATGAAGCCGGCGTCAACGAGGACGCTTGCGGCCATAGCCGGTCGCGCGCAAATGGTGCTTGCGCCTGGCGCTGAGATCAGCAGGCAGCCCCTCCACCGACCCGACGAGGTCGGCGATCGCGTCGAGCGCCGCGGTCCGGCCCGCGGCACGCTGCAGCCGCTCGCGAACGATGTCGGACTTGGAGACCTTCCGTCCGCGCGACTCCGCCTCGATGTCAGCGACCAGAGGCTCGGGGAGGCGTACGGTGAGCGTCTTCATCGGATGATTGTATTACGTATCAGGCACTAACGCAATACACGCGGCTACTTGGTAGTGGGTCAAACTGACCCCCTACCGGCTACTTTGCAACCGACCGTTTCAGCTCGTACAGCGCGGCGAGCGCGTCGCGCGGCGACAGCGTGTCGGGGTCGAGCGCCGCCAGCAGCGCCTCGAGCTCCGTCGCACGAAGGTTCGGCGGCGGCGCCGTCGCCGCGCCGGCGCTGGCGAACAGGTCGTGCTGCGCATCGTCGCGCGCATTGAACTTGTCGAGCCGGGCGAAATAGCGCTGGGCCTGCTTGAGCGTGTCCGCGGGCACGCCGGCGAGGCGCGCGACCTGCAGGCCGTAGCTGCGGTTGGCGGGACCGTCCTCCACCTGATGGAGGAACACGATCCCCGGACCCTGCCGGCTCTTCGTCTCGACGGCGTCGAAGTGCACGTTCGCGCAACCGTCGATCTCGGACGGCAGCGCCGTCAGCTCGAAGTAGTGCGTCGCGAACAGCGCCAGGCTGCGGTTGTGGGCGGCGAGGCGGTGCGCGATCGCCCAGGCGAGCGCGAGGCCGTCGAACGTCGACGTGCCCCGGCCGATCTCGTCGATCAGCACGAGGCTTTGCGCGCTCGCGCGGTTGAGGATGTACGCCGCCTCGGTCATCTCGACCATGAACGTCGAGCGGCCCCCGGCGAGATCGTCGGCGGCGCCGATGCGCGTGTAGATCGCGTCGAGCGGGCCGAGCGTGGCGCGCGTCGCGGGGACGAACATGCCGCAGCAGGCGAGGAGCGCGATCACGGCCGTCTGCCGCATGTACGTCGACTTGCCGCCCATGTTGGGCCCGGTGATGACGAGCAGGCGGCGCGCGGGGCCGAGCGTGACGTCGTTCGGGATGAATGCCTCGACCTGGCGCTCGACGACCAGGTGCCGACCGCCTTCGATCGCGATGCCGATCGCATCGGTGAAGTGCGGGCGGGTGAGCCGCAGCGCCTCGGCGCGCTCGGCGAGCGTGGCCAGCACGTCGAGCGTCGCCAATGCCGCCGCGACCTTCTGCAGCGCGGGAATCGCCGGCGCGAGCTGCGCCAGCACGCTCTCGAACAGCCGCCGCTCGCAGGCGAGCGCCCGCTCCTGGGCGGTCAGCGCCTTCGCTTCGAACGCGGAGAGCTCCGGCGTCGTGTAGCGCTCGGCGTTCTTCAGCGTCTGCCGGCGGCGATAGCCCTCGGGCACGCGCTCCGCATTCGCGCGCGTGACTTCGATGTAGAACCCGTGGACGCGGTTGTACTCGACCTTCAGCGTGGCGATCCCGCTGCGCTCCCGCTCGCGCCGCTCGAGCTCGAGCAGGAACTGCGAGCATCCGGCGTCGATGCCGCGCAACTCGTCGAGCTCGGCATCGAAGCCGTCGGCGATCACGCCGCCGTCGCGCAACTGCGCCGCGGGCTCGGCGGCGATCGCGCGAGCGAGCAAGGCGTGCCATTGCGGATCGCACTCGAGATCGCGCGCGCAATCGCGTAAGAGCGGCGCGGCGAGCCGGCCTGCGCAGAGCGCAAGCTCCGGGAGCTTCGCCAGCGTGTCGCGCAATCCGCCGAGATCGCGCGGCCGTGCGCTGCGCAAGGCGATGCGCGACACGACCCGCTCGACGTCGACGGTGCGCCGCAACGCCGCCGCGGCCGATCGCGCGAGCCCCGCGTCCACGCCCAACGCGTCGATCGCATCGTGCCGCGCGGCGGCGCGCGCCCGCTCGCGCAGCGGATGCGTGAGCCAATGCCGCAACAGCCGGCTCCCCGCCGCGCTGGCGCAGGTGTCGAGCAGCGATTGGAGCGTCGGCTCGCGCTCGCCGGCGAGCGTCTGGGTGATCTCGAGATTGCGCCGGGTCGCGGCGTCGAGCGCGACGAACTCGCTCGCCGATTCGACGTCGAGCGAACGCACGTGCCCGAGCGCGCTCTGCTGCGTCGCGCTCGCGTACGCGAGCAACGCCCCCGCCGCGCCGATCGCGAGCGGCGCGGCGTCCGCGCCGAATCCCTGCAGGTCGATGGTTCCCATCTGTCGCGCGAGCGCGCGTTCCGCAGCGGCTCGATCGAAATGCCACGCCGGCAGCGCGCGCAGCGCCGGCGCCTTCCCTCGCCACGCCGGCGCCGCACCGTCCTCGGGAAGCAGCAACTCCGCGGGCTCGACGCGCTCGAGCGTCGCCGCGCATTCGCCGCTCGCGACGTCGGTCAGCGTGATGCGGCCGGACGCGAGGTTGAGCCACGCGATCCCGGCGCGAACGCCCTCCTGGAGCAGCGCGGCGAGCGGCGCGTCGCGCTTCGCCTCGAGCAGCCCCGCATCGGTCAGCGTGCCGGGCGTGACGATGCGCGTGACCTTGCGCTCGACGAGGCCCCTGCTCGTCGCCGGATCGCCGATCTGATCGACGATCACCGCGCTCTCGCCGCGACCGAGGAGTCGGGTGAGATGCTGGTCGAGCGCGTGATACGGCACGCCGGCCATCGGGATCGGTGCCCCGGCCGACTGGCCGCGCGAGGTCAGCGTGATGTCGAGGAGCCGCGCGGCGCGCTCGGCATCCGCGTAGAACAGCTCGTAGAAGTCGCCCATCCGATAGAACAGCAGCCGGTCCGGATGCTCGTCCTTGAACCGCAGGTACTGCTCCATCATCGGGGTGTGTTTCTGGTGCGGTGTTTCCACGCGGCAATCGTCTCGCAGGATGGTCTCGGGGAATCCTACCTGATGACGGCCGGCACGTCGGCGCTTCGCGATGCCGGCGCGTCGCGATGCGCGCGGCTACTGAACGGGTGGCGGCGCGCCGGCGAGCGCCCTGCGGATCGCCGCGAGCGTGATGACGCCGCAGACCGTGCCGCTGCCGTCGACGACCGGGGCGCTTTCGACGTCGGCGGCGAGCAGCGCGGAAAGCGCTACGCGCAGATCGTCGCCGAGGGGGACGCGCGTTCCCCCCGGCGTCGCTTCGCCCGGAACGACGTTCTTTGCAACCGGCAGCAGCGCGAGGCGCTTCAGCGCGCGATCGCTGCCGACGAACGCCTCGACGAACGCGTCCGCGGGATGCGCGAGGATCGCTTCGGGTCGATCGAACTGCACGAGCCGGCCGGCGCGCAGGATGGCGATCCGCGTCCCCATCTTCAGCGCCTCGTCGATGTCGTGCGTGACGAACACGATCGTCTTCCGAAGCTCGTAGAGCAGGCGCAGGAACTCGTCCTGCAACGACGCGCGCGTGATCGGGTCGAGCGCCCCGAACGGCTCGTCCATCAGCATCACCGGCGGATCGGCCGCAAGCGCACGCGCGACGCCCACACGCTGCTTCTGGCCGCCGGACAGCTCGCGCGGATAGCGATCGCGATAGCGCGCCGGGTCCATGTCGACGCGCGCGAGGAGCTCGTCGACGCGCCGCGCGGTTCGTGCGGCATCCCATCCGAGCAGATTCGGCACCGTCGCGACGTTCTCGGCGATCGTCATGTGCGGGAACAGGCCCACCTGCTGGATGACATACCCGACGGAGCGCCGCAGATCGACCGGATCGACGTGCATGACATCGCGGCCCGCGATGCGAATCGTGCCGCGGGTGGGCTCGATCATCCGGTTGATCATCCGCATCGTCGTCGTCTTGCCGCAGCCCGACGGCCCGATCAGCACGCAGATCTCGCTCTCGCCGATGGCAAGCGAGAGGTCGTCGACGGCGGGAACGGAGCCGAAGCGCTTCGTCAGGTGCTCGATCTCGATCACTGCCGCGGTATCTCCCGACAGCCGGTCACGCCGCTCGCAGCCCGCGCGGCGTCAGGTGGCGCTGCAGCGAACCGAATCCGAAATCGGCGGCGAGCGCGAGCAACGTCACCGGAATCGCGCCGACCAACAGCTGCGGCACCGCCATCATCGCGATCCCGGCCGTGATGAAGTCCCCCAGCCCGCCGCCGCCGATGAACGCCGCGAGCACCGCGCCGGAGATCACCTGGATCGCGGCCGTGCGCAGCCCGGCGAAGATCACGGGAAGCGCGAGTGGCCATTCGACGCGTCGCAGGATGCCGCGCGACGTCATGCCCATTCCCCGCGCCGCGTCGACGATCTCCGGGTCGATGCCGCGCATTCCTGCGATCGTGTTGAGCAGGATCGGCGGCAACGCCAGCAGGGACAGTGCGAACAGGCTCGGCGCGAACCCCGTCCCGAGCAGCGGCATCACCAGCGCGAGCACCGCAAGGGAGGGCAGCGTTCGGCCGACGTTGGCGACGTTGACGGCGGCGAACGCGACGCCGGGCCGGTGCGCGGCGTAGATGCCGGCGGGGATCGCGAGCGCGGCGGCGATGGCGAGCGCTGCCACCGACAGCGTAACGTGAACGCCGAGTGCGGTCGCGAATTGCAGCGGGTGCGCGCTCAGGTACTGCCAGGCTTCGGCGAGCATCGCGCGCTCAACCGCTGCGGCTGCGCGCGAGCCGCCGCTCGACGAGCGCGAGCGTCGCGTCGACTGCGACCGCGAGCGCACAGGCGGTCAGCGCACCGGACCAGATCTTCGGCGCATGGTCGCTCGCGATGCCGTTGAAGATCAGCGTGCCGAGGCCGCCGGCGTTCACGTACGCCGCGAC
>DASURV010000109.1:0-25487 GCA_036375455.1 Casimicrobiaceae bacterium | reverse complement strand
GAAACGGCAGGAGCCATCGGCCGCGCGCAGTCGTCGAACGCGGCCGTGGCGCCATAGATGGTTCAGGTGGGCGATCGTCTCGCCCATCGCGAAAAAGCGCTGGTGCACGTCGAGCTCGCGGCGGAACAGCACGGGCACCATGTCGGACGCGGACGCGGGCGCGGACGCCCCGGCGATCGCGTCCTGCAGCTCGCGCAGCCGCTCGTCGTGGTGCGCTCGCAGTTGCGCGATGCGCGGCGCGATGCCGCGGAACGGCAGCCCGTGCGAGGGCAGCACCAGTGTCGACTCGGGCAACGCCTCGTACGCGCCGAGTGACTCGAGGAAGCGGCCGAGCGGGTCGCCTTCCGGATCGGACGGCCACACCGACACGTTGGTGCTGATCTTCGGCAGCAGCATGTCGCCGGAGATCAGCACCGCGCGGTCCGCGCAATGCAGCGACGCATGCTCCGAGGAGTGACCGAAGCCGAGGATCACGCGCCAGCGCTCGCCGCCCATCGTGATCGCGTCGTCGTCGAGCAGGCGATCGAACGAAGGAGGCGCGGCTGGCACGCCGCGCTTGTAGCGGTTGCCGAGCGCGAGCAGGGCGTCGATATCCGCTTGCGCCATGCCGTGCAGGCGGAACAGGTCGGCCGTGTCGCGCGGCCCGTGCGCGGCGCGCTCGTCGATGATCGCGTGCGCCGACATGAACTCGCCGTGCGTCATCGACACGCGGCAGTCGAAGCGCTCGGCGATCCACGCCGCATTGCCGAGGTGGTCGGGATGGCAGTGGGTGGCGACGATGCGCGTCACCGGCTTGCCGCGCATCGCTTGCGCGAAATGCCGTTCCCACAGCGCGCGCGTCTTGTCGCTGCCGTAGCCGGTGTCGACGAGCGTATAGCCGTCGCTCTCCTCGAGCAGCCACAGGTTGACGTGGTTCAGCGCGAACGGCAGGGGCATGCGCAGCCAGAGCACGCCCGGGGCGATCGCGCGCGTCTCGCCCGGCTGCGGGGGGGAGTCGGCGATCTCGACGAAGGCTGCGTCCGGCGCGAGGCTGTCCATGCGCTTATGGTATCGTGCCTGCCCGCGCAGGACCCCTTCGCAGCGTTCGCATGTCCACCCCGAATCGCAACGCGGTCACGCCGAGCCCGAGCTTGCGCACGACGTACACGATCTCGGACCTCGCGCGCGAATTCGCGCTGACGACGCGGGCGATTCGCTTCTACGAGGACTGCGGCCTGCTCGCACCGCGCCGCGACAAGCGCACCCGGATCTACGGCGAGCGCGAGCGCGTGCGCCTCAAGCTGATCCTGCGCGGCAAGCGCCTCGGACTGGCATTGTCCGAGATCGGCGACCTGCTCGATCTCTACGAGGTGCGCCGCAACGAGCGCGCGCAACTGACCGCGTTCCTCGCGCTGCTCGCCGAGCGGCGCAGGCGACTGCTGCAGCAGCGCGAGGACATCGAGATCGTGCTGGCCGAGATCGACGGGATCGAGCGGGAGTGCCGGCGCCGGCTCAAGGCCGAGGCGAAGCCGGAGTCGTGATTGACGTTTACGTAAACGTAATGCAGAATGCCGGATCCGACCCAGCGACGAGGGACGGGGAACTCGGGGGCATCGTGAAGAAGGACGCTACTTCGGCCGCGGCAGCGCAGCGCGCCTTGCTCCCCGGCGGCTTTCAGCCGGCGTTCCCGGGCTTCGCCGACCGCGTGCGGGAGAGCTTCGCCCGCCAGGGCGCGATGTCGCTGATCGGCGCGACGCTTCTCGCCGTCGAGCCCGGCTACTGCTCGATCGCGCTCGTGCCCCGGCCCGACCTCGCGCAGCAGCACGGGTACGTGCATGCGGGCATCCTGGCGGCGCTGGTCGATTCGGCGGGCGGGTACGCCGGCTATACGCTGTTTCCCCGCGACAGCTCGGTGCTGACCGTCGAATACAAGCTGAACCTGCTCGCGCCCGCGCAGGGCGAGCGGATCGTGGCCGAAGGCATCGTCGTCAAGCCGGGCCGCACGCTCGTCGTCACCCGCGGGGAGGTCCACGCCGAGCGTGACGGCGCGCGTACACTGGTCGCGATCATGCAGCAGACGCTGATCGTGATGCACGGCAAGCGCGACGCGCAGGCCCCTGCCGAGGCGCCATGAACGGTTTTCCTTCGCTCGACTTCGACCTCGGGGAAACGGTCGACATGCTGCGCGACGCGGTGCGCGGCTTCGCCGCGGCCGAGATCGCCCCCCGCGCGGCCGACATCGATCGCGAGAACGTTTTCCCTGCCGATCTCTGGCGCAAGCTCGGCGACATGGGCCTGCTCGGCATCACCGTCGAGGAAGCGTACGGCGGCGCGGGGCTCGGCTATCTCGCGCACATCGTCGCGATGGAGGAGATCTCGCGCGCCTCCGCGTCGGTCGGCCTGTCGTACGGCGCGCACTCGAACCTGTGCGTGAACCAGATCCGCCGCAACGGCTCGGAGGCGCAGAAGCGCAGGTACCTGCCGAAGCTGATCTCCGGCGAGCACGTCGGCGCGCTCGCGATGAGCGAGCCGGGCTCCGGATCGGACGTCGTGTCGATGCGGCTGCGCGCCGAGCGCCGCGGCGAGCGCTACGTGCTGAACGGGACCAAGATGTGGATCACCAACGGTCCCGACGCGAGCACGCTCGTCGTCTATGCGAAGACCGATCCGCAGGCGGGGCCGCGCGGCATCACGGCGTTCATCGTCGAAAGGGGCATGCCGGGGTTTTCGACGGCGCAGAAGCTCGACAAGCTCGGGATGCGCGGCTCCAACACGTGCGAGCTGGTGTTCGACGATTGCGCGGTGCCGGCGGCGAACGTCCTCGGCGCGGAGGGCAGCGGCGTCAACGTGCTGATGAGCGGCCTCGACTACGAGCGCGTCGTCCTCGCCGGTGGCTCGCTCGGCATCATGGCGGCCTGCCTCGACGCGGTGCTGCCGTACGTGCACGAGCGGCGGCAGTTCGGGCAGGCGATCGGCGAATTCCAGTTGATGCAGGGCAAGCTCGCCGACATGTACACGACGATGAACGCCTGCCGCGCCTACGTCTACACGGTCGGCCGCGCGTGCGATCGCGGCGCGACGACGCGCAAGGACGCCGCCGGCGCGATCCTGTACGCGGCCGAGAAGGCGACGTGGATGGCCGGCGAGGCGATCCAGTGCCTCGGCGGCAACGGCTACATCAACGAATTCCCGACCGGCCGCCTGTGGCGCGACGCGAAGCTCTACGAGATCGGCGCCGGAACCTCCGAGATCCGGCGGATGCTGATCGGCCGCGAGCTGTTCAACGAAACGAAATGAGTCTCCCATGACCAACGATCCGATCGTCATCGTCGGCGCCGCCCGCACGCCGATGGGCGGCTTCCAGGGCGATTTCGCGACGCTCGCCGCGAGCGATCTGGGCGCGGTGGCCATCAAGGCCGCCGTCGAGCGGGCCGGCATCGAGCCGAAGGACGTGGAGCGGACGATCTTCGGTTGCGTGCTGCCCGCGGGCCAGGGCCAGGCGCCGGCGCGGCAGGCGGCGCTCAAGGCCGGTCTCCCGCTCGCGACCGGCTGCACGACCGTCAACAAGATGTGCGGCTCCGCGATGGAGGCGGCGATCCTCGCGCACGACGCACTGGTCGCGCAATCGCAGGACATCATCGTGGCCGGCGGCATGGAGAGCATGACCAACGCGCCGTACCTGATGCCGAAGGCGCGCGCGGGCTACCGGATGGGTCACCAGAGCGTCTACGATCACATGTTCCTCGACGGTCTCGAGGACGCCTACGACAAGGGCCGGTTGATGGGGACGTTCGCCGAGGATTGCGCGCAGAGCTTCCAGTTCACGCGCGAGGCGCAGGACGAGTTCGCCCGCTCGTCGCTCGCGCGCGCGCTCGCCGCCAACCAGGACGGGACGTTCGCGTGGGAGATCGCACCGGTCACCGTCAGCGGCAAGAAGGGCGACACGGTGATCGATCACGACGAGCAGCCGGCGAAGGCGTCCCCCGAGAAGATTCCGACGCTGAAGCCCGCCTTTCGCAAGGACGGCACGGTCACGGCGGCCAACTCGAGCTCGATCTCCGACGGTGCCGCCGCGCTCGTCCTGATGCGCCGCTCGACGGCGGAGGCGCGCCGCCTGAAGCCGCTGGCGATCATCGTCGGGCATGCGACGCACGCGCAGGAGCCCGGGCTCTTCACGACGGCGCCGGTCGGCGCGATCGCGAAGCTCTACCGCAGGACCGGCTGGAGCACGCGCGACGTCGATCTGTTCGAGATCAACGAGGCGTTCGCCGTCGTGACGATGGCCGCGATGAAGGAGCACGGCATCGCGCGCGAGCGCGTCAACGTGCATGGCGGCGCGTGCGCGCTCGGCCATCCGATCGGCGCATCGGGCGCACGCATCGTCGTGACGCTGCTCGGCGCGCTGCGCAAGCACGGCGGCCGGCGCGGCGTCGCGGCATTGTGCATCGGCGGCGGCGAAGCGACCGCGCTCGCGATCGAGCGTGTCTGACCGGTAACCGCGATGATTCCCCTCGAGACGTGGCTGCTCTTCTGTCTCGCGTGCGTCGCGCTCGCCGCGACGCCGGGGCCGAACATGCTCTACCTCGTCTCGCGCACGCTGGCGCAGGGCCGCACCGCCGGCTTCGTTTCGCTCGCCGGGACGTCGAGCGGCTTCGCGCTGCACGCGCTGGCCGCGGCCCTCGGCCTGTCCGCGCTGCTTGCGGCCGTGCCGCTTGCCTACGAGGTCGTGCGTTGGGCCGGCGCGGCCTATCTCGCGTGGCTCGCGCTCGTCACCTGGCGCGCGGGCGGCGCGGACGATCCGCGCGTCGCGGCGCCGCGGGTGGCGCCGACGCAGATGTTCCGCCAGGGCCTGCTGACGTCGGTGCTCAATCCGAAGGTCGCGGTATTCCAGCTCGCGCTGTTCCCGCAGTTCGTCGATCCGGCACGCGGCAGCGTGCTGCTGCAGAGCCTCGTCCTTGCCGTGACGCAGCTCGTCATCGTCGTCGCCGGCGATGCGGTGTGCGTGGCCGCCGCAACCGGGGCGAGACGATGGTTCGCCGCGCGGCCGGGCTGGAGCCGCTGGTCGAAGCGCACGCTGGCGGGCGTCTTCGCGGCGCTCGCCGCGCGCCTCGCGATCCAGTCGCGGACGTAGCGAGGCCGCGTCGCGTGCTGCTGACCGACGAACAGCGCCAGATCCGGGACACGCTGCGCACGTTCGCGCGCGAGGAGCTCGCGCCGCATGCGGCCGCGTGGGATCGCGAGCACACGTTTCCGCGGGAGGCGCTGCGCGCGCTCGGCGCGCTCGGGGCGCTCGGCATCGTCGTGCCCGAGGCGTGGGGAGGCGCGGGTCTCGATTACGTGTCGCTCGCGATCGCGCTCGAGGAGATCGCGGCCGGGGATGGCGCGACGTCGACGATGGTCAGCGTGCAGAACTCCGTCGTCTGCGGACCGATCAACGCGTTCGGGTCGGACGCCCAGAAGCGGCAGCACCTGGCGTCGCTCGCACGCGGCGAGCGCCTCGGATGCTTCTGCCTCACCGAGCCGCAGACCGGCTCGGACGCGAGCGCGATCACGACGCGCGCCGAGCGCCGCGGCGATCGCTACCTGCTGAACGGCGTCAAGCAGTTCATCACGACCGGCGCGAACGCCGACGTCGCCGTCGTCTTCGCCGTCACCGGCCGCAACGCCGGCAAGAAGGGGATCTCGGCGTTCATCGTCGATACCAGGACCCCCGGCTACGTCGTCGCGCGGGTGGAGGAGAAGCTCGGGCAGCGCGCGTCCGACACGGCGCAGATCGTGTTCGAGAACTGCGAGGTCCCGGCGGCGAACCTGCTCGGCCGCGAAGGCGACGGTTACCGGATCGCGCTCGCGAACCTCGAGGGCGGCCGCATCGGCATCGCTGCGCAGGCGGTGGGCATGGCGCGCTCCGCGCTGGAAGCCGCGCTCGCCTACGCGCGCGAGCGGCAGGCATTCGGCAAGCCGATCGGCGAGCACCAGGCCGTCAACTTCCGTCTCGCGGACATGGCGACGCAGGTCGAAGTGGCGCGCCAGATGGTCTGGCACGCGGCGGCGCTGCGCGACGCCGGCGAGCCCTGCCTCAAGGAAGCGTCGATGGCCAAGCTCTTCGCCTCCGAAATGGCCGAGCGCGTCTGCTCCGACGCGATCCAGATCCACGGCGGCTACGGTTATGTCGCCGATTTCCCGGTCGAGCGGATCTATCGCGACGTGCGCGTGTGCCAGATCTACGAGGGTACGAGCGACATCCAGCGGCTGGTGATCGGCCGCGCGCTTCTGGCATGAGCGCCAGCGCCGGCGTGGCGTTCGTGACGTCGACCGGCCGCAGCCGGGTTCGCACCGGCGCGCGGAAATCCGCCCGCGTGCACGATCTGCCGCTGTTCGTGTTGCTCGCGGCCCGGCTTGCGGCAATGTCCCGGAACTGACGTCCGAACCGCGTTCTCCGCGAGCCGAGATGCCGACGATCGAGACGAACCTCTCCGCGCGCGATCCGACGTTCGCACGCAATCGCGACGCGATGGCGGCGCTCGTCGCCGACCTGCGGGATCGGATCGTCGGGATCGAGCAGGGCGGCGGCGACGCGGCGCGTGCGCGCCACGTCGCCCGCGGCAAGCTGCTCCCGCGCGAGCGCGTGCGCACGCTGCTCGATCCGGGGAGCCCTTTCCTCGAACTGTCGCAGTTCGCCGCCTACGGGATGTACGACGACACGATCGCGGCCGCCGGCATCATCACGGGCATCGGGCGCGTCGCCGGACGCGAGTGCGTGATCGTCTGCAACGACGCGACGGTCAAGGGCGGCACGTATTTCCCGATGACGGTGAAGAAGCACCTGCGCGCGCAGGAAATCGCGCGCCAGAACGGCCTGCCGTGCATCTACCTCGTCGATTCGGGCGGCGCGAACCTGCCGAACCACACCGAGGTCTTCCCGGACAAGGAGCACTTCGGGCGCATCTTCTACAACCAGGCGCTGCTGTCCGCCGAGCGGATCGCGCAGATCGCCGTCGTCATGGGGTCGTGCACGGCCGGCGGCGCGTACGTGCCGGCGATGTGCGACGAGTCGATCATCGTCCGCGAGCAGGGGACGATCTTCCTCGGCGGACCGCCGCTCGTGAAGGCCGCGACCGGGGAGATCGTCAGCGCCGAGGACCTGGGCGGCGCCGACGTGCACACGCGCATTTCCGGCGTCGCCGACCATTTCGCGCAAAACGACCACCATGCGCTCGCGATCGCGCGCCGCATCGTGGGCAACCTGAACGCGCGCAAGGAGGCGACGCTCGACGTCGCCGCACCGGTGGCGCCGCGCTACGCGGCCGAGGAGATCTACGGCGTCATCAACGCCGACATCCGCAAGCCGTACGACGTGCGCGAGGTGATCGCCCGCGTCGTCGACGACTCGGCGCTCGACGAGTTCAAGGCGCGCTACGGCACGACGCTCGTGACGGGCTTCGCGCGGCTGTGGGGGTATCCGGTCGGCATCGTCGCGAACAACGGCGTATTGTTCTCCGAATCCGCGCAGAAGGGCGCGCATTTCGTCGAGCTGTGCGCGCAGCGCGGCATACCGCTCGTGTTCCTCCAGAACATCACCGGCTTCATGGTGGGCAGGAAGTACGAGGCGGGCGGCATCGCGAAGGACGGCGCGAAGATGGTGACCGCGGTGTCCTGCGCACGGGTGCCGAAGTTCACCATCATCATCGGCGGCAGCTACGGGGCGGGCAATTACGGCATGTGCGGCCGCGCGTTCAATCCGCGCTTCCTGTGGATGTGGCCGAACGCGCGCATCTCGGTGATGGGCGGCGAGCAGGCGGCCACCGTGCTCGCGACCGTGCGCCGCGAGGGCATCGAGGCGAAAGGCGGGAGCTGGAGCGCCGCGGAGGAGGAGGCGTTCAAGGCGCCGATACGCGCGCAATACGAGCACGAGGGCCATCCGTACTTCGCGAGCGCGCGGCTGTGGGACGACGGCATCATCGATCCCGCCGACACGCGCCGCGTGCTCGCGATGGCGATCTCGGCATCCCTCAACCGGCCGATCGAGCGGACGACGTTCGGCGTCTTCCGCATGTGACGGCACGGCGATGACGGGCGGGCACGCACGAGGCGCGATCGGCGAGCGAGCGGCGGCGGGCGGGCGCGCGCCGGAGGCGCCTTCCGACGTGACGGTGCGCGACGCGGTCGCCACGGTGACGCTCAATCGCCCCGAGGTCCACAATGCGTTCGACGAGAAGCTGATCGCGCGGCTCACGGCGGCGTTCGTATCGCTCGACGACGATCCCGACGTGCGCGTGGTCGTCCTCGCCGGCGCCGGCAGGAGCTTCTGCGCCGGTGCCGATCTCACCTGGATGAAGCGGATGGCCGCGTTCGGACCGGAGGAGAACCTCGCGGATGCGCATGCGCTCGCGGCGATGCTGCGCGTGCTCCATGCGCTGTCGAAGCCGACGATCGCGCGCGTCCATGGCGCGGCGTACGGCGGCGGCGTCGGGCTCGTCGCCGCGTGCGACATCGCGCTCGCCGTGCCCGAGGCCACGTTCGCGCTGTCGGAGGCGAAGCTCGGCCTGATTCCCGCGACGATCGGGCCGTACGTGATCGAGGCGATCGGCGCGCGGCAGGCGCGGCGCCTTTTCCTGACCGCGGAGCGCTTCCCGGCCGCCGAGGCGCTGCGCATCGGGCTGGTTCACGAAGTCGTTCCGCTCGCGCAGATCGATGCCAGAATCGGCGAACTGATCGCCGCGCTGAAGCTTGCCGGTCCCGCCGCGCAGCTCGAATGCAAGGCGCTGATCCGCGGCGTCGCCCACCGCCCGATCGACGAGGACGTGATCGCCGGCACGGCGGAGCACATCGCGGCGGTGCGGGCATCGCCGGAAGGCCGCGAGGGTGTCGCCGCGTTCCTTGCCAAGCGCTCGCCGGCGTGGGTGAGCGAGGCGGGATCGGTCGGCGCGGGACGCGGGGCGACGGGCGAAGGGGGGACGAGCGAGGAGTGAGGAGCGGGAGGTAAAAGGGTCGAGGATCGGGGCGTAAGAATCGGGAGGTAAGGCTCGGGGATCGGGGATCGGGGATCGTGGACCCGGATCGACGATCGAGTCAGCATGGCGGAGGTCGACATGGATGCACTGACGCACTTCGACACGTGGCAACTCGTCGCGCTCGCCGCGACGCTCGGCTTTGCGAGCGGACTGCGGCTCTACGCGGTGCTGTTCATCGTGGGCGCGGCCGGCTACCTCGGCTGGGTCGATCTTCCCGTCGGGCTCGCGGTGCTCGCGCACCCGCTCGTGCTCGCCGCGTCCGGCTTCATGTGCTTCGTCGAGTTCTTCGCCGACAAGATTCCGGGGGTGGACTCGTTGTGGGATGTCGTGCACACGCTGATCCGCATTCCGGCCGGCGCCGCGCTGGCGGCGAGCGTGTTCGGCGATTCGTCGGCGGCGACGATGCTTGCCGCGGCGATCCTCGGCGGCACCCTTGCCGCGGGCAGCCACCTGACGAAGGCGAGCAGCCGCGCGGTCATCAACACGTCGCCGGAGCCGTTCTCGAACTGGGGCGCCTCGCTTACCGAGGACGTCGCGGTCGGCGGCCTGCTGTGGCTCGCCGTCGCACATCCGCTCGCCGCGCTCGCGGCGGTCGCGCTGATGGTCGCGCTGATGATCTGGTTGTTGCCCAAAATGTGGCGGGCGGGCCGGCGCCTGGCCGCGCGGCTTGCGGGCTGGCTCGCGCCCGCGACGCCGAGCTCCGGCGAGTCGGGCCGCTAGCCGATGTTCGCCAAGATCCTCATCGCGAACCGTGGCGAGATCGCCTGCCGCATTGCGCGCACGGCGCGGCGCCTCGGCGTGCGCACCGTCGCCGTCTACAGCGACGCCGATGCGAAGGCGCTGCATGTGGAAGCGTGCGACGAGGCGTACCGGATCGGCCCCGCCCCGCCGCGCGAAAGCTACCTGCAGGGCGATGCGATCGTCGCGGTCGCGAAGCGCGCGGGCGCGCAGGCCATCCATCCGGGTTACGGCTTCCTGTCCGAGAACGAGACGTTCGCGCAGGCGTGCGCACGGGCGGGCGTGGTGTTCATCGGTCCGCCGCCCCAGGCGATCGCCGCGATGGGCTCGAAATCGGCGGCGAAGTCGATCATGGCGCGCGCGGACGTGCCGGTGGTTCCGGGTTATCACGGCGACGACCAGGATCGGGCGCTGCTTGCGCGCGAGGCGCAGCGGATCGGCTTTCCGGTGCTGATCAAGGCGACGGCCGGCGGCGGCGGCAAGGGGATGAAGGTCGCGGGCGGCGCCGCGGAGTTCGCCGCCGCGCTCGCCTCCGCGCAGCGGGAGGCGAAGGCGTCGTTCGGCGACGATCGCGTGCTGCTCGAGCGCTATCTCAGCGCGCCGCGCCACATCGAGATCCAGGTCTTCGCGGATACGCAGGGCAACGTCGTGCACCTGTTCGAGCGCGACTGCTCGGTGCAGCGGCGCCATCAGAAGGTGCTCGAGGAGGCGCCGGCGCCGGGCATGGACGGCGCGCGCCGCCGCGCGATGGGCGAAGCGGCCGTGGCGGCGGCGAAGGCCATCGGCTACGTCGGCGCCGGCACGGTCGAGTTCATCGCGGAGCAGGACGGCACGTTCTACTTCATGGAGATGAACACGCGCCTGCAGGTCGAGCACCCGGTCACCGAGATGATCACCGGAGCGGACCTCGTCGAGTGGCAGTTGCGCGTCGCCGCCGGCGAGCCGCTGCCGCGCACCCAGCCGTCGCTCGCGATCGACGGCCACGCGATCGAGGCGCGCATCTACGCCGAGGATCCGGAGCGCGGCTTCCTGCCGTCGATCGGGCGCATCGCGCATTGGCGGATGCCCGAGCCGAGCGCGCGCGTGCGCGTCGACACCGGCTTTCGCGAAGGCGACGAGGTGAGCCCGTTCTACGACCCGATGCTCGCGAAGGTCATCGCCTGGGGCGAGGACCGCGCGCGCGCGCGCGCGGAGCTGCTGCGCGCGCTGTCGGCGTGCGCAGTGACGGGCGTGGCGACGAACGTCGCGCTTCTCGAGCGCGTGGTCGGGCACGAGGCCTTCGCGTCGGGCCGCCTCGATACCGGCCTGATCGAGACGCATCGGGCGCAGTTGCTCCCGGAGGCGACGCCCGCGCCCCGGCGCGCGTTGATCGCGGCGGCGCTCGCCGAGCTCGTCGCAGTCGATGCGGCGGCGCGCGCCGCGGCCGCGACGTCGTCCGATCCGCATTCGCCGTGGCATCTGACCGACGCGTGGTGGAACGGCACGACGACGCATCGGCTCGCGTTCGCATTCGCCGATGGCGAGCGCCGGCACACGCTCGGCGTGAAGCCGCTCGCCGACGGCTGGATCGCCGTGACCGGCGAGGACCTCGCCGCCGAGGTGCATGCCGAGGCGCGCGCGGACGGACTGTGGATCGAGAGCCGCGAGGCCGGCGGAGGAGCGGTGCATCATGACGCGCATCTGGCGACCGTCGTGCGCGACGGCGACGTCCGGCACGTGTTCGCTCCCGGCGCGCGCGCGCGCCTCGTTCGCGAGGATCCGCTCGCGGATGCCGGCGACGTCGTCGAGCACGGCGGACACCTGACCGCACCGATGTCGGGCACCGTCGTCGCCGTCATGGTCCGCCCCGGCGATGCCGTCGAAAAAGGCACGGCGCTGGTCGTGCTGGAAGCGATGAAGATGGAGCACACGATCGTCGCGCCGGCCGCCGGTCGCGTGGCCGCCGTCAATTTTGCGGCCGGTGACCGGGTCGGCGAGGGCGCCGACCTGGTCGACATCGAGGACGCGTGAGCCGTGATCGCCCATAGCGTTAACAGGCCCTAATCCGTGCCGGGAGTGCCGCACGTGAATTCCGAAGCGAAGCTTCCGCGTGCCGTGCGCCTGGTCGAGGTCGGCCCGCGCGACGGCCTGCAGAACGAGCAGGTGATCGTGCCCACCGACGTGAAGGTGCGGCTGATCGACCTGCTGACCGACGCCGGCTTTCCGGCGATCGAGGCGACGTCGTTCGTGTCGCCGAAGTGGGTACCGCAGATGGCCGACGCCGCGGACGTGATGGCCCGCATCGCGCGCAAGCGCGGCGTCCGCTATCCGGTGCTCACCCCCAACCTGAAGGGTTTCGAGGCGGCGCAGGCGGCGGGCGCCGACGAGGTGGCGGTCTTCGTCGCGGCGACCGAAACGTTCTCGAAGCGCAACATCAACTGCTCGATCGCCGAAAGCCTCGAGCGCGCCCGCCCGGTTTTCGACGCCGCGCGGGCCGCGGGAATGCGCGTGCGCGGCTACGTCTCGGTCGTCCTCGGTTGCCCCTACGAAGGCGACGTCGATCCGGCGCGGGTCGCGGAGGTCGCCTCGGCGCTGCACGCGATGGGCGCCTACGAGATCTCGCTCGGCGATACGATCGGCACCGGCACGGCCGGCAGGACGCAGGCGCTCATCCGGCGCGTCGCGGAGCGGGTGCCGGTCGCGGCACTCGCGGGCCACTTCCACGACACGTACGGACAGGCGCTCGCGAATCTCTATGCGTCGCTCGAGACCGGCGTCGCGACGTTCGATTGCTCGGTCGCCGGCCTCGGCGGCTGCCCCTATGCCAAGGGCGCGACCGGCAACGTCGCGAGCGAGGACGTGCTGTACCTGCTCGACGGACTGGGGATCGACACCGGGGTCGACATGACGAAGCTGCGCCGCGCGGGCCGGTACATCTCGGACTTCCTGCAGCGCGCGCCGGTGTCGCGCGTGGCGCGTGCCCTCGATGCCAGGAACGCGTGAGCGCCGCCGTGCCGTCCCAAGGCGCGAATCAGGCCCCCACCGGGCGCAGCGCAGCGGCGCGAGCCGCAAGCGTGGGGGTACAGCAGTGAGACGATCGCCTCCGGCGCGCAACGCCAGATGACCTTGCCGGACGGCGAAGCGGCCGCGGTCCCATCGCCCTGTGTCGGCGTCTGCCGGATCGACCCGGAGAGCGGGCTGTGCGTGGGCTGCCTGCGCACGCTCGACGAGATCGCCGCGTGGGGGGCGCTCGACGATGCCGCGCGGCGCATCGTGTGGAGCGCCATCGGGCGGCGGCGGGCGAGCATGCGCGAAGCGACGCGCCGCGATGCGATGCCGAAATGATCGCCGACTGGTATTTCGATTTCGTCTCGCCGTTCTCGTACCTGCAGTGCGAGCGCCTGCAGGCGCATGCCGGTGCGATCCGGCCGCGGCCCGTGCTGCTCGCGGCGGTTCTCGACGCGAACGGCCAGAAGGGCCCGGCGGAGATTCCGGCGAAGCGCCGCTTCACCTACCGGTTCGTCGTGTGGCAGGCGAAGGCGCTCGGAGTGCCGCTGAAGTTTCCGCATGCGCACCCGTTCAATCCGCTGCCGCTGCTGCGGCTGGCCGTCGCATGCGATGCCCGGCTCGACGCGATCACGCGCATCTTCCGCTTCGTCTGGCGCGACGGCCGGCTCCCCGACCTGCCGCTCGAGTGGGCCGAGCTCGCCGACCGGCTGAACGTTCCCGACGCCGCCTCGCGCATCGCCGACGCCGACGTCAAGGAGGCGCTGCGTCGCGAAACCGGGGCGGCGATCGCCCGCGGCGTATTCGGGGTGCCCACGCTCGCAATCGGCAGCGAGCTGTTCTGGGGCTTCGACGCGACCGACATGGCGCTCGAATACGCCCGGAATGGAGCGCGGTTCGACGACCCCGAGTACGCGCGCGTGGCCGACCTGCCGGCGGCGGCGGAGCGTCCCGGAATCGGCGCCCCCGGCCGAGCGCCTACGAAGCGCTCGTGACGACGCGCGCCGCGATCAGAGCGTCGATCGCCTCGTCCGCGTAACCGACCTCGCGCAGCACCTCGCGCGTATGCTCGCCCTGGCGCGGAGCGTCGCGCGTCACCGCGAACGTGTCCGGCGCGAGCGCGAACGGCGGCGCAAATTGCCGCGACCCGTCGGGGCGCTCGACGAGCATCCCGCGCGCGGCGAACTGCGGATCGGCAAGCGCCTCGGCGAAGTTCAGCACCGGCGTGACGCAGCAATCGACGCTCGCGAGGCGCTCGCACCACTGCGCGCGGGTTCGTTGCGCGAAGATGCCGGCCAGCGCCTCGCGCACGCTCGTTCCTTGCGCGCCCGTCGCGAACTGGCCGGCGACGAGGTCGGGGCGCTCGACCGCCTCGCAGAGCGCGCGCCAGAACTTCGGCTCGAGCGCGCCGACGGCGAGCCACCCGCCATCGCGCGTCGCGTAGACGCCGTAACAGGGCGCACCGCCCGTAAGCAGGTCCTCGCCGCGCGGCGCGACGCCGCCGTAATCCTCGAGTGCGCCGAGCGCGAACACCTGGTGCGCCAGCACGGCGTCCGTCATCGCGACGTCGACGTAGCGCCCGTGCCCGCTGCGCTGCGCGCCGAAGAGCGCGGCGAGCACGCCGATCGCCGCGCTGGCGGCGCCGCCCAGCAGGTCGGCGATCTGCAGGCTCGCGAGCGCGGGCGAGCCGCCTTTTTCGCCCGTGTGATCCAGGACTCCGGCGTAGCCCAGGTAATTGATGTCGTGACCCGCGGCAAGCGCGCGCGGCCCGGTCTGCCCGTATCCCGACAATGCGCAGTAGACGATGCGCGGATTGACGGCGTTGACCGTGTCGTAATCGACGTGCAACGCGCGCACGACGCCGGGACGGAAGCCCTCGACGACGATGTCGGCGTCGCGGGCGAGCGCCATGAAGGCCGCATGGCCGTCGGGAGCCTTCAGGTCGATCGCGAGCGAGCGCTTGTTGCGGTTGATCGCCCGATACCAGGCGGTCATCGCATGTCGTGGCGCCGCGCCCGGTCGCGCGGCGAGCGAGCGCGCGTAGTCGCCGGCCGCCGTGTCCTCGACCTTGACGACGTCGGCGCCGAGATCCGCGAGATACAGCGTGCACATCGGCCCGGGCAGCAGCCGTGTCAGGTCGAGCACGCGCACGCCGGCGAGCGGTCGGTCGATCACAGCGAATCGGCGCCCGGGATGTGCAACTCGCGCTTGACCGCGCGCGCGGTGGCGAGCGCGTCGTCGAGCGTCGCGCCCAGGCAGGTCACGTGGCCCATCTTGCGGCCGCGCCGCGCCTCGCGCTTGCCGTAGAGGTGCAGCTTCACCTGCGGATGCGCGAGCACGCGCGCCCAGCACGGCTCGCGCAGCGCGCCGGAGACCTCGTCGAACCAGATGTCGCCGAGCAGGTTCAGCATCACGGCCGGCAGGTGCTGCGACGTGTCGCCCAGCGGCAGCGCCGCGAGCACGCGCGCCTGCTGCTCGAACTGCGACGTGACGCAGGCATCGATCGTGTAATGCCCGCTGTTGTGCGGCCGCGGCGCGATCTCGTTGACGAGGAGCGCGTTGCCCGGCGCGACGAACAGCTCGACGCACAGCACGCCGCGATAGTCGAGCGCCGACGCGAGCGCCGTCGCGACCGCGCGCGCCTGCCCCGCGACCTGCGCAGCGACGCGCGCCGGAGCGATCGACACGTCCAGGATGCCGTCGCGATGCCGGTTCTCCGCCACCGGCCACGTCGCGACCCGGCCGTCGTCGTCGCGGGCGACGACGACCGACAACTCGGCCACGAGGTCGATCAAGCGCTCCAGCACGCAGGCAGTGCCGCCGATCCGGGCGAATGCGGCGGCGACCTCCTCGCGCGTGCGCACGCGGATCTGGCCCTTGCCGTCGTAGCCGAAGCGCGCGCTCTTGACGATGCCGGGAAGAAGGCTGCGATCGACCGCCGCGACGTCGGCGGCGCCGCGCAACACCACGAACGGCGCGACGGGAAAGCCGTGGCCGGACACGAACGTCTTCTCGCTGACGCGATCCTGCGCGATCGCGACGCTCGCGGCGCCCGGGGTCACGCGCAGCTCCCGCGCGAGGAACTCGAGCGCGGCGGCGGGAACGTTCTCGAACTCGGTCGTCGCCGCGCTGCACAGATCGCGCAGCGCCGCCAGCCCCTGCGGATCCAGATAGTCGGCGTCGACGTGCCGATCGGCCACGCCGGCCGCCGGGGCCTCGGTGCCCGGGTCGAGGACCGCCACCTTGTAACCGAGGCTTTGCGCGGCCATGCAGAACATGCGGCCGAGCTGCCCTCCGCCGAGCAGCCCGAGCCAGGCGCCGGGGGGTATCGGGGGCGTGGCCCCGGGCGGCCCGGCGGCGCTCACGGTTGTACCCCCACGCTTGCGGCTGCGCCGCTGCGCTGCCCCCGGTGGGGGCGCAATTCGCGCCTTGGGAGCGGCCCGGCGGCGCTCATCCCGGCGGGGGGACGCGCATCGCGCGCGCCGCCGTCGTCTGCCGGACGCGAAATGCGGCTAGCTTGCGCGCAAGCTGCGGATCGCCGGTGGCGAGCATCGCCGCGACGAACAGCGCCGCGTTCGCCGCGCCCGCTTCTCCGATCGAGAACGTGGCAACCGGGATGCCTGCGGGCATCTGCACGATCGACAGCAGCGAGTCCTCGCCGCGCAGGTACTTCGACGGCACCGGAACCCCGAGCACCGGCACCGTCGTCTTCGCGGCCAGCATGCCGGGCAGATGCGCGGCGCCGCCGGCACCCGCGATGATCGCGCGCAATCCGCGCGATGCCGCATCCTCGGCGTACTCGAACATCTCGTCGGGCATCCGGTGCGCTGACAGCACGCGCGCCTCGTACGGGATCGCGAACGCATCGAGCTCGCGCGCGGCGTGCTTCATGACGTCCCAGTCGCTGTCGCTGCCCATGACGAGGCCGATCTGCGGCGCGGCCTTGCGCTGTGCCATGCGTGCTCCCGGCGGGCTCTTCGAAAAGGTGCCGAATTCTAGCCCGTTAGCCTGCCGCGTGCGATGCGATGCCAGCGCGGCCGGTCCGCGCAACGACTGTCGCGCCGCCCGCGCGGCCGGACCCCGCAACGAGTGTTGCGCCGCCTGCGCTCTCGCCCGCGCCGCTCATCGCGATCGCGCGCGTTCGGGTTGAATGTCCCGCATGGGCTTTGCGACAATCGGTGCATGAACCGGCGGTGCGCACGAAAGGCATCCATTCGTTGCTTGCGAACGCTCGTCGCGGCGACGCTGCTCGCCGCCGCCGCGCACGCGGGCGCGCAGTCGGACGCCGACTTCCTCGCCGCGAAGGCCGCGTTCGAGCGCGGCGACTTTCGCAGGCTCGACGCGCTGGCGCCCGCGCTCGCGGACCATCCGCTCGAGCGCTACGTCCGGTACTGGCAGCTCAGGTCGCGCCTCGATGAAGCGTCGCCCGACGCCGTCGACGCGTTCCTCGCGCGTCATCCGGAGGGTCCGCTCGCCGACCGCCTGCGCGTCGAGTGGCTGAAGGTGCTCGGCAAGCGCGCCGACTGGAACCGGTTCGCCCTCGGCTATCCGTCACCGGGCGAGGAGGACACCGAGCTCGCCTGCTATGCGATCCAGTACCGTTATCAGCGCGATGGGGCGGATGCGCTCGTCGCCGCGAAGCCGCTCTGGTTCACCGGCAAGTCGACGCCGGAGCCGTGCAACCCGCTGTTCGGCGCGCTGATTGCGAGCGGCGAGCTCTCGCCGGCCGATCGCAGGGAGCGCTTGCGCCTGGCGACGGCCGCCGGCAACACGCGCCTCGCCCAGGCGATCGCCGCGGATCTGCCGGCGAAGGAGCGCATCGCGCAGCGCGAATTCGCCGCCGTCGAGCGCGATCCGATGCGCGCGGTGGCCAAGGGCCATTTCGACTGGCGGACCGCTGCGGGACGCGAGCTCGCGCTGTATGCGCTCGAGCGCGCCGCGCGCAAGGACGCCGCCGATGCGCGCAGCGGCTGGCTGAAATGGCGTGCGCGGCTGCCCGTGGCCGATCGCAATTACGGCAACCTGCGCATCGCCTGGCACGCGGCGCGGCAGCTCGATCCGGCCGCGAACGACTGGTTCAAGGAAGTCGACGGGATCGCGCTCACGCCCGAGCAGCAGGCGTGGCGCGTGCGAGCCGCCCTGCGCGCGGCGGCGTGGCGCGACGTCCGCGGCGCGATCGACGCGCTTCCGCAGAGCGAGCAACAGGAGCCGGCGTGGCGCTACTGGCGCGCCCGGGCGTTGACCGCGCTGAACGCCGACGACGAGGCACGCAGCGTGTTCGCCGGCCTCGCCGACCGGATCGACTACTACGGCTTGCTCGCCGCCGAGGCGCTCGGCGCCGGGCCGGCGCAGCTTGCCCGGCTCTCGCGCGACGCCGCCCCGGTCGACGCTGCCGCGATCGCGGCCTTCGGCGCGCGCGCCGACGTGCAACGCGTCGTGCTGCTGCTGCGCTTCGACCTGCGTCCCGAGGCGCTGCGCGAATGGAGCTACGCCGTGCGCGGGCTCGACGACGACGGCCTTCTGGTCGCGGCCGAGTATGCGCGCCGCGCGGGCCTCTACGATCGCGCGATCAACGCCGCGGAGCGCACCGCGAAGCGCATCGACTTCACGCTGCGCTATCTGACACCGTACCAGGCGCAGTTCGCCGCCGCGGCGCGCGAGCAGGGCATCGACGAGGAAATCCTGTACGGGATCGCGCGGCAGGAGTCGCGCTTCGTCGCCGACATCGTGTCGTCCTCCGGCGCGGTCGGGCTGATGCAGCTCATGCCGGCGACGGCACGCTGGGTGGCGAAGCAGCTCGGCAGGCGCGATTATTCGCCGACGCGCATCGCCGACGTCGACGTCAACACCCAGTTCGGCGCGTTCTATTTCAGGCATTGGCTGGAGCGGCTCGGGCAGCTCCCCGCGCTCGCGGCGGCGGCCTACAATGCGGGACCGTCGCGCGCCCAGGGATGGCGGCCCGTCGCGGCGCCGCTCGAGGGCGCGATCTGGGTCGAAACGATCCCGTTCAACGAGACGCGCGATTACGTCAAGCGGGTGCTGGCCAACACGATGCTCTACACGCGAGCGCTCGACCGCCCCTATGTCGCGCTGACGCAGCGCCTGGGCGTGGTGACGCCGCGCGGCGCCGCCGACGTCGAGGTGACGGATCCGTGAAGCAGCGCGTGCTCGTCGTCGGCGGCAGCGGCTTCGTCGGGCGCCATCTCGTCGCCCGATTGTCGGCCGCCGGGCACGATGCGATCGTGCTGACGCGCCGCCGCGAGCGGGCGCGGCACCTGCTGCTGCTGCCGACGGTGAGCGTGATCGAGGCCGATTCCCACGATCCGGCGACGCTCGCGCGACATGCGCGCGACGCGACCGCCGTGGTGAACCTTGCCGGCATCCTGCACGAGCACGGTCGTGACACGTTCGAGCGCGTGCATGTCGAGCTCCCGCGCGCGCTTGCAACCGCGTGCCGCAGCGCCGGCGTCGCGCGCCTCCTGCACATGAGCGCGCTCGGTGCGAGCCCGGACGCCGCGAGCCGCTACCTGCGCTCGAAGGCGGCGGGCGAGGCGGTGATCGCCGAGTCGGCGACGGCATGGACGATCTTCCGGCCATCGGTGATCTTCGGCCCCGAGGATACGTTCCTGAACCTGTTCGCGAGGCTCGCGCGCTGGTTCCTGGTGATTCCGCTGGCCGGCGCCCACGCGCGGTTCCAGCCGGTCTATGTGGGCGACGTGGCGACCTGCTTCGCAAGCGCGCTCACCGACGCCGGAACGGCCGGTGCCCGCTTCGCGCTCTGCGGGCCCCGGGTCTACACGCTGGCGGAGCTCGTTCGCTACGTCGGCGAAACGACCGGACATCGGCGCCCGGTGATCGCATTGGGTCCGGGGCTCGCGAACCTGCAGGCACGCGTGATGGAATGCCTGCCCGGGCCGCTGCTGACGCGTGACAACCTCGCGTCGATGCAGCACGACAACGTCTGCGACGGCCCGTTCCCGCCGCGGTTCGGCATCGCGCCGGCGGCGCTCGAGACGATCGCCCCGAATTATCTTGCGCCCCGCTCGCGCCACAGCCGCTTCGACCTGTTCCGTGCCCATGGCGGGCGATGACGCGGCCGCTGCCGCAGCCGGTTCGCATCTATCGCGTCGGCGGCTCGGTTCGCGACGAATTGCTCGGCCGCCCCGTCAGCGATCACGATTGGGTGGTCGTCGGCGCGACGCCCGAAATCATGCTGGCCTCGGGCTTCATGCCGGTCGGCAGGGATTTCCCGGTATTCCTGCATCCGCAGACGCGTGACGAATACGCGCTCGCGCGCACCGAGCGCAAGCACGGCCGGGGTTACCGCGGCTTCCAGTTCTTCGCGACACCCGAGGTTACGCTCGACGACGATCTCGCGCGCCGTGACCTGACGATCAACGCGATGGCCCGCGCGGAAGACGGGAGCCTGGTCGACCCGTATGGCGGCGAGGCGGATCTGCGTGCCGGCATCCTGCGGCACGTGTCCGCGGCGTTCGCCGAAGACCCGCTGCGCGTGCTCCGCGTCGCGCGCTTCGCGGCGCGCTTCGCCTTTCGCATTGCCGACGAGACGCTCGCGCTGATGCGCGACATCGTCGCGAGCGGCGAGCTCGCGACGCTTGCGCCCGAGCGCGTCTGGCAGGAGCTCGCGATCGGCCTGTCCGAGGCGCATCCTGCGCGCATGCTCGATGCGCTCCGCGCGTGCGGCGCGCTGCGCGCGCTGCTGCCGGAGCTCGACGCGCTCGCCGCGATTCCCGCTGCGACCGGCGGGAATCGCCACGACGACGCGGGCGCGTTCACCGCCCGTGCCCTCGACTGGTCGGCGGCGCACGCAATGCCGCTGCCGGTGCGCTACGCGGTGCTGACGCAGGAGCTCGATCGGATGCCGAGCGGCCGTGGCGAGCCGGATCGCACGGACGCGCGCGCCGGCATCGCCCGCGCCGAGGCGGTCTCGAGGCGCCTCAAGGTGCCGCTCGAGTGCCGCGACGCCGCGCGTCTCGCGGTCCGGTGGCATCGCGTGCTCGTCGACGTCGAGGCGCTTGCGCCCGCCGCGCTGCTCGACGTGCTGTTGGCCGCCGATGCGTTGCGCCGGCCCGAGCGGCTCGACACGCTGGCGGCTGCGACCGCGGCGCATGTCGCGGCGCGAGATGCGGCCATGCGCGCTCCCCGCGCGGACGGGCGCCGGCAGACGCTGCTGCGGGAGGCGCTCGCCGTCGTGCGCAACGTCGACGCGGCGACGATTGCGCGCGACGCGCTCGAGCGGGCCGCGCGGCGCGACGGCACGCTCGCCACCGGATCGCCCGGCGATGCCATCGCGGGCGCGCTGCGTGCGGCGCGGCTGCGCGCGCTGCGCGACTGGAAGAAGCGCGCGCGGACCCCTCAGATCCGATAGGCGAGCGCGCGCATCACGTCGGCCGCCGCGCGCATCGCGCGCCGGATCGGGAACGGCAACGGGACCGCCCCCGCCTCGGTCGCCATCGCGCCATGACGCGCCTCGTCGTCGCGCATCTGCTCGACGATCGCACGGCTTTTCGCATCGCCGGGCGGCAAGCGCTCCATGTGTGCGGTGAGGTGCTCCTCGACCTGCCGCTCGGTCTCGACGACGAAGCCGAGGTTGGCGCGATCGCCGGCGACGCCGGCGGCGATGCCGATCGCGAACGAGCCCGCATACCAGAGCGGATTGAGCAGCGACGGGCGATCGCCCAGTTCGGCGAGCCTCGCCTGCGTCCACGCGAGGTGGTCCTCCTCCTCGCGCGCCGCCCGCGCGTAGCGCTCGCGGATCTCGGGGTCGCGGGTGACGAGCGCCTGGGCCGAGTAGAGCGCCTGCGCGCACACCTCGCCGGTATGGTTGACCCGCATGAGGCCGGCGGCGTGTCGCCGCTCGTGCGGCTCGAGCGTCGGCTCGGGCAGGTTCGCGTCGGGCGCAGGCCTCGCGGCCGTCACGCTCCCCGACAGCGTGCGCAGCGCGCGGTCGAAGCCGATGATCAGCGTGTCGAGCATTCTCGGGACTGGCGACTAGTCTAGATCCTAGACCCTCGTCCCTCCAAAACACAACGGGCGCCCGAAGGCGCCCGCTGCACTGCTCCCGGCCGGAGCCGGGTGAACGTACGGCTTAGAACAGGTGGATCATGCCGAGCACGAAGCCGCCCGGCTTGCCATTGGAGCCGTTCGGGCAAACCGAGTCCGTGCGGCACGTCGTGTTGAATTCGTACGAGTTGATGTTGAAGTTGTATGCGGCCCTGCTGTCGTTGTCGATCTTGACGTAGCCCGCGTAGACCGACGTGCGCTTCGAGAACGGATACGTGTAGCTGATTTCCCACTGCTGGGCGCCGGTATCCGATCCGTGCGTCAGGCCGGCGACGCGCTCGCCGTCCGCCGCGCTGCCCTTGCCGTCGTTCGCCTGCCCGTAGAACGCGTACAGCGTGCCCGGGCCGATCGGCGCGGTCGCGCTGATGCCCCAGAAGTCGCGCTTCAGATCGCCGGTCGGCGTGTCGTACTTCAGGCGGTCGTAGACGGCGGCGACGCGCACGACACCGAAGTTGTAGCCGCCGGTGATCGTGAAGTCGTAGTCGCTCAGACCGGGACCACGCACCTTCTGGTTGTTCTCGTAGCCGACGCCGACCTGGATCGGGCCGTTGTTGTAGATCGCGTTGGCGCCCCAGATGTAGGCGTGGCGAAGCTCCTGCGCATGGTCGCCGCCGGCGCTGCCCGTCGTGCCGGACGAATCGCGCATCGCGACCTGGCCGCTGAACGTCAGGCCGTTGAACGACGGCGAGTCGTAGCGCACCGAGTTGTTGGCGCGATCGTCGAAGCCGCCGTCCTGCTTGGCCGCGAAGCCGTTCGCCCATACCGCGGCCGTCGACAGGATCGACGTCGTGTAGGTCGGGACGTTACCGAAGATCGGGTGCATGTCGTCGAGGGGCAGCAGGAAGCGGCCGATCGTGAACTTGCCCCAGCTCCCCTGGAAGCCGACGAACGTCTCGCGACCGGCCAGCGTGCCGCCGGAACCATCACCGCTGATGCTCGATTCGATCTGGAAGATCGCGCTCAGGCCGCCGCCCAGCGATTCGCTGCCGCGCACGCCGAGCCGCGACGAGTTCGAGCTGAGCCGCGACACGTTCGGATTCGAGCCGTCCGCCTGCTTGCCGTCGACCAGTTCGTAGTTGACGTTGAGCCGGCCGTACAGGGTAACGTTCGCGGTCTGCGCCTGAGCAACCAGCGGAGCGCCGAGAACGCCCGCGACGGCGACGGCAACGAGCTTCTTTTTCATTGAGTCTTCTCCTCTAACGGAAAAATTTTGGCAAGGAAACAGCCTTTTGCGCCTGCCATCGGAACCTTCTCAACGCTTTTCGAGAAGTTGCGACCCATTGTGCCAAACCGCGGAAAGCATTGGCAAGGCAACTCCCCGGACATGTCCGCGCCTCTCGCACGCTGTTGTGCCGAAGCAACAGGAACGGAGGTCGCCCCGGCCTCCCGCGCACCGGGGCCAGGTTGCGCTAAAATGATGATCGGCAAGGGGAAATGCGCTGTTTCGCCGCACTTCGCCGCTGCGCCGGGTCGAACGGTCCGTTTTTCCGAGAAAACTCCCGGCGCGGCGCCTCCGGCGCGTCCGTTCGCTGCTTCTAAACCCGATTCCCGAGACAAAAATGGGGCCGGCCGATCCGACTCCGGCGTAGTCGATGACAGAGCCCCTGTTCGCCGCCCCCGCGATCGCCGCCGCCATGAGCGCGATCGGGATCTGGTTCCTGCGGCGCAGCGCCGCCGCGCTCCCGTCCGACGTCCCGAATGCGCGGTCGCTCCACGGATCTCCCGTCCCCCGGGCGGGCGGGTACGCGATCTGGCTCGGCTTCCTGCCTGCGGCGATCCTGTTCGCGCCCGCCTTCCCGGGCGGATGGCTGGGATGGGTGCCCGCCTGGCTTGCGCTGGCGATCGTTTCCGCACGAGACGATGCGCGCGGCGTGGCAGTGGCCGCCCGCCTGGCCGTGCACGCGCTGGCCGCCCTCTGGTCGGCAACCGCGCTCGCGCTCGCCCTCGCGGGCGCGGAGGGGAACGATTGGCCGCGCCTGGTGTTGACCACCGCGGGCCTCGCGCTCGCACTGGCCTGGTCGGCGAACCTCTACAACTTCATGGACGGCACCGACGGGCTGGCGGCGACGATGGGAACGATCGGCTTCGCCACCTACGCGCTCGCGACGCTCGACGCACACGCCGGTTCCGCGGGAGCGCCCGGCTCCGCGCCGGCGTTTCTCGCGCTCGCCGCGGCGATGCTCCCCTTCCTCGCCGTCAACCGGCCGCGCGCGACGATGTTCCTCGGCGACGTCGGCGCGGTGCCGCTCGGATTCCTCGCCGCCGCCTTCGGCGTGGCAGGCTTCGGGGAGGGCGTGTGGCCCGCGTGGTTCCCACTGCTCGTGTTCCTGCCCTTCGTTGCCGATGCCACGCTCACGCTGCTGCACCGCATCCGCCGCCGCGACCGATTGTGGGAAGGGCACCGCGACCACTACTACCAGCGATTGGCGCAACTGGGCGCCGGCCACCGCGGTACGCTCGCGACCTATGCGCTGCTGATGGCCGGCGCTGCCGCGACCGCGCTCGCGTTACGGGCTGCGGACGCGGCGGCCGGCTGGTGGGCGCTCGGGGCGTGGTGCGCGGTGGTCGGCACGCTGTTCGCGGCGATTGATTATCATTGGCGCAAGAAGACCAACATTCCCCACGCCCGATGAGACTTCGCCTGAACTGGCGCGCGTCGCTCGCCTTCTTCCACGACGTCTGCATGGCGGGAACGGCGTGGGCCGGCATCTACTGGCTGCGCTTCAACCTCGATCTGCGCGAGCCGTTCGCGACGGACATGTGGTTCACGCTCGCGTGGATCCTGCCGCTGCAGGCGGCGATCTTCCTGTCGCTCGGCCTCTATCGCGGGCTGTGGCGTTTCGCGAGCCTCTCCGACCTGCAGCGGATCGTGCTCGCCGCGGGCCTCGGCGCGATCCTGATCCCGCTGGTGCTCGTGATGCTGAAGCTGCAGACGGTCGTGCCGCGCAGCGTGCTCTTCTTCTATCCGATCGTGCTGATCTTCCTGATGGCCGGATCGCGCTTCGCGTATCGGATCTGGAAGGAGCACCGGCTTTACAGTCCGCTCGCGGCGCTCGGCGAGCCGGTGCTCGTCGTCGGCGCCGGCGAAGCGGGCGCGCGGCTCACGCAGGAGATGGCGCGCAGCCGCCAGTGGCGGGTCGTGGGCCTGCTCGACGACGACGTGTCGAAGCACGGCCGGAGCCTGCGCAACGTGAGCGTGCTCGGGCCGATCGCGGAGCTGCCGAACTGGACGCGGCGCTACGGCGTCACCAAGGTGATCATCGCGCTGCCGTCGGCGAACCACGCGGTGCGCCGGCGCGTCGCCGAGCTCTGCGCCGCGGCGCACGTGGAAGCGCTGACGGTGCCCGCGTACGAGGACCTGATGTCGGGCCGCACGCCGCTCACGATGGTGCGCAGCGTCGAGCTCGACGATCTGCTCGGCCGCGATCCGGTCGTGCTCGACAACGCCGGCATCGCGGAGTGGCTCGGCAACCGGATCGTGATGGTGACCGGCGCGGGCGGATCGATCGGCGCCGAGCTGTGCCGCCAGATCGCGCGCTTCCGGCCCGCGCGCCTGGTCCTGTTCGACATCTCGGAGGCGGCGCTCTACGAGATCAAGACGACGCTCGCCGATGCGTTCCCGCAGCTCGGCGTCGTCGCGGTCGTCGGCGACGTCAAGCACGCGTCGCTCGTCGAGGAGACGCTCGCGCG
>DASURV010000108.1:0-2603 GCA_036375455.1 Casimicrobiaceae bacterium | reverse complement strand
AGCGACATCGTGCTCGCCGGCGATCGCCTTGGCGCGCTCGCCGGCGCACGCGCGATCGCGCGCGAGACGCTCGCCGTCCTGCGCCAGAATCAGCGCTGGGCGCTCGGCTACAACCTCGCGGTCGTGCCGCTCGGCGCGCTCGGCCTCGTGCCGCCGTGGCTCGCCGCGATCGGCATGTCGGCGAGCTCGCTCGTCGTCGTGCTGAACGCGCTGCGCATCGGCCGCCGCGACGGCCGCGCACTCGCGCCAACCGCCGCACCCGCGGTCGCGCCGGCATGAACGCGCTCCTCGTGCTCATTCCGGTGTCGATCCTGCTGCTGCTGGGCGCCGGGATCGCCTTCTTCTGGGCGGTCGACGACGGCCAGTTCGACGACCTGGATACGCCGGGGCTCGTGCCGCTGCTCGAAGACCCCGATGCGCCGGCACCGGACGACGCCGCTGCGCGGTGACCGCTGCACCGACGCTCACGCGCATGCGGCTATTTCGGGTCAGGGTGAAGCCCAACGCGCGCGAGGCCGCACTCGAGGAGCAGGATGACGGCACGTGGATCGCCCGCGTGAAGGCCGCTCCGGTCGACGGCAAGGCCAACGAGGCGCTGGTCGAGCTCTTCGCCCGGCACTTCGGCGTGCGCAAGGCGCGCGTGTCGATCGCAAGCGGCGCGGCGGCCCGCCTCAAGACGATTCGCATCGAGGACTGACGACAGGCGAGCGATGGGACACGCAATCGTCAAGACGCTGCACATCGTCTTCATGGTCACGTGGTTCGCCGGGCTCTTCTACCTGCCGCGGCTTTTCGTCTATCACGCGCTCGCCGCGCCCGGCGATCGGGTCGGCATCGAGCGCTTCAAGACGATGGAGCGCAAGCTATTCTTCGGAATCATGACGCCGGCCGCCGTGCTGACCGTCGCGTTCGGGCTGTGGCTCTGGCTCGGCTACGACATCACCGGCGGCTGGCTGCACGCGAAGCTCGCGCTGGTGCTGATCCTGATCGCGACGCACGTCTACTTCGGCGTGCTGATGCGCGACTTCGCGCGCGATCGCAACCGCCACGGCCACGTGTTCTACCGCTGGCTCAACGAGATCCCCGCGCTGCCGCTGCTCGTGCTGATCGTCTGGCTCGCCGTCGCAAGGCCGTTCTGAGGGCGCGAGCGGCCGGCGCCCGATCGCGCGAGCGCGCCCTCTGCAGCGACATGAGCGAACGCTTCTTCGCCCCGTGCCCGCGCGGGCTCGAGCAGGCGCTGGCCGACGAGCTCGGGATGCTCGCCGCGGCCGACGTCGCGATCGCCGAGGGCGGCGTCGCGTTCGCGGGCGAGCTCGGCCTCGCGTATCGCGCCAACCTCGAATCGCGGATCGCGAGCCGCATCCTGTGGCGCGTCGGCGGCGGCGCTTATCGCGACGAGCGCGACCTGTACGCGCTCGTCCACGCCATCGACTGGAGCGCGCACTTCGCGCCCGAGCGCACGCTGCGCGTCGACGTGGCGGCGACGCGCTCGCCGCTCGCGAGCCTCGCGTTCGCGACGCTGCGCGTGAAGGACGCGGTCTGCGACCGCTTCCGCGCCGAGCGCGGCGTGCGCCCGTCGATCGACAAGCGCGCGCCCGACGTTCGCGTCCACGCCCACCTCACCGACGCCGAGGCGAGCGTCTACCTCGACACGTCGGGCGAGGCGCTCTTCAAGCGCGGCTATCGGCGCGCGGCCGAGGAGGCGCCGTTGCGCGAGAACCTCGCGGCCGGATTGCTGTCGCTCGCCCGGTGGACGCCCGATCGCCCGTTGCTCGATCCGATGTGTGGCAGCGGGACAATCGCCACGGAGGCCGCGCTGATCGCCGCCGATCGCGCGCCGGGCCTCGCGCGCACGTTCGGCTTCCGGAAGCTTGCGTGGTACGACGGTCCGACGTGGCAGCGCATCCGCCAAGCGGCGCGCGATCGGGTCAGGCCCGCGCCGGCCGCGCCGTCGATCGTCGCGAGCGACATCGCGGCGGCCGCGATCGCGCGCGCCTCGTCGCATCTGCGGGCGGCGGGCGTCGAGGCGTTCGTGCGCGTCGAGCAGGCGGACGTGCTGACGCGCGCCGCCCCGGCCCCCGCGGGCCTGCTGCTCGCGAATCCGCCGTACGGCGTGCGGCTCGCCGAGGCCCGGGAGCTCGCGGCGTTCTATCCGCGCCTCGGCGACGCGCTGAAACGGCGCTTCGGCGGATGGACCGCGTGCCTGTTCACGGGCGACTTGCGGCTCGCGAAGCTGATCGGCCTCAAGCCCGATCGGCGGACGCCGCTGTGGAACGGCGCGATCGAGTGCCGGCTGTTCGTGTTCCGGATCGTCGCCGGCCCGATGCGCGAGCGCCGAAGCGAGCGCGGCCGCCCGATGTAGAATGGCCCTTGCAATCGACGCCGCCCCTCATGCCGCTGCTGCCTGCCCGTCACTATGTTTCCGAGCACACGCGGTTCATCCGCGATCTGCTCGAGAAGAAGCCCGGGCTCGAGACCGTGCAACGGACGGGCCGGGAGATCTGGTGGGACAAGCTGCCGTCGCAGGTGCAGGCGCAACGCGACATGAACCGGGGCTGCGTTCCGCAGCAGGGGTACGTCTATTACTCGCTCGAGCCGCCCGC
>DASURV010000107.1:0-5114 GCA_036375455.1 Casimicrobiaceae bacterium | reverse complement strand
GCGCGGCGCGCTCGACGCCGTCGGCGCGCCGTCGCCCGCATCGGCCCCGATGGATCTCGCCGCGTTGCGCCAGGCGGCTGGCGCCGCGATTCGCGGCGGGCGCTTCGACGAGCCGTCACGCGCGGGCGCGCTCGCGGCGCTGCTGATGCAGACGGCGGTCGCACGCGTCGCGATCTCGAATCCGAAGGCGCTGCGCGAGGGATCCGCCGACGCGCCCGCCTCGCAGCCACGCGGCGCGGCATTGCCGGAGCGCTGACGAGCGATGGAACTGACGCTCGCGGGCCGGACGGCGCTGGTGACCGGTGCGAACGGCGGGCTCGGAAGTCATTTCGCGCAGACGCTCGCGCGTGCGGGCGCCGACGTGGCGATTACCGCGCGCCGCGTCGAATCGCTCGTTCCGGTTCGGCGGGCGATCGAGGCGCTCGGCCGGAAGGTCGTCATGCTCGCGCTCGACGTCACGGATTCGGCCAGCGTCGCGGCCGCCTTCGATCAGGCGTCCGCCGCGCTCGGTCCGGTCACCGTCGTCGTCAACAACGCGGGCGTCGCGATCACGAAGCCCCTGCTCGATCACACCGAGGAGGACTGGCGAGAGGTCATCGACGTCAACCTGAACGGCGCATGGCGGGTGGCACAGGCGGCCGCGCGCCACATGGTCGGTCACCAGCGCGGCGGAAGCATCGTCAACATCGCGTCGATCCTGGGCCTGCGCGTGACGTCGCAGGTGCCGAGCTACGCCGCCTCGAAGGCGGCCCTCATCCACCTCACGCGCGCGATGGCGCTCGAGCTCGCGCGCCACCGGATCCGCGTGAACGCGCTCGCGCCCGGCTATGTCGAGACGGGCATCAACCGCGAATTCTTTGCGAGCGAGGCGGGCCAGGCGCTCGTCAAGCGCGTGCCGCAACGGCGCATCGGGCGACCGGAGGAGCTCGACGGCGCGCTGCTGCTGCTCGCCTCCGATGCCGGCTCCTACACGACCGGCGCGGTGCTCGCCGTCGACGGCGGGCACCTCGTCGGCGCGCTCTGACGCCTGCGCATCACCCGCGCAGGCGCGCGAACCCCGCGTCGAGATCGGCGATCAGGTCCTGCGGGTCCTCGAGACCGATCGCGAGGCGCAGCGACGGGCCGCCGGCGTTCCACGTGGT
This sequence comes from Casimicrobiaceae bacterium, assembly GCA_036375455.1. GTDB lineage: Bacteria > Pseudomonadota > Gammaproteobacteria > Burkholderiales > Casimicrobiaceae > VBCG01. Next base: position 3,972 of record DASURV010000107.1, on the reverse strand, counting down.
GGCGGTGCGCGCCCGCTCGGGCCACGTCGGGATGATCAGGCTCTCGAAGCCGCCCCAGCTCCAGCCGAGGCCGAACAGGCGCATCCCGTCGAGCATCTTCGCGAGGCGTTCCGCGGCAACGGGCGCGAGCACGACGCCGAACAGGCCCGACGCGCCGCGAAAGTCGCGCTGCCACAGCGCGTGGCCGCGGTCGCCCGGCAGCGCCGGATAGAGCACGGCGCGCACCTCGGGCCGCTCCTTCAGCCACAGCGCGATCTGCGTCGCGCTCGCCTGGTGCCGCGCGAGACGCACCGCCAGCGTGCGCAGCCCGCGCAAGCCGAGGAAGCAGTCGTCGGAGGACGGCGTGATGCCCGTGTCGGTCCAGAAGCGCTGCAACGCGGGAAACGTCTCCGCGCTCGCGACCACGACACCGAGCAGCACGTCGGAATGGCCGCCGATGTATTTCGTCACCGCGTGCACGGAGACGTCCACGCCGTGATCGAACGCGCGAAAGCCGAGCGGCGTCGCCCACGTGTTGTCGAGGATCACGCGCGCGCCGTGCCGATGCGCCGCCGCCGCGATCGCCGGGATGTCCTGCACTTCGAACGTCAGCGAGCCCGGCGATTCGGTGAAGACGAGCGTCGTGCTCGGCCGGAATTCGCGCGCGATGTCGCCCGCGAGCAGCGGGTCGTAATACGTGACGTCGACACCGAGCCGCCGCAGGTGGTTGTCGCAGAAGCGGCGCGTCGGGCCGTAGACGGCGTCGGTGACGAGCACGTGGTCGCCCGGCTTCGCGAGCGCGAGCAGCGGGAAGGTCGTCGCCGTCAGCCCGGAAGGCACGGCGAGCGCCGCGTGCCCACCCTCGAGCGCCGCCATCGCCTGCTGCAGGTCCGTGACGGTGGGCAGGCCATGCAGCCCGTACGACAGGCCCGCAAACTGTCCGCGCGACGCCGCCTCGAGGTCGGCGACGTTGTCGAACAATATCGTCGACGCGCGGCACACCGGCGTATTGACGATGCCGAGGAAGCGGCGCGGGTCGCGCCCGAGATGCGCGACCTCGGTCGCGGGCCGGTAGCGCGAGGTGCCATTCATCGCATCGTTGCGCGCAGCGCCGCGACGATGGCCTGCACCTGCGCCTCGACGCTCATCCGGATATCGATGTCGATCGCGTCGCCCGGCACTTCGAGCGTCGCGAGCTGGCTGTCGAGCAGCGTGGCCGGCATGTAGCGGTGATGCCGCGCCGCGAGCCGCGCCGCGATCGTCGCGCGGTCGCCGCGCAAATGAACGAAGCGCATGTCGCCCGCCTGCGCCAGCCGGTCGCGATACGCCTGCTTCAGCGCCGAGCAGGCCACTACCACGTCGCGCCCGCCCGCGCCGAGCCGCCACAGTTCGGCGACGACCCGATCGAGCCACGGCCAGCGATCGTCGTCGGTCAGCGCGATGCCGGCGGTCATCTTCGCGACGTTTTCCGGTGGATGCAGATCATCGGCGTCGAGCAGGGGCGCGCCGAGCGTCGAGGCGAGCGCGGCGCCCACCGTCGACTTGCCCGAGCCGGAGACGCCCATCAGGACGACGATCATCCGCTCCTCGTTTAATCCTCCGACGCCTGCGGCTTCGCCGCGACGCTGCCGACCGGGTGACCACCGAAGCCCTTGCGCATCATCGCGAGCAGCCTTCCCGCATAGTCGCCGCTTCCCTGGCTCGCGAAGCGCGCCATCAGCGCGAGCGACAGCACCGGGGCGGGAATGCCCTGCTCGACGGCTTCGGCAACGGTCCAGCGGCCCTCGCCCGAGTCGGCGACGACCGGCGCCACGTCGCGCAGTTCCGCGTCGGCCGCCAGAAACTGCGCGGTGAGATCGAGCAGCCACGAGCGCACGACGCTGCCGTGGCGCCACGTCTCGCCGATCTTCGCGACGTCGAGGCCGAGATCGCGGCGGTTGTGCATCAGCGCGAAGCCTTCGGCGAGCGCCTGCATCATCCCGTATTCGATGCCGTTGTGGATCATCTTGACGTAGTGCCCGGCGCCGACGGGACCGCAGTGGAGCCAGCCCGCGTCGGGCGCCGGCGCCAGGATGCGCGCATACGGCGCGAGCAGCGCCGCCGCGTCGTCGTCGCCGCCGAACATCAGCGCATAGCCTTCGTCGAGACCCCACACACCACCCGACACGCCGCAATCGACGAAGCGCAGGCGCCGTGCGGCGAGCGCCGCCCCACGGCGCTGCGAGTCGCGATAATTCGCGTTGCCGCCGTCGACGACGATGTCGCCGGGCGCAAGCAGCGGAGCGAGCTCGTCGATCGCGCGCTGCGTCGTCTCCCCCGCCGGCACCATCAGCCAGACGATCCGCGGCGGCGGCAGCGCCGCCACGAGCGCCGCGAGCGAGCGCGCCTCGCCGATCGACTCGGCGGCCAACGCGGCGCTCACGCCGGCCGGATCGAATCCCACCACGCGCACGCCGCCCCGCGCGAGACGCCGCGCCATGTTGCCGCCCATGCGCCCCAGACCGACGATGCCGATGTCCATCTCGCGATGCTACCGAAACGCGCGGCGCGCCGCCAACGTGCGCGTCATTCGATCCGGCGCGAGGCGAGCAGCGCCGCCGCGACGATCAGCGCGCCGCCGGCGAGCGTGCGTGCGTCGGGGATCTCGTGCAGCAGCCACGCGGCGAGCACGATCCCGTAGACCGGCTCGAGCGCCGCAACGACGCTCGCGGCATGCGCGGAAACCCGGCGCATGCTGGCGATGAACAGCGTGTGCGCGAGGCCCGTGCAGACCACGCCGAGCACGATCAGCAAGCCGGCGTCGGCGAGTCCCGGCCATGCCGACGCACGGTCGTGGAGCGCGACGAGCGGCAGCAGGCAGGCCGCCGCGAACAGGTTCTGCCACAGCGCGATCCGGGTCGCGGATCGGTCGCCGACCAGCCGGCGGTTTCGCACGGCGAGCAGGGCGAACGTGAATCCGGACACCACGCCCAAGGCGAGGCCGCGCAGCGCGCCGCTCGACCACGAAAGATCGGGCACGAGCGCGGCCAGCCCCGCGGCGGCCAGCAACGCCGTGAACGATGCGAGCGGCCTCGCCTCGCGCGCCAGCCGCGCGCGCTCGAGCAGCAGCACGAACACCGGGAAGCTCGCATAACCGAGCAGGCCGACTGCGACGCCTGCAACCTGCACCGCCGCGAAGAACGACACCCAGTGCAGCGCGAGGAGCGGGCCGTTCCAGACGAGGCCCGCCTCGGGGCGACCCGGCCGCTCGCCCCGCACGCGGGCGACGATGGCGAGCGTGGCCGCCGCGATCGCCGTGCGTCCGAGCACGATGACGGTCGCGGGCAGCGCGATCCATTTGCCGAACAGCGCGGCGAAGCCGAACAGCGCAACCGACGCGTGCAGCGCGACGAGGGCGGCGCGGCGGGTCAAGTCAGGTCGTCGTCGAGCAGTCGGGGGCGGGGCGGCGTGCAGCGTGGAGGATCGCACTGCCGATGTCAAACGACCCCCTGGGACCTCGTTTCCCGGGTCCTCGCATGCACGCTAGAATGCCGACCACGTGGCGCTTCGACGAGCGTCGTCCCCGCGCGACGCCGCACGCGTTTCGTCAGAACAAGAACATTCGCCCAGGAGTTGGTCATGCCCCTGCCCGCCGCCTCCGCCGAGATCCTGGCGGCCGTCCGGAAATCGCCCGGCAACCGCGTCAAGGTCGCCGTCTCCGACATCGACGGCATCCTGCGCGGCAAGTACATCCACAAGGACAAGTTCGAATCCGCCCTCGAAGGCGGTTTCGGCTTCTGCGACGTCGTCTACGGCTGGGATTGCCATGACCAGTGCTACGACAACACGAAGCTGACCGGCTGGCACAAGGGGTTTCCCGACGCGATCGCGCGGCTCGATCCCGGGACGCATCGGCGCGTGCCGTGGGACGACAACGTGGATTTCTTCCTCGGCGAGTTCGTCGTTCGCGCGAACGGTCGCGACGACCCGTTTCCGCTCGACGGGCGCCAGGTG
>DASURV010000106.1:0-2015 GCA_036375455.1 Casimicrobiaceae bacterium | reverse complement strand
ACGCCGCCCGCGAAGATCGCGCCGAGCGTCAACTGGCCCTCGGCGCCGATGTTCCACACGTTCGCGCGATAGCCGCAGGCGAGGCCGACGGCGATCAGCATCAGCGGCGACGCCTTGAGCAGCAGCTCGGCGACGCCGTTCAGGTCGCGGACCGGGTGCACGAAGAACGTGTAGAACGCCTGCACCGGACTGCGGCCGAGCGCCGAGAACAGGATGAATCCGGCGGCGAGCGTCAGCACCGCGGCGAAGAGCGGCGCGAGCCAGCCCATCAGGTGCGACGGCTCGGCGCGCGTTTCAAGCTTGAGTCGCATGGTGGCGCTCCTCGTGCAGGGGTGAACGGTGCGCGGGATCGCCCGCATCGGGCCACATCCCGCTCATCCAGACGCCGATCTCCTCGACGTTCGTCTCCTGGATCGGCTTCGCCGGCGAGAGTCGGCCCTTCGCGATCACGACGAGGCGATCGCTCACCTCGAACAGCTCGTCGAGCTCCTCGGACACGACGAGGATCGCCACGCCCTCGTTGCGCAGGTCGATGATCTTCTGGCGGATGAACGCGGCGGCGCCCACGTCGACACCCCAGGTCGGCTGCGCGACGACGAGCACTTTCGGCTTCTGCAGCATCTCGCGGCCGACGATGAACTTCTGCAGGTTGCCGCCGGAGAGACTCCTCGCCTCCGCCTGCGGCCCGCCGGCCTTGACGTTGTACTGCTCGATGCATTCGCGCGCGAACGACTCGACGGCGCCGAAGCGGATGAGACCCTTGCTCACGTAGCCGCGCCGATGCGCGGTCAGCAGTGCGTTATCGGCGAGCGACATCCGCGGCACCGCGCCGCGGCCGAGCCGCTCCTCGGGAACGAAGCACAGTCCCAGCGCCCGCCGCGCGCCGGGACCGAGGCGCCCCGCCTCCTGGCCGCAGAGCAGGATCGGATGCTTTTCGGCGAGCGGCTCCTCGCCGGAGATCGCCGCGAGCAGCTCCTGCTGGCCGTTGCCCGAGACGCCGGCGATGCCCACGATCTCGCCGGCGTGCACGCTCAGGTGCATGTCCTCGAGATCGGTGCCGAACGGATCGGGCGATGCGCGATTCAGGCCCGCGAGCACGAGCCGCGCCTCGCGCGCATTCGCCGCACCGTGCTGCGGATGCGGCAGATCCTTGCCGATCATCATGCGCGCCATCGACTTCGGGGTCTCGCGCCGCGGATCGCAATGGCCGGTCACCTGCCCGCCGCGCAGCACGGTCGCGGCCGTGCACAGCTCCTGGATCTCGTCGAGCTTGTGGCTGATGTAGAGGATGCTGCAGCCCTCGCTCGCGAGCTGGCGCAGCGTCTCGAAGAGCTTGCGCACCGCCTGCGGCGTCAGCACCGACGTCGGCTCGTCCATGATCAGGAGCTTCGGGTTGACGAGGAGGCAGCGGATGATCTCGACGCGCTGCCGCTCGCCGACCGACAGCGAGTGCACGAGCCGGCGCGGATCGGTCGGCAGCCCGTAGCGCTCCGACACCTCGGTGATGCGCTGCGCGAGCGGGCCGAGCGCGGGCTTCCCCGGCAGCGCGAGCGCGACGTTCTCGACGACGGTCAGCGTCTCGAACAGCGAAAAGTGCTGGAACACCATGCCGATGCCGAGCTCGCGCGCGTGCGCGGGATTCGCGACGACGACCGGCTTGCCTTCCCAGCGCATCTCGCCGGCGTCGGGCTTGACGACGCCGTAGACGATCTTCATCAGCGTGCTCTTCCCGGCGCCGTTCTCGCCGAGTACCGCGTGGATCTCGCCGGGCGCAACCGCGAGCGAAACGTCCTTGTTGGCGACGACGCTCGGATAGATCTTGGTGATGCCGCGCAATTCGATGCGCGATATCGTGGGCGTTGCCGTCGGCATCTTGCGTCCTCCTGGTAGCGTCAGCGACGAGCTTCGCCGATCGTGGCCTGGTCGAGCCCGACGCGCGCACCATTCGTCCCGGACCCTGCGCCGGCCAGCGCATGGCGAGCGCGCACTTGCAGTATCTGCGCCGCCACGGCGAT
>DASURV010000105.1:0-2761 GCA_036375455.1 Casimicrobiaceae bacterium | reverse complement strand
GTAGCGCGGCGTCACGCGCACATAGCGCAGCTCCCCCTTGATGCGGACCTCCTCGACGACCTGGTCTTCGCGCCGGACGATCGTGACCTGCGGCTCGAGATCGGTGTCCGTGGCGAGATCGGGCGGCGGCGGCGGCTGGGGCAGCGGCTCGGTTCTCGCGGAAGTCTGCGCGCCGCTCGATCCCGCGACCATGGCGAGCAGCAGCATCAGGAGAGGGCGACGTGCATCCATGGCTCGACCGGGGATGGATGAAGGAACGAACGCGGCGCGCGTCACGCCGCAGGTACGCTCATTCTAACAAACGCGCGCCGCTCGACCGGTTGCGGCCGTCGCGAAAACGCGTCGTCTGGCGCCGATATGCGCGTCGGCGGATCTCCGACGAGCTCCGCCCGACGCGCCCCGCAGTGACCGGCCTGAGCGAGGTGACGCCGGCTCAGAGATTCAGCAGCTTCTCGCGCTCGTCGCGCGAAGGCTGGAAGCCGCGATTCTCGTAGAAGCTGAAGATCGCCTCGACGACGGCGTCCGGATCGTCGATGACGCGCATCAGGTCGACATCGTGCTCGCCGATCATGCCTTCGCCGACGAGCTTGTCCGTCATCCAGTCGAGCAGCCCCTGCCAGAACGTTCCGCCGACGAGGACGATCGGGATCTTGCGGCTCTTGCCGGTCTGCACGAGCGTCAGGCATTCCGTCAGCTCGTCGAGCGTTCCGTACCCTCCGGGCAGCACGACATACGCCGACGCGAAGCGGACGAACATCATCTTGCGCGCGAAGAAATAGCGGAAGTTGAGGCTCACGTCCTGATACTGGTTGCCGGCCCGCTCGTTGGGCAGCACGATGTTGAGCCCGACGGCAGGTGCGCGTCCCGCATGCGCGCCGTGATTGGCGGCCTGCATCAGGCCGGGGCCGCCGCCGGAGATCACCGAGAATCCGGCGTCGGAGAGCTTGCGCGCGATCGTCTTCGCCGCTTCGTAGTACGGATGGCCTTCCTCGATGCGCGCGCTGCCGAATATGCTGACCGCGGGACGCAGGCCGTTCAGCCGATCGGCCGCCATCTGGAACTCTGCCATAATCCCCAGCACCCGCCACGCTTCCTGTCCGTTCGTCGAATACAGTGCTTGCGGGTCAATCAGCTCCGGAATCTTGTGGGTTTGCAGCCGCATGGCAACGCTCGTCCTCGTGGATGGCTCGTCGTATCTGTACCGCGCGGTCCACGCGTTGCCGGACCTCCGCACGTCGAGGGGAGAGCCGACCGGCGCATTGCGCGGCGTGCTTTCGATGTTGCGCCGTTTGGTGATCGACGGCAAGCCCGATTACTTCGCCGTCGTCTTCGATGCGCCGGGCAAGACGTTTCGCGACGGCTGGTATCCCGAGTACAAGGCGAATCGCGCGGCGATGCCCGACGATCTCGCGCTGCAGATCGAGCCGCTGCACGAATGCGTGCGGGCGCAGGGCTGGCCGCTGCTGATGGTCGAAGGCGTCGAGGCGGACGACGTCATCGGAACGCTCGCACGCCAGGCCAAGGCGGCCGGGATCGACACGCTGATCTCGACGTCCGACAAGGACCTCGCACAACTCGTCGAGCCCGGCATCACGCTGGTGAACACGATGACGAACGAGCGGCTCGACCACGACGCGGTCGTCGCGAAATTCGGCGTGCGCCCGGACCAGGTGCTCGACCTGCTCACGTTGACCGGCGATGCGATCGACAACGTTCCCGGCGTCGCGAAGGTCGGGCCCAAGACCGCGGCGAAGTGGCTCGTCCAGTACGGCTCGCTCGACAACGTCATCGCGCACGCGCAGGAGGTTCCGGGCGTGGTCGGCGAGAACCTGCGCGGCGCGCTCGGCTGGCTGCCCGAAGGCAAGCGCCTGCTCACGGTGAAGGTCGATTGCGAGCTGCCGCAGAAGCTGTTCGATCTGCAGCCGGGTCCGCCGGCGCTCGATCGCCTGCGCGAGCTCTACGAGCGCTTCGAATTCAGGCAGTGGCTGCGCGAGCTCGCGCCTCGCGACGGCGATGACGACGTCGCCGGCAAGCTCGCGGCACGCGCCGCGCGCGACGATGCGAGCCGCCGCTTCCAGGGAGCTGCCGCGCCGGCGCCGCCCGCCGCCGCGGCGCCGCCGGTCGATTACGAGACGGTGGTGACGGGCGAAGCGCTCGACCGCTGGATCGCGGCGGTCGAGGCGGCAGCGATCGTCTCGTTCGACACGGAAACGACAACCACCGACCCGATGAGCGCCGAGATCGTCGGGATCTCGTTCTCGATCGAGCCGGCGCGCGGCTGCTACATTCCGCTCGCGCACCGCTATGCCGGCGCGCCCGCGCAGCTCGACCGCGGCGCGGTGCTCGCGCGCCTCGCGCCGTGGTTCTCGGACGGCTCCCGCGCGAAGCTCGGGCAGAACCTCAAGTTCGACGAGCATGCGCTCGCCAATCACGCGATCGAGCTGCGCGGCGTGTCGCACGACACGCTGCTGCAGTCGTACGTGCTCGAATCGCACAAGCCGCACGACCTCGAAAGCCTCGCGCGCCGCCACCTCGACCTCGCGACGATCAGCTACGACGCGGTCACCGGCAAGGGGGCGAGCCGGATCCCGTTCGAGCAGGTCGCCGTCGAGCGCGCGACCGAATACTCGGCCGAGGACGCCGACGTCACGCTGCGCGTGCATGCGCACCTCTTTCCGCAGATCGAGCGCGACGAGAAGCTCGCGTTCGTCTATGGGACGATCGAGCTGCCGGTGCGCGACGTGCTGTTCCGGATGGAGCG
>DASURV010000104.1:0-19733 GCA_036375455.1 Casimicrobiaceae bacterium | reverse complement strand
CGCCGCGCGCGCGCCTCGTGTCCCCCGCTGCCAAACGCCAAATACGTGGCCGCAAGTCGGCGAAGAACCATTTATTAGCGGCCGGGATCCGGAATCCGGGATCTCGGATCTTGGGACGAATGACCAAGGGCGGCTCCGCGCTGGCGCACGCTCTCGAACAGGACGACGGCGGCCGCGGCGGCGGCGTTCAGCGACTCGCTGCCGCTCGCCATCGGAATCGTGATCCGTTCCTGCGCGAGGGCGACGAGGCCGGCCGAGAGGCCGCTGCCCTCCGTCCCGATCGCGACCGCGACTCGCCCGCGAAGATCGGCGCGATGCACGGGCGTCGCGCCCGCAACGACGGTCGCAACCGTGCGTCCGCCGCTCGCGCGGAACGCGCCGATCCAGGCGGCGAGGTCGACGTCCTCGATGAGCGCCGTCAGGAAATGCGCACCCTGCCCCGCCCGCAGCACCTTGGGCGACCACGCGAACGCGCAATGGCGGGAGAGCAGCACCTGCTCGACACCCGCGGCGGCTGCGGTGCGGATCATCGAGCCGACGTTGCCCGGATCCTGCACGTCCTCCAGCAGCAGGCAGAAGCCGGCGGGCGGCGGCAACTGCGGGCGCGGCGTCGCGACGACCGCGAGCACGCCGACATCGGCGGGCGAGGTCGCGATTTCGGCGAACAGGTCGCGCGCGACGACGATGGCCCGCGACGGCGGCACCCGCGCAATCAGGCGCGCTGCGTCCGGACGCTCGACGACGTCTTCGACGACCACCAGCGTTTCGGGCGTACCGATGCGCTCGCAATAGACGTCGACCAGATGCGCCCCCTCCAGGACGCAGCGGCCCGACTTGCGCCGGTCGCGGGAGGACGCGGCGAGCCGCGCGACTTCGCGCAGCCGCTCGTTGCGGTGGCTCGCGACGCGCCGCACGCCGCCGGGATTCAGCGGCGCGGTGGCGCCGCGCGCGCAGTCGCGGCCGGCTTCACCCCGGCGCCGCCGCTCTGGATCTGGAAGAACACCTCGTCGTTGCGGATCATGCCGAGCTCCGCGCGCGCCCGCTCCTCGATCGCCTCGTAGCCGGTCTTCAGGTCGCGCACGTCGGCGTCGAGCGCGTCGTTGCGCGTCTGCAGCTTCTCATTCGCCTCGCGCTGCGCCGCGAGCTGCCGGTCGTATTCGCGCACCTGCAGCCAGCCCCCCTTGCCGAGCCACATCGGGTACTGCAGCACGAGGATCAGCGCGGCGAACGCGAGGGCGAGCCAGCGCATGATCGCGCTTCAGCGCAGGTTGAAGAAGGCCGCGCGGCCGGGAAAGGACGCCGCATCGCCGAGGTCCTCCTCGATGCGCAGGAGCTGGTTGTACTTCGCGATGCGGTCGGAGCGCGACAGCGATCCGGTCTTGATCTGTCCCGCGTTCGTGCCGACCGCGATGTCGGCGATGATCGAGTCCTCGGTCTCGCCGGAGCGATGCGACACGATCGCCGTATAGCCGGCGCGATTGGCCATCGTGATCGCGGCGAACGTTTCCGACAGCGTGCCGATCTGGTTGATCTTGATCAGGATCGAGTTCGCGACGCCCTTCGCGATGCCTTCCTTCAGGATCTTCGTGTTGGTGACGAACAGGTCGTCGCCGACGAGCTGCACGCGCTTGCCCAGGCGCTCGGTCAGGTACTTCCAGCCGTCCCAGTCGTCCTCCGCCATGCCGTCCTCGATGCTGACGATCGGGTACTTGTCGCACCAGGTCGCGAGCACGTCGGCGAATTCCTTCGCCGTCAACGCGCGGTTCTCCGACTCGAGCCGGTAGGCGCCTTCACGGCGGAACTCGGTGGCCGCGCAGTCGAGCGCGAGCGCGATGTCGGAGCCCGGCGCGTAGCCGGCCTTGTCGATCGCCTCGACCAGCAGTTGCAGCGCCGCCTCGTTCGACGGCAGGTTCGGCGCGAAGCCACCCTCGTCGCCGACGGTGGTCGGCATGCCGCGCTCGTCGATGAGCTTCTTCAGCGTGTGGAAGACCTCCACGCCGTAACGCAGCGCTTCGCGGAACGTCGGTGCTCCGAGCGGCACCAGCATGAACTCCTGCAGGTCGATCCGGTTGTTCGCGTGCGCCCCGCCGTTGATGACGTTCATCAGCGGCACCGGCAACTGCATCTCGCCGGCGCCGCCGAGGTAACGATAGAGCGGCAGCGAGCACTCGTCGGATGCGGCCTTCGCCACGGCGCACGAAACGGCGAGTAGTGCATTGGCGCCGAGGCGGGACTTGTTTTCGGTGCCGTCGAGCTCGATCAGCGTGCGGTCGATCAGGCCCTGCTCGGTCGCGTCGAGCCCGAGCACCGCCTCGCAGATCTCGGTGTTGACGTGCTCGATCGCCTTCGTGACGCCCTTGCCGAAGTAGCGCGCCTTGTCGCCGTCGCGAAGCTCGATCGCCTCCTTCGAGCCGGTCGAAGCGCCGGACGGGACTGCCGCGCGGCCGGAAACGCCGGATTCGAGGACCACGTCGGCCTCGACGGTGGGGTTGCCGCGCGAATCGAGGATTTCGCGGGCGATGACGTCGACGATGGCGGTCATGGGCGATCGATGGGGAGTTAGGGGTGCGGATCGAGACTCGGCGATCGAGGCGCGGAGCGTGCGGATCGAGCGGCGAGGATAGAGGATTCCGGGAGCGTCGGGGCGGTCTGACTCGGCAGCGGCCGCCGATGCGAGACCCATGCGGCGTGTGACCGGGGATCGCGTCGGCACGCCATACGGACGCGTCGCATCATGACGGCGCTCCCACGCTCCTCACGCCCCGCTCCTCGATCCGCGGTCCCGCTGCTCACGCCTACCCCGCAGCTCCTCCTCGACGAATCCCGCGCGCTTGACCGCCGCATCGAGCTCCTTCAGCGTCTCGAGCAGCGCCCGCATCCGGGCGAGCGGCCACGCATTCGGGCCGTCGGAGAGCGCCTCGTCGGGGTTCGGGTGCGTTTCCATGAACACCCCGGCCACGCCCGCCGCGACGGCGGCACGCGCGAGCACCGGCACGAACTCGCGCTCCCCGCCGGACGAGGTTCCCCTGCCGCCCGGCTGCTGGACCGAGTGCGTCGCGTCGAAGACGACCGGACAGCCGGTATCGCGCATGATCGCGAGCGCGCGCATGTCCGAGACGAGCGTGTGATAGCCGAACGACACGCCGCGCTCGCACACCAGGATGTTGTCGGCGCCGCTCGCCGCTTTCGCCTTGGCGACCACCTGGCGCATGTCCTCGGGGGCGAGGAACTGACCCTTCTTGATGTTCACCGGCTTGCCCGCGCGCGCGACCGCCTGGATGAAGTCGGTCTGCCGGCAGAGGAATGCCGGCGTCTGCAGCACGTCGACGACCGCGGCGGCCGCGGCGATCTCGCCTTCGGCATGCACGTCGGTCAGCACCGGCACGGCGACGTGACGCTTGACGTCGGCGAGGATGCGCAGGCCCTCCTCCATGCCCGGACCGCGATACGACGCATGCGAGCTGCGGTTCGCCTTGTCGTACGACGACTTGAAGATGAACGGGATGCCGAGGTCCGCGCAGATCACCTTCAGCTCGCCCGCGACGTCCATCTGGAGCTGACGGGATTCGACGACGCAGGGGCCCGCGATCAGGAAAACCGGACGGTCGAGACCGACATCGTAGCCGCAGAGCTTCATCGCGCGCGCGCCGCGCGACGGCAATGCGCCCGTTCGATGCGGGCGGCGCTCCGATCGTGCATCGGTCAGGCCGACGCGACCAGGCGCGCGACGGGAGCCGCGGCGGCGTCCGCGACGCGCTTCTGGCGCTCGATCGCCGCGCGCACGTAGCTCACGAACAGCGGATGGCCGCGGCGCGGATTCGACGTGAATTCGGGGTGGAACTGGCAGCCGAAGAACCAGGGGTGCTGCGGCAGCTCGATCATCTCGCACAGGTCGCCCGCCGTGGCGCTTTTCGCCCAGGCGCCGACCCGAAGCCCCGCGGCTTCGATGCGCGGCAGATAGTGATTGTTGACCTCGTAGCGGTGGCGATGCCGCTCCGACACCGTCGTGGTGGCGTAGATGCGGTGCGCGAGCGAGCCCGGGACGACGTCGCAAGCCTGCGCACCGAGGCGCATCGTGCCTCCGAGATCGGAACGCGCGTCGCGCCGCTCGATCGAGCCGTCGCGGTTCTGCCACTCGGTGATCAGCGCGACGACCGGGTGCGGCGTCGCGGGATCGAACTCGGTGCTGTTGGCGTCGGCGAGCTGCGCCTCGTGGCGCGCGTATTCGATGACCGCGAGCTGCATGCCGAGACAGATCCCGAGGTACGGGATGCCGCGCTCGCGGGCGTAGCGAATCGCCGCGATCTTGCCTTCGACGCCGCGCTTGCCGAAGCCGCCCGGCACGAGAACGGCGTCCATCTTCTCGAGCGCGCCGACGCCGTCGCGCTCGACCGCCTCCGAATCGACGTAATGGATCTGCACGCGCGAGCGCGTGTGCAGGCCGGCGTGCGTCAGCGCCTCGGAGAGCGACTTGTACGACTCGGTGAGGTCGACGTACTTGCCGACCATCGCGACGTTGACGATGCGCTCGGGATGCTCGAGGGCGTCGATCACGCGGTCCCACGTCGAAAGGTCGGCCGGCGGCGGTTCGATGCCGAGCTTGCGGCACACGATCACGTCGAGACCTTCGCGGTGGAGCGCGAGCGGGATCTTGTAGATCGAGTCGGTGTCGAGCGCGGGGATCACCGCTTCCGGCGCAACGTTCGTGAACAGCGCGATCTTGCGCCGGTCGCTGTCGGGAATCGGCCGGTCGGCGCGGCACAGCACGACGTCGGGCTGGATGCCGATCTCGCGCAGCTCCTTCACCGAGTGCTGTGTCGGCTTGGTCTTCATCTCGCCGGCCGTGGGAATGAACGGCACGAGCGTCAGGTGGATGTAGCAGACGTTGTCGCGGCCGAGGGTGATGCCCATCTGCCGGATCGCCTCGAGGAACGGCAGCGACTCGATATCGCCGACGGTTCCTCCGACTTCGACGACCGCGACCTCGGCGTCGCCGGCGCCGTTCTGGATCCAGAGCTTGATCTCGTCGGTGATGTGCGGGATCACCTGCACGGTGCCGCCCAGGTAGTCGCCACGGCGCTCCTTGCGGATCACGCTCTCGTAGATCTGGCCGGTGGTGAAGTTGTTGCGCTTCGTCATCCGCACGTCGGTGAAGCGCTCGTAGTGGCCGAGATCGAGGTCGGTCTCGGCGCCGTCGTCGGTCACGAACACCTCGCCGTGCTGGAACGGCGACATCGTCCCGGGGTCGACGTTGATGTACGGATCGAGCTTGAGATTGGTGACGCGGACGCCGCGGGAGGTGAGAATCGCGGCCAGCGACGCGGCGGCGATGCCCTTTCCCAACGAGGAAACGACGCCGCCGGTCACGAACACGAACTTGGTCATGGGTGGCCAGTTCCGGAAATTGGTATTTTACCGGAACGCCGCCATGCGACAAAGCGCGAACGCGCCGAGCGGACGAATGCGCGACCGTTGTTGCGCCAACACCAGCGGCGACGCTTCAGCTCCGGGCGACGCGCACGATCAAGCGCTCGCACCCGGCCCGCCGAGCGCGAGCCCATGCGCGATGCGTGCGTGCGTCGCGTCGCGGCCGACCAGCTCGAGCACCGCGTCGATCGGCGGCGTCTGCGCCTGCCCCGTCACCAGCGCGCGCAACGGCATCATGATCTGCGCGGGCTTCAGATGCCGCTCGGATGCGACCGCCTTGATCGACGCGGCGATCGCCTCGCGCGTCCAGTCGATGCCCGCGAATCGGCTCTGCAGCGCGCCGAGCGCCGGACGGACCGCGTCGGGCAGCCGCTCCGCCAGCATTCCCGGCGCCACCGCCGGCGGTGCGTAGAAATAGTGCGCCGCGTCGGCCATCTCGGTCAGCGTGGCCGCCCGGTCGCGCAGCAGCACCGCGACCCGCGCCGGCGCCGGCGCGACGTCGAGACCCGCCGCGAGCAGGAACGGTTCGAGCCTGCGACCGAGCTCGTCGTCGGGAAGGCGCTTGACGTGCTCGTGATTCAACCAGCGGAGCTTGTCCGGATCGAAACGGCCCGGCGACGACGAAAGACCCGACAGGTCGAACCAGCTCACGAACTCGTCGACGCCGAACACCTCCGCATCGCCATGCGCCCAGCCCAGGCGCGCGAGGTAATTGACCACCGCCTCCGGCAGGTAGCCGTCGTCGCGGTACTGCAGCACGCCGCGCGCGCCGTGGCGCTTCGACAGCTTGTCGCCCTGCGGGGTGAGCACCGTCGGCAGGTGCGCGTACACGGGCGGGGTCGCACCGAGGGCGCGCAGGATGTTGATCTGCCGCGGCGTGTTGTTGACGTGATCGTCGCCGCGGATGACGTGCGTGATCCGCATGTCGAGGTCGTCGACGACGACGCAGAAGTTGTACGTGGGCGTGCCGTCGGCACGCGCGATGACCAGATCGTCGAGCTCGCCGTTGCTGATTTCGATCGGCCCCTTGACCGCATCGTGCCAGGCGACGGCGCCGTCGTCGGGATTGCGAAAGCGGTACACCGGCGCCACACCCGCAGGCGGCGTCCTGCCGCGCGCGTTCTCGGGCCGCCAGCGCCCGTCGTAGCGGGGCTTCTCGCCGCGCGCCATCTGATCGGCACGCAACGCGTCGAGCTCGGCCGGCGTCGTATAGCAGCGATACGCGAGGCCCCTCGCCAGCATGTCCTCGAGCACCGCGCGGTAGCGGTCCATCCGTTGCATCTGGTAGTACGGCCCCTCGTCGTAGTCGAGGCCCAGCCAGCGCATCGCGTCGACGATCGCCTGCGTGGCCTCCGCAGTCGAGCGCTCCTGGTCGGTGTCCTCGATGCGCAGGATGAACACGCCGCGGTGGTGCCGCGCGAACGCCCACGGGAACAGCGCCGAGCGGATGTTGCCGAGATGCAGGAAGCCGGTCGGGCTCGGGGCGAAGCGGGTTCTTACGGTCATGGGTTCCAGCGCAGATCGAGCGTCGTCGGCAGCGCCGGATTCGGCGGCTCGTCGTGCACGCTCATCGGGCCCGGCGTGTGGCCGTGCGGCCAGAAGCGGGCGAGCCGGCGCGCCTCCGCCTCGTTCGCATTGACGGGAAACGTGTCGTAATTGCGCCCGCCCGGATGGCTCACATGATACGTGCAGCCGCCGAGCGCGCGCTGCGACCAGCGATCGACGAGGTCGAGGCGCAGCGGCGCCTGTACGCCGATCGTCGGATGCAGCGACGACGCCGGGCTCCACGCCTTGAAGCGGACGCCGGCCACGAACTCCCCGGGAATTCCGGTCGGCGCGAGCGGCAGCGCACGGCCGTTGCACGTGACCGCATGGCGGTTCTGGATCATCCCGGTCACCTTGACCTGCAGCCGCTCGACCGACGAGTCGACGTAGCGCGCGGTGCCGCTCGTGCCGATCTCCTCGCCGAGCACGTGCCACGGCTCGATCGCCTGGCGCAGCTCGAGCGTGATCGCGTCGTACGTCACGGTGCCGAAAAGCGGAAAGCGGAACTCGACGAACGGGTCGAACCATTCGGGCGCGAACGCGTAGTCGTGCCGGCCGAGGTCCGCGACGACGTCGCGCAGGCCCGCCGCCACGAAGTGCGGCAGCAGCCACCGATCGTGCAGCGCGGTGCCCCAGGGAATCAGCGCGGCGCGGTAGGGCGTGCGCCAGAAGCGCGCGACGAGCGCGCGCAGCAGCAGCATCTGCACGGCCGCCATCCGGTAATGCGGCGGCATCTCGAAGGCGCGGAATTCGAGCAGGCCGAGCCGCCCGGTCGGCGCGTCCGGCGAGTGCAGCTTGTCGATCGAGAACTCGGCACGGTGGGTGTTGCCGGTCAGATCGGTCAGCAGGTGGCGCAGCAACCGATCGACGAGCCACGGCTCGACCGCTCCTTCGCCCGCCTGCTCGAGCCGATCGACCTGCTGGAACGCGATGGCGAGCTCGTAGAGCCGATCGTCGCGCGCCTCGTCCACGCGCGGCGCCTGGCTCGTGGGACCCACGAACATGCCCGAGAAGAGATACGACAGCGCCGGATGATTCTGCCAATAGGTGATCAGGCTCTGCAGCACGTCGGGCCGCCGCAGCAGCGGACTGTCCGCGGGTGTCGCGCCGCCGAGCGTCACGTGGTTGCCGCCGCCGGTGCCGGCATGCCGGCCGTCGAGCATGAACTTTTCGGTGGCGAGACGCGATTGGCGCGCGTCCTCGTAGAGCGACTGCGTCGTCGCGACGAGCTCGTGCCACGAGGCCGACGGATGGATGTTCACCTCGATCACGCCGGGATCGGGCGTGACGAGCAGCGCGCGGATCGCCGGATCCCGCGGCGGCGGGTAACCCTCGACGAGAATCGGCGTGCGCTGCGCCGCCGCGACCGCTTCGATGTCGGCGACGAGGCTCGCGTAGTCGTCGCTGCGCGTCACCGGCGGCACGAAGACCCGCAGATGCCCGTCGCGCACCTCGGCCGCGAGCGCGGTCCTGATCGACAGCGACTCGGGCAGGGAGGCGAGCGGCAGGCGAAGCCCCAGCGGCGAATCGCCGGCGATCGCATGCAGGCGTCCGCGCGGCAGCGGCCATGCGAGCGTTTCCCATCGCGTCGGCGCGCCCGCCGGCACGTCGACCGCCTCGAGCGGCAGGACGAAGCCGACGGGCATCTCGTCTGCGGCGGCGGGATGCCACCGCTCTTCGTAGGCGGGGAGCACGGCGCCTGCGGGAAGCGCGAGGCGCTCCGCCAGCGCCTCGATGAATGCGCGCGCGGCATCGATGGGCGTGGTGCCCGGGAGGCGCACATCGGCGAAGAGCCTCTCGTCGCGCCACAGCGGCGCGCCATCGACGCGCCAGTAGGCGCCGAGCGCCCAGCGCGGCAGCGGCTCGCCGGGGTACCACTTGCCTTGGCCGAAGTGGAGCAGTCCGCCGGGCGCGAAGCGCGCCTTGAGCCGGCGCAGCAGCGTCTGCGCCAGGCGCAGCTTCGCCGGCGAGAGCGCGGTGACGTTCCACTCGGGCCCGTCCGGATCGTCGATCGCGACGAACGTCGGCTCCCCGCCCTGCGTGAGCCGGACGTCGCCTGCCGCAAGGTCGGCGTCGACGCGCTCGCCCAGCGCATCGATCGCCTGCCACTGCGCCTCCGAGTAGGGCCGCGTCACGCGCGGGTCCTCGTGGATGCGCGTCACGCTCATCGCGAAGGCGAACTGCACGTCCGCGACGTCGGCACGGCCCGTGATCGGGGCCGCGCTGCCCGGGCTCGCCGTGCACGCGAGCGGAATGTGTCCTTCGCCGGCGAAGAGTCCTGACGTCGGGTCGAGCCCGATCCAGCCGGCGCCCGGAATGTAGGCCTCGGCCCACGCGTGCAGGTCGGTGAAGTCGCGCTCGGTGCCCGCGGGCCCGTCGAGCGGCTTCACGTCCGCGGCGAGCTGAATCAGGTATCCGGATGCGAAACGCGCGGCGATGCCGAGCCGGCGCAGGATCTGCACGAGGAGCCACCCGGAATCGCGGCACGATCCGTTCGCCTTCGCGAGCGTGTCCTCGGGCGCCTGCACGCCGGGCTCCATCCGCACCACGTAGGCAACCTCTTCCTTCAGCCGCTGGTTCAGCGCCACCAGCAGGTTCACCGTGGACATGCCGGACCGCATCGATTGGCGGCAGCGCGCGATCCAGGCGTCGAGCAGCGGTCCCGCCGGCGACGCTTCGAGGAACGGCGCCAGTTCCCGCGCGAGCGTCGGCGAATACGCGAACGGAAAGACCTCGGCGTAGGGCTCGACGAAGAAGTCGAACGGGTTGATGACCGTCAGGTCGGCGGTGAGGTCGACGGTGACCTCGAGGCGATCGCTGCGCTCGGGGAAGACGACACGCGCGATCCAGTTGCCGTACGGATCCTGCTGCCAGTTGATGAAGTGCCCGGCCGGTTCCACCGCCAGCGAGTAGCCGAGGACCGGCGTGCGGCAGTGCGGCGCCGGGCGCAGCCGGATCTCGTGCGGCGACAGGCTGACCGGCCGGTCGTAGCGGTAGCTCGTGCGGTGCGCGAGCGCGACGCGGATCGGCATTCGCTTCAGGCCGACGCTGTGCGCATCACGGGCGCCCGCGCCCCGTGCGCGCGCTACAGCCAGTCGGGGTCGGGGAGTTGCGCGAACACGCGCCGCAGACCCTCGCCCCACTGGTGATGCACGAGCTGGAAATACGGATCGAACTCCTGGATGCGCCGCTGCAGCGCCACCTTGAGGCTTCCCGTCTCGTAGACCAGCACGTCGATCGGCAGCCCGACGGAGATGTTCGAGCGCATCGTCGAGTCGAACGAGACGATCGTGCACTTCGTCGCGTCGAGCAGCGACGTGCCGCGGCTCACCACGCGGTCGATCACCGGCTTGCCGTATTTCGACTCCCCGATCTGGAAATAGCAGGTGTCCGGCGTCGCCTCGATGAAGTTGCCTTCGCTGTAGACCTCGAACAGGCGCGGCGCCTCGTCGTGAATCTGGCCGCCGACGATGAAGCTCGCCGACGCGTCGATGTTGTTCTGCGCCATGTAGGGGCCGTCGCGCGCCTTCACCTCGCGCAGCGCGTCGCCGAGGAACTGGGCGACCTGGAACATCGAGCCCGTGCTCCAGATGTGATGCCGGACCTCGGCGTCGCGCGAGCGCTGCTCGACGATGTTGATCGCGTTCTGCGTGACCGACAGGTTGCCCGACGAGAGCATGACGACGACCCGGTCGGCGTCGCGGGCGAACACCCGCATCTTCGAGAAGCGCGCGATGTGGTCGACGCCGGCGTTGGTGCGCGAGTCGGACGCGAAGATCATCCCGGCGTCCAGGGACATGGCGACGCAGTAGGTCATGAGAAGATGCCTGAAAACATCATTCTAACTCGTTGACTTCAAGTTAACTTCCGGTTGCTCGTCATAGACGGGAACGAGGAACACCCGATTGACTTCGGCGTCGAGCCGCGAGATGTGCTCCAGGAACTCCATCAGGTATTCGTGCAGGCCGAAGCGCATGATGTCATCGGTGCGCCCGTAATGCAGCCGCGCGTGAAGCTCGCCGGCCTGGCGCTCCGGCTCGCGGCTTTGCGGATCGCACATGAGCTGCAGCGTGTCGTAGATGAAGTTCATGCAGCTATGCAGCGACCGCGGCATGTCGTCGCGCAGGATCAGGAGCTCCGCGATCCGCCGCGGCGCGATGACGTCGCTGTAGATCTTGCGGTACGACTCGAAGCCGGACAGCGACTGCAGCAGCGACGCCCACTGGTAGTAGTCGACGGCGCCGCCCACGTCGGCCACCGAGGGCAGCAGCATGTGGTACTTCGTGTCGAGGATGCGCGCCGTGTTGTCCGCGCGCTCCATGTGCGTGCCGAGCCGGATGAAGTGGTAGGCCTCGTCGCGCAGCATCGTGCCGAAGGTCACGCCGCGGAACAGGTGCGAGCGCATCTTCACCCACTCGAGGAAGTCGGAGACGCCGCGGGCCTGGACGAGGTCGTAGTCGTAGCCGCGCATCTCGATCCACGCCGAGTTGAGGTCCTCGTACATCTCCGACGTGATCGCCCCGCGCACCGTGCGCGCCGATTCGCGCGCCGCGCGCAGGCACGAGTGGATCGACGACGTGTTCGACGGGTCGAGGAGCATGAAGCGCAGCGCGTTCTCGGCCGTGAGGACCGGATGGCGCTCGTAATACGCGGTCGCGAGGCCCATCGTGATCAACGGCACCGCCCATGGCTCGGCCCAGGCGAGCCCCGGCTCGCGCACCTGATACGGCATCAGCGACATGCGGTAGGTGACGTCGAGCAGGCGCGCGGTGTTCTCGGCCCGCTCGATGTGGCGGGCCATCCAGTACAGCTCGTTCGCGTGGCGCGAGAGCATCAGGGCGCTCCTTCGCCCGCCAGCACCCACGTGTCCTTGGTGCCGCCGCCCTGGGACGAGTTGACCACCAGCGACCCTTGGCGCAGGGCCACCCGGGTGAGGCCCCCCGGCACGATGCCGACGCCCTTCCCCGACAGGACGTACGGCCGCAGGTCGACGTGGCGCGGCGCAAGACCGGCGCCGACGAACGTCGGGCACGTCGACAGCGCGAGCGTCGGCTGCGCGATGTAGCGTTCGGGCGCCGCCAGGATGCGCTGGCGGAACGCTTCGCGCTCGGCCGCGGTCGCGACCGGGCCGATCAGCATGCCGTAGCCGCCGGCGCCATGCACTTCCTTGACGACGAGCTGCGCAAGGCGCGCCAGCGCCTGCGCGCGGTCCTCGTCGCGGTAGAGCAGCAGCGTCGGCACGTTCGCGAGCAGCGGCTCCTCGGACAGGTAGAAGCGAATCATGTCCGGAACGAACGGATAGATCGACTTGTCGTCCGCGACGCCGGTGCCGATCGCGTTCGCGAGCGTCACGCGGCCGGCGCGGTAGGCGGCGAACAGCCCCGGCACGCCGAGCACGGAATCCGGCCGGAAGGCGAGCGGATCGAGGAAATCGTCGTCGACGCGCCGGTAGATCACGTGCACGCGCTGCGGCCCCCGCGTCGTGCGCATGTAGACGGTATCGTTCTGCACGAACAGGTCCTGGCCCTCGACCAGGTCCACGCCCATCTGCTGCGCGAGAAACGCGTGCTCGAAGTAGGCCGAGTTCCACGCCCCCGGCGTCAGCACCGCGACCGTGGGCCGCTCCTCGCCGGCGGGCGCGACCGCGTGCAGGTTCTCGAGCAGCAGGTCGGCGTAGTGCTGGATCGGGCGGATCGAGCGCGTCGCGAACAGCTCCGGGAACAGCCGCATCATCATCTTCCGGTTCTCCAGCATGTAGGAGACGCCGGAGGGCACGCGCAGGTTGTCCTCGAGCACGAAGTACTCGCCGCCGTCCGCGCGCACGATGTCGATGCCCGCGATGTGCGCGTAGATGTCGCCCGGCACGCCGACGCCCTGCATCTCGCGCCGGTATTGGGCGTTGCCGAGCACGCGCTCGGCGGGAATCACCCCCGCGCGCAGGATCGACTGCTCGTGATAGATGTCGCGCAGGAACAGGTTCAGCGCGCGCACGCGCTGCGTGAGGCCCGCCTCGAGGCGCCGCCATTCATCCGCCGGGATGATGCGCGGCACGAGATCGAACGGAATCAGCCGCTCGGTTCCCGCCTGCTCGCCGTAGACGGCGAACGTGATGCCGACGCGATGGAACAGCCGCTCAGCCTCGCCTCGCTTCTGCGCGATCCGATCGGGCGGCGTGCACTCGAGCCAGTCGGCGAATCCCCGGTAGTGGACTCGGATGGCGCCGTCGCCGGTGCGCATTTCGTCGTAGGGCGGGGACGACATCTTCGGTTGTACAGGAACGGAGGTCACGGCAAGCAACGGCCAGGCCAGAGCGCAAAAGCCTATGCAAAACAAGCTTGGCGAGCGTCCGATCGACGGCCAGGCTGGGCCGCGATGGGCCGGAATTCCGATCGCTGCACTCGCATGGTGCAATATTGTCCAGGACGTGGGTCGACAAAGTCCGGAATCCGGTTTGAACTGCCACGGGGGCTATGGTTAAATCGCTGCTCCTGTCTGGGTTCGCGGGGCGGTTAGCTCAGCGGTAGAGCACTGCCTTCACACGGCAGGGGTCACTGGTTCGAACCCAGTATCGCCCACCACATGAACCAAGGGGTTACGCGCAAGTGTAACCCCTCTTTTTTTGCCGATTAGTCCGCGACCGATGCTCAATCCTCCGCGTGCCTTCGTCTTCGATGCCTACGGAACACTGTTCGACGTGCATTCGGTGGTGACGCTCGCCGAGGAGCTCGCGCCGCGACAGGGAGCCCTGTTGTCGCAGGTCTGGCGCACCAAGCAGCTCGAATACACGTGGCTGCAGTCGCTGATGCTCTCGCCGACGCGCCCGCGCGACGATTTCGCGACGCTCACCGCGTGCGCGCTCGACTATGCGGTCGCGCAGTTCATGGTTCCGCTGTCGGCGGAGAACCGGCAGCGCCTGCTCGACGCGTATGGCCGGCTCGCGCCCTTCCCCGACGCTGCCGATGCGCTGGCCGCGCTCGCGCCGCGGCCGCGCTGGATCCTGTCGAACGGCACGCTCGCGATGCTCGAGCCGCTGGTCCGCCAGTCGGCGCTCGCGTCGCACATCGACGGCGTGCTCTCGGTCGACGCGGCCGGGATCTACAAGCCGTCGCCGCGCGTCTATCGCCTCGCCGTCGACCGCCTGCAGCTCGCGCCCGCCGACATCGGATTCGTGTCGTCGAACGGCTGGGACGCGGCGGGCGCGAAGGCGTTCGGGTTCACGACGTTCTGGATCAACCGCTACGGCGTGCCGGTCGAGCGGCACGCCGCGGAGCCGGACTACATCGTCGGCTCGCTCGCCAACATCGCGGCGATGTTCACCTGAGCCGCCGCATCACTTGCGCCGCGGCGGCTTCGCGCGGCAGCGCGCGACGCTGTCGCGGATCGCCGCGATCGCCGCCGGTCGCGGAAAGCTGCGGCGATGCGCAAGCGCGATGCGCCGCGCCGGCACCGGCTGCGTGAACGGGACCGGCACCACGAGCTGGCTGTGGTAGCGCGGCGTCAGCGCGTCGCGCGGCAGCACCGACACGCCGAGACCGGACGCCACCATGTTGCGCACGGTCTCGAGCGAGTTCGTGCGCGTGACCTGCGCGTCCGACTGGTTGAGCTCGGGGCACGCGTCGAGCACCTGGTTGCGGAAGCAATGCCCGACGTTGAGCAGGAT
Organism: Casimicrobiaceae bacterium; assembly: GCA_036375455.1. GTDB lineage: Bacteria > Pseudomonadota > Gammaproteobacteria > Burkholderiales > Casimicrobiaceae > VBCG01. The sequence goes on along the minus strand of DASURV010000104.1, from coordinate 5,101 downwards.
CGTGTGCTCGGTGGCGAGCTCGTCGGGCGCCACCGCCTTGCGCCGCGCCCATTTGTGCCCCTGCGGCACGACGACCTGGAACGGCTCCTCGTACAGGAACTCGGTCGCCACGCCCGGCGGGTCGAACGGCAACGCGATGATCGCCGCGTCGACGCGGCCGGTGCGAAGGCCGCTCTCCAGGTTCTCGGTGAGCGTTTCCTCGATCTCGAGCGGCATCTGCGGCGCGGCCGCATGCAGCTCGGGCACCAGGTCGGGCAGCAGGTACGGCGCGACCGTGTGGATGATGCCGAGCCGCAGCATGCCGACGAGCTGGTTGCGACCGCCGATCGCGATCTCGCGGATCCGCGCCGCCTCCTCGAGCACCTTCTGCGCCTGCTCGACGATCCGCTCGCCCAGCGGCGTGATGGTGATTTCGGTCTTGCCGCGCTCGAACAGCGGCGCGCCGAGCTCGTCCTCGAGCTTCTGGATCGCGACGGAGAGCGCCGGCTGGCTCACGAAGCACTTCGCCGCCGCGCGGCCGAAGCTGCGCTCCTGCGCGACGGCAACGAGGTAGCGCAGCTCGTTGAGGGTCACCGACGGCGGCCCGGTTTCCTCAGCGCCCGCGGGCGGCGAGGAAGCGGCTGAACGCCTCGCCCACTTCGGGATGCCGGGCGCCGAAGTCGACGGTCGCCTCGAGGTAGCCGAGCTTGTTGCCGCAGTCGTAGCGGCGGCCGTCGAACTGATACGCGAGCACCCGTTCCTCGGCGAGGAGCCGCGCGATGCCGTCGGTGAGCTGGATCTCCCCGCCCGCGCCGGCCGGCACCGCGCGCAGGTGCTGGAAGATCCGCGGCGACAGCACGTAGCGTCCGACGACGGCGAGCGTCGATGGCGACGTTCCCGGCCGCGGCTTCTCGATGATCCGCGTGATCCGGCTCACCCGCTCGCCGGCGGGCTCCCGCGCCGCCTCGACGATGCCGTAGCTGCTCGTCTCCTCCGGCGCGACCGGCATCACGCCGATCACCGAGGCGTTCTCGCGCGCGGCGAGATCGACCATCTGCTTCATCACCGGCGTCGACGCGTCGATCAGGTCGTCGGCGAGCAGCACCGCGAACGGCTCGTCGACGACGACCGGCTCCGCGCACAGCACCGCGTGGCCGAGTCCCAGTGCCTCGGTCTGCCGGATGTAGACACAGTTGATGCCCGGCGGGGTCGCCGCCTGCACCTGCTCGAGCAGCGCGCTCTTGTCGCGCAGCGCAAGCTCGGTCTCGAGCTCGTACGCCTTGTCGAAGTGATCCTCGATCGCGCGCTTGTTGCGGCCCGTGATGAAGATCATGTCGGTGATTCCCGCCGCCGCCGCTTCCTCGACCGCGTACTGGATCAGCGGCTTGTCGACGACCGGGAGCATTTCCTTCGGGCTCGCCTTGGTCGCCGGGAGAAAGCGGGTGCCGAGGCCCGCGACCGGGAAGACGGCCTTCGTGATCTTCTTCATCTGGTACTCCATCCAATCACCGCGCGAGCAGCGCGCGCATCCGATCCTCGTCGATGACGGTAACACCGAGCGCCTGCGCTTTCGCGAGCTTACCTCCCGCGTCGGCGCCCGCGACGACGTAATCGGTCTTCTTCGAGACGCCGCCGGCCACCGTCGCGCCGGCCGCCTCGAGCAGCGCCTTCGCCTCGTCGCGCGAGAGCGTCGGCAGCGTGCCGGTCAGCACGAACGTGCGCCCGGCGAGCGATCCCGCGGCGGCCCGCCGCGGTGCGCCTTCGGGCCAGTGCACGCCCGCCCGGCGCAGCGCCTCGATCACCTGCCGGTTGTGCGGCTCGGCGAAGAAATCGCGGATCGATTCGGCCAGCACCGGACCGACGTCGCGAACCTCGAGCAGATCGGCGTCCGCCGCCGCGAGCAACGGATCCAGCGCGCCGAAATGCGCGGCGAGATCGCGGGCCGTCGCCTCCCCGACGTGACGAATGCCGAGCGCGAAGATGAAGCGGGCGAGCGTCGTGTCGCGGCTCTTGTCGATCGCCGCGACCACGTTGGCCGCGCTCTTGTCGGCCATCCGCTCGAGCGAGGCGAGGTCGCCGGCCTGCAGGCGGTAGATGTCCGCCGGGGTGCGCACCCGTCCGCTGTCGACGAGCTGGTCGATCAGCTTCTCGCCGAGGCCCTCGATGTCCATCGCGTGGCGGCTGGCGAAGTGGCGCAGCGCCTGCTTGCGCTGCGCCGGACAGACGAGACCGCCGGTGCAGCGGGCGACCGCCTCGTCGGGCAGGCGCACGATCGCCGAGCCGCATTCGGGACACCGGACGGGCATCACGAATTCGCGCGCGTCGGCGGGGCGCCGGTCGGTGACCACGCGGACGATCTCCGGAATCACGTCGCCGGCCCGCCGCACGATCACGGTGTCGCCGATGCGCACGTCCTTGCGCCTGATCTCGTCCTCGTTGTGCAGCGTCGCGTTGGTGACGGTGACGCCGCCGACGAACACCGGCGCAAGCCGCGCGATCGGCGTGATCGCGCCGGTGCGGCCCACCTGCACGCCGATGTCGAGCAGCCGCGTCGCCATCTCCTCGGCGGGAAACTTGTGCGCCACGGCCCAGCGCGGCTCGCGCGTGACGAAGCCGAGCTCGCGCTGCAGCGCGAGGCTGTCGATCTTGTAGACGACGCCGTCGATGTCGAACGGCAGCGTGTCGCGGATGCGGCTCACCTCCTCGTAGAAGGCGGCGAGCTCGCTCGCCCCGTGCGCGATCCGCCGGTGCCGATCCACCGGGAGCCCGAAGCGCTCGAGCGCGTCGAGCAGCGCGGCATGCGTCGCAGGCATCGCGAAGCCGCGCACCTCGCCCACGCCGTACGCGAAGAACTGCAGCGGGCGCTGCGCGGTCATCGCGGGGTCGAGCTGGCGCACCGCGCCCGCGGCCGTATTGCGCGGATTGATGAACGCGCGCAGGCCCGCCGCCGCCTGCCGCTCGTTCAACCGCACGAAATCCCGGCGCGTCATGTAGACCTCGCCGCGGACGTCGAGCAGCTCGGGCGGCTCCTTCGTCGCGAGGTGCCGCGGCACGGCGCGGATCGTCAGGATGTTGCGCGTCACGTCCTCGCCGACCTCGCCGTCGCCCCGCGTCGCGGCCACCGTGAGCCGGCCCCTTTCATAGCGCAGGTTGACCGCGAGCCCGTCGAACTTCAGCTCGGCGAGGTATTCGACCGGCGGCGCATCCGCGGCAAGCGCGAGGTCGCGCCGGATGCGCGCGTCGAACTGCGCCGCACCGGCCGGCGTGGTGTTGGTTTCGGTGCGAATCGACAGCATCGGCACCGCGTGGCGCACCGGGGCGAACTGCGTCTGCCGCTCGCCGCCGACGCGCTGCGTCGGCGAATCCGGCGTGACGAGCGACGGATACTCGCCCTCGAGCGCCTGCAGCTCGCGGAACAGCGCGTCGAACTCCGCGTCGCCGATCGTCGGCCGGTCGAGGACGTAATAGTTGCGGTTGTGCGTCTCGATCGCTTCGCGCAGCGCGGCGGCGCGCCCGGCGGCCGCCGCGGGAACCGTGGCCGTCTTGCCGGTCGCAGGCACTACGCGCCGAACAGCGCCAGGGCCCGGGGCGTGCCCGGCTCGATGTGCGAGGCGCGCAGCGCTTCGGCCGCCCCTTCGACCTGCTCGCGGATCTTCGCGAGGGCGGCGTCGTCGAGAGGACGGTGATTGTCGTCGACGAGCTCCGCGCCGAGCGTCGCCGCCATGCGCCGCGCCGCAAGCTTCATCTGGTCGAACGCGCGCAGCGGCTCGGCGAGCCGTGCGACGTCGAGCAGGAACACGACGCCGTTGGTCGCGGTCAGCCGCAGCATTTCGGCGCTGAACGGATCGGGCCGCAGATTCTGCAGCGTGTACAGGACCGCCCCCGTATCCTCGTGCACGCACTCGAAGCGCCCGCCGGGCGCGAGCCGGAAGCCCGACGCCTCCGCGACGCCGCGCAGCCGCGTACCCGCGATCGACGCGGAATCGGGCATCCGCACCGTCAATCCGATCTGGACATCGAGCTCGGCGCAGAGGCGATCGAGGGATTCGGCGCGGGCCAGCTCGCGGGGAATGTCCGGAGGCATGAACGCCGCCGGCAGCGTGGGCGCGATCTCGCCGACGACGCGGGCGAACGTGTCGAGCTGCGCCCGCGAAACGGCGCCGTTGCGGTCCGCGAGCAGCATGCACGCGACGAGGTCGGCGAAACGGCCCGGCGTCTCGGTTGCCAGCAGCTCCCAATCCGAGCGGGGATCGGGGCGGCCGAACCAGCGCACCCGCTTGCCGATCCGCGCATGCAGTCCCGCGCCGACCGCACCAGCCGGGACCGGGTTGGCGGGCTGCAACGGGATCAGGCATTCGATTTCGTGATCGGGCTGCGGCACCGCTCTTGCCGCGCTGCGCCCCTGACCGGAGGTTGCCGCGGCCTCGGCCTCGAGCACCGGCAGCGTTTCGTCCGGCGCCGCCACCGCGCGCACCGCTGCGGCCGCGTGCTCGCGTGCGCCATCGAACGATTCGGTCGCGGGCGCGGCGACGACCTCGACCGGCGGCTCGAACGCCGAATCGGGCGCGTTGCCGGGACGATACGCCGGCGCGCCCTCCGCGACGGCCGGCAGCGCCGAGCGGGCGGTGCCGAGCGTGGGCTCGACCCGCTCCGAGGCGCGCGACGGCGCGAGCGCCTCCGCGCGCGGCGCGGGTGCGCGAGCCGGCGCCTTCGCGACGTTGCGCTTCAGACGGCGCTCCTGCCAGACGTTGTAGACGATGACGCCGACGACGAGCAGGACGCCGGCGATGATCAGTCCGATCTGCAGCGGGCTCATCGGTCAATCGTGCGGTGCGGCCTGCGCAGTGCGCGCTTGCGCACCCTCAGCCATGATTGGAGTCCTGCATCAGCGTGCGAAGTATAGCGCCGGGCGAGCGCGGCGCAGCCCGGTTCGGCGGTGCAACGCGCATGCGGACATCGCGTGGAGGGCACTACGTCACGAGCTGGGGTTCCGACGCGAGCTCGAGCGCTTCGGCGATGTCGACGGCGACCACGCGCGAAATGCCGGGGTCGGGCATCGTGATGCCGATCAACTGGTGCGCCATCTCCATCGTGATCTTGTTGTGCGAGATGAACAGGAACT
>DASURV010000103.1:0-12037 GCA_036375455.1 Casimicrobiaceae bacterium | reverse complement strand
GTTCGAGCGCGGCCGGCAATGGCAGATCCAGGCGCTGATCGATCGGATCCAGGTTTCGGTGCCGCGCGCCGCACCGCTGATCATCGCCGGTGATTTCAACGACTGGCGCAGCAAGGGCGATCGCGCGCTCACCGAGGCGCTGGACCTCGTCGAGGTCTTCGGGGCGTTCAGCGGCCGGCCGGCGCGGACGTACCCGTCGGTGCTGCCGGTGTTCCGCCTCGACCGGATCTATTCGCGCGGCCTCAGGATCGTCGATGCGCGCGTCCATTACGCGACGCGTGGCGCGCGCATGTCCGATCATGCGGCGCTCGCCGCGACGTTCGAGGTCGCCGCCAGGCGCGGCCATTGAGTGTCCCAGTTCCGGAAGCAGCGCTGCAAGCGACTTCCGGAACGGGACTCCGGGCCGCGTCGCCCGATGACCGGCTGAGCGGGCGCTGACGTGCAGGCCGGCAGCCTCGCGATGAACCGCTACACGGCGGGCAATTCCGTCACGCTGCTGCGCAACGGCGCCGAGTATTTCCCCGTACTGCTCGAGGCGATCGCGCTCGCCGAGCGCGAGGTGTGGCTCGAGACCTACATCTTCGCCGACGATGGGGCCGGCCGCGCGGTCGCCGACGCGCTCGTCGCCGCCGCACGGCGCGGGGTCAGCGTGCGCGTGCTCGTCGACGGCTGGGGCGCGCGTCACTACCTGACCCGGTCGCTCGAGTGCCGGCTCACCGCGGGCGGGGTCGACCTGCTGAAGTACCGTCCCGAGGTCGCGCCGTGGCATTTCCGCTCGCACCGGCTGCGGCGGCTGCACCGCAAGCTCTGCCACGTGGACGGGCGGGTCGCGTTCGTCGGCGGCATCAACGTGATCGACGACATGAACACGCCGGGACATCGGCCGCCGCGCGTCGATTTCGCCGTGTGCGTGCGCGGGCCGATCGTCGTGCCGATCATCCAGACGATGCAGCGGGTATGGGCGATCGTCGAGATCGCGCAGTTGCGCAACTCCGAGGTGCCGCTGTTTCCGGACGAGGAGCCGGCCGAGAACGCGGGCACGCAGGTCGCGAAGTTCACGATCCGCGACAACCTCCGGCATCGGCGCGACATCGAGCGCGCCTATCTCGCCGGCCTGCGGACCGCGCGCCGCGAGATCCTGATCGCGACCGCCTACTTCTTCCCCGGCGTGCGCTTCCGCCGCGCGCTGATCGGCGCCGCGGCGCGCGGCGTGAGCGTGACGCTGCTCTTGCAGGCGCGCGTCGAGTACCGGCTGCTGCATTACGCGTCGCGCGCGCTGTACGGTCAATTGCTGGCGACCGGCGTCGCGATCCAGGAGTACCACCGCTCGTTCCTGCATGCGAAGGTCGCCGTCGTCGACGGCCAGTGGGCGACCGTCGGCTCGTCGAACATCGATCCCTACTCGTTCCTCATGTCGCGCGAGGCCAACGTATTCGTCCGCGACGCCGTCTTCGCCGCGGGCCTGCGGACGGAGCTCGCCACGATGATCGAGGACGGATCGCGCCCGGTGCCGCCGCAGGACTGGCCGAACCGCTCGCGCCTCGCCAAGGCGGTGAGCTGGATCGCATACGGTATCGTGCGCGTCGCGATGGGCATGCTGCGCTATGGAGGCGACGAGTGGTGGCGCTCGGGGTGGCCGCGGCGCTGATCGATCGGCATCCGCCCATCGCCCTCCGGGATGTATTACGCTTGCAGCACCCGGGCGCAGCGCGGCTGCGAACCCGCGCTGTGCATCATCGACGCCCGCATGCGCCGCTCCTCCTCGCTACCCCTGCCGCCCGAGCAATCGGTCGCCCGCACCCAGCGCGGCGACTGGCAGACGATCGGCACGCTGCTGCCCTACCTCTGGGGCTACCGCGGGCGCATCGGCGCCGCGCTCGCGTGCCTCGTGCTGGCGAAGGTCGCGAACGTCGGCGTGCCGCTCCTGCTGAAGCAGATCGTCGACAGCCTCGATCCGCGCATCGCGCTGCTGACGGTTCCGCTCGCGCTGCTCGTCGCCTACGGGCTGCTGCGGCTGTCGACGACGGTGTTCACCGAGCTGCGCGAGTTCCTGTTCGCGAAGGTGACGCAGCGCGCGGTGCGCCGGATCGGGCTGACCGTGTTCCGCCACCTGCATGCGCTGTCGCTGCGCTTCCATCTCGCGCGGCAGACGGGCGGCCTGACGCGCGACGTCGAGCGCGGGCAGCGGGGGATCTCGACGCTGATCAGCTTCGCGCTGTTCTCGATCCTGCCCACGCTCGTCGAGATCGCGTTCGTGTCGGCGATCCTGATCGCGCGCTACGACTGGACGTTCATCGCGATCACCGCCGCGGCGCTCGCGCTTTACATCCTGTTCACGATCATGATCACCGAGTGGCGCACGCACTTCCGCCGCCAGATGAACGAGCTCGACTCGAAGGCCAACACGCGCGCGATCGACAGCCTGCTCAACTACGAGACGGTCAAGTACTTCGGCAACGAGGAGTGGGAGGCGCGCCGCTACGACGAGAGCCTGCAGCGCTGGGAGCGCGCGGCGGTGCTCTCGCAGACCTCGCTCTCCGCGCTCAACATCGGCCAGAGCGCGATCATCGCGATCGCGGTGTCGCTGATCATGTGGCGCGCGACGGCGGGCGTGGTCGCGGGGACGATGACGATCGGCGACCTCGTGCTGGTCAACGCGTTCATGATCCAGCTCTACATCCCGCTCAATTTCCTCGGCGTGATCTACCGCGAGCTGAAGCAGGCCCTCGCCGACATGGAGCGCCTGTTCCGCCTGGTCGAGGAGCACGCCGAGATCGCCGACCGGCCCGGCGCGTCGGCGCTCGCGACGCGCGGCGCCGAGGTGCGCTTCGAGCACGTCGATTTCGCCTACGAGCCGAATCGCCGGATCCTGCACGACGTCACGTTCTCGATTCCGCCGGGGCACAACGTCGCCGTCGTCGGCCCGTCGGGCGCCGGCAAGTCGACGCTCGCGCGGCTGCTGTACCGCTTCTACGACGTGACGGGCGGCCGCATCCTGATCGACGGCCAGGACATTCGCGACGTGCAGCAGGCGAGCCTGCGCGCGGCGATCGGCATCGTGCCGCAGGACACGGTGCTGTTCAACGACACGATCGAATACAACATCGCCTACGGCAGGCCCGGCGCGACGCACGCCGAGATCGTGCAGGCGGCGGAGCTCGCGCAGATCCACGACTTCGTGTCGCGGCTGCCCGAGGGCTACGCGACGCCGGTCGGCGAGCGCGGGCTGAAGCTCTCCGGCGGCGAGAAGCAGCGGGTCGCGATCGCGCGCGCGATTCTCAAGCATCCGGCGATCCTGATCTTCGACGAGGCGACGTCCGCGCTCGACTCGCGCGCCGAGAAGGCGATCCAGGCGGAGCTGCGGCTGATCGCGCGCGACCATACGTCGCTCACGATCGCGCACCGGCTCTCCACGATCATCGACGCCGACGAGATTCTGGTCCTCGACCACGGCCGCATCGTCGAGCGGGGCACGCATGTTGCTCTGCTTGCCGGCGACGGCGTCTACGCGCGGATGTGGCGGCTGCAACTCGACGAGCGGCGGGATGCATCCGCGCCCCCGGACGCCGGCGAGGCCGCGCCGATGGAACCGGGGGAGCCGCACGACCTGAATCCGGCGCCTGCGGCAGCCGCCGCGGCGGCCTTGCGAAGCGCTTCGTAACTCGTTGATTTTATTCGGCTGTTGACTGCGGGGTCGCCGCCGTGCGATAACGCCGCCGGAGTTGTTGAGAGTCCTTCTGATGAATCGGGTGCTAACGGTTGTTTTTGCGAGCGTTGTGGCCACCTCGGCGTGGGGGCAACCGAGCGAGCTCGACCCGGCGCGGCTCAAGCTCTCGTCGGCCAACGTGCTGGTGCTCGACGCTGCCGCGGATCGGCAGGTGTACGCAAAAGCGGCAGACGAGGTCACCCCGATCGCCTCGGTCACCAAGCTGATGACGGCGATGGTCGTGCTCGATGCGCAGCAGGCGCTCGGTGAAGAGCTCGACATCGACACCGCCGACTTCGACTACCTGAAGGGCAGCCACTCGCGCCTGCGGATGGGAACGACGCTGACGCGCCGCGAAATGCTGCGTCTCGCGCTGATGGCCTCCGAGAACCGCGCCGCGTCGTCGCTCGCGCGCCACTACCCCGGCGGGACGCCGGCGTTCGTCACGGCGATGAACTTCAAGGCGCTGTCGCTCGGGATGACGCACACGCATTACTCCGACCCGACCGGCCTCTCGCCCGAGAACGTCTCGACGGCGAGCGATCTCGGCAGGCTCGTGCAGGCCGCCGCCGACTATCCGCTGATCCGGGAGTTCACGACGACGCCCTCGTACGAGGTGGACATGCAGCCGTGGGGCCGGACGGTCGGCTTCAACAATTCCAACGCGCTGGTGAAGAACCAGGCGTGGGACATCACGCTGCAGAAGACCGGCTACATCCGCGAGGCGGGCAAGTGCGTCGTCATGCTCGTCAACATCGCGAGCAAGCCGTTCGTCATCGTGCTGCTCGACTCGTTCGGCAAGTACACGCGCATCGCGGATGCGCAGCGCGTCAAGCACTGGCTCGAGACCGGGGAGACGCTCGCGCTCGCGCCGGTCAAGGCCGTGCGCGCGGTGAAGGCCAGGGCCACGCAGCGCGCTGCGCAGCGCACGCGCGGCACGTTCGCGCCGCGCGCGGTCAAGACGTCCCGCAAGCGCTAGCGCAGTCGTCGCCGCGCGCGCGTCCCGCCACGCGGGGTACCGTCAGTCGACCTTGCGCCGGGTCTGCTCGAGCAGCTCCTGCGCATGGGCGCGCGTCTTCGACGTGATCTCGCTGCCGGCGAGCATGCGCGCCAGCTCGTCGACGCGCTCGGTGCGCTCGAGCGCCGTCAGCTCGCTCGACACCTGCTCGCCGTTGCCCGTCTTCACGACCCGGTAATGATGGTCGGCATGCGCCGCGACCTGCGGCAGGTGCGTGACGCACAGCACCTGCCGCCGCTCGCCGAGCGCCTGCAGCATGCGGCCGACGGTGGCGGCGACGGCGCCGCCGATGCCGGTGTCGACCTCGTCGAACACGAGCGTGGGCACGTTGCCCACGTCGCTCGCGGCGACCTGGATCGCGAGCGCCACGCGGGACAGCTCGCCGCCCGATGCGACGCGCGACAGCGGGCCGGGCGGCTGCTTCGGGTGCGTCGCGATCCTGAATACGACGCTCTCGCGCCCGAAGCTCGCCGGCGCGGCGAGCGGCTCGAGCGCCGCCTCGAAACGTCCGCCGGCCATCGCGAGCTCGTGCATCGTCGCCGTCACCCGCCGGCCGAGCGCCTTCGCGGCGGTGGCGCGCTTGCCGGTGAGCGCGGCCGCGAGCTCGTCGTAGCGCCTGCCCGCTTCGTCCGCCGCGCGCGCGAGCGCCTGCGCATCCGCGGCTTCGGCAAGCTGCGCCAGCCGCTCCGCGAGCGATTGCGCGAGCGCGGGGAGTGCCTCGGGGCGCACGCGATGCCTGCGCGCAACGTCGTGGATCGCCGAAAGCCGTTGCTCGACGCGCGCGAGCTCGCCGGGATCGAGATCGAGCCGGCGGCGATAGTCGCGCACGGCGCGCGCGGCCTCGTCGAGCTGGATCGTGGCCGGGGCGAGCAGCTCGACGATCGCCGTGAGCGCCGGGTCGTCGGCGCTCGCCTGCATCAGGCGCTGCACGATCCGCCCGAGCCGCGGCGACAGCGCATCGTCGCCCTCGACCAGCGCGTCTTCGGCCTGCGTGGCCGCCTCGATCAACGCAGCGGCGTTCGCGAGCCGCCGCTGCGTCGCGGCGAGCTCGCTCCATTCGCTGGGCCCGAGCGCCAGCGCGGCGAGCTCGCGCTGCCGCTCGGCGAGCGTCGCGTGCTCGGCGGCGTGCGCCTGCGCGGCCGCCGCCGCGGCATCGCGCCGCTCGATCGCCACGCGCCACGCGCGCCACGTCTCGCCCGCCTCGCGCGTGAGACTCGCGAAGCCGCCGAATTCGTCGAGCAGGCTCCGCTGCGCCTCCGCCCCGGCGAGCGCCTGATGGGCATGCTGGCCGTGCAGGTCGAGCAATTGCGCGCCGAGCGCGCTCAACTGGGCGAGCGTCGCCGGGCGGCCGTTGATCCACGCGCGGCTTCGTCCCTGCGCATCCTGGACACGGCGCAGCAGCAGCTCGCTGCCCGCGTCGAGCTCCGCCGTTTCGAGCCAGCGCGCGATGGCCGGGGACGCCGCGATGTCGAACACGGCCGCAAGCTCCGCGCGCTCCGCGCCCGGCCGCAGTTGCCGCAGCTCGAACCGATCGCCGAGCAGGAGGCCGAGCGCGTCGAGCAGGATCGACTTGCCGGCGCCCGTCTCGCCGGTCAGCACGGTGAAGCCCGCGTCGAACTCGATGTCGAGCGTCTCGACGACGACGAAGTTGCGAATGGACAGCGCGCGCAGCATGCGAAGCGAGGACGGTCCGGCGGATCTTCGCGCTGCTACGCTCGATGCAGGCGTTCGGGGGTTTCGCTCCAGTGCAGCTTCTCGCGCAGCATCGCGAAGTAATCGTGATACTCCGGATGGAGAAAGCGCGCGGCGTGCGCCGCCCGCCGCGCGGTGACCCGGTCGCCCTCGGCGAGCTCGAAGTGCGCCTGTCCGTCGCAGTGCACGGCCGCGTCGCGGCCGCGGCTCACCGTGATGTCGATCGTCGCGTGGTCGGGCACCGCGATCGGTCGATGCGTCAGCGCATGCGGCGCGATCGGCACCAGCGCGAACGCCGGCACCTCGGGAGCGACGATCGGGCCGCCGACCGACAGCGCGTAGGCGGTGGAGCCGGTCGGGGTGGCGACGATGACGCCATCGGCGCGCATCGCATACACGAAGCGGCCGTCGATCTCGACGGCGCACTCGATCATGCTGCCGAGTCCGCCGCGGTTGACGACGACCTCGTTCAGCGCGGGCGCCTGCGCCTGCGCGCCGTCGCTGCGGGTCACCGTCACCGCGAGCAGCGCGCGCCGCTCCTCGGTGTAGCGGCCTTCGAGCATCGCGTCGAGCGTGGGCTCCATCCGGGCGAGCGGAATGTCGGTGAGGAACCCCAGACGCCCCAGATTGACCCCGATCAGCGGAACGTCGTGCGGTGCGAGCCGGCGCGCGATCGAGAGCATCGTCCCGTCGCCGCCCAGCACGATCGCAAGGTCGATGGCGCCGGGCAGCGCGTCGTCGGGCAGTGCCGTGACGCCGTCCACCCCGGCGAACGCCGCCGTTTCCGTGTCGAGCAGGACGGCATGCCCGCGGGCGAGCAGGAACGCCGCGAGCCCGGCGACCGGCGCCGCCGCACCCGGCCCGCCGTGGCGGCCGATGAGCGCGATGCGAGGGAACCGCTTCGGCGTGCGCGCGGACATGCGTCGATTAAACCATAGAGCTGCGGGCTCCGAGATCGGCCGTCCGGAGGTTGGCGCGAGGCGCGCGCTCCCGGCGCCCGTCCGCTCGTCCTTCCTGTCCGCGGTAATATAGAAATCAGGCGCGTCGCCGCACGGCGCGCGTCCCGAGCGGAATGGGCCCCGAATGCTGGATCCACGCGCGCAACACCTGTTGAAGACGCTCGTCGAGCGCTACGTCGCCGAAGGCCAACCGGTCGGGTCGCGGGCGCTGTCGCGCCATTCCGGGCTGGACCTGTCGCCGGCGACGATCCGCAACGTCATGGCGGACCTGGAGGAGATGGGGCTGATCGCGAGCCCGCACACGTCCGCCGGCCGCGTGCCGACGCCGCGCGGCTACCGCTTCTTCGTCGACAGTCTGATGGTCGTGAAGCCGCTCGAGGACGTGGAGATCCATCGCCTCGAAGACGAGCTCGCCGCCGATCGGCCGCAGCAGATCGTCAGCGCGGCGGCGTCGCTGCTGTCGCAGCTCACGCAGTTCGCGGGGATCGTCGCGACGCCGAAGCGCCGCGAGGCCGCATTTCGCCACCTCGAGTTCCTCCGGTTGTCCGAGCGGCGCGTGCTGCTGATCGTCGTCACCCCCGAAGGCGACGTGCAGAACCGGATCCTGCACACCGATCGCTCGTATTCGCCGTCGCAGCTCATCGAGGCGACGAACTTCTTCAATCAGAACTTCGCCGGACAGTCGCTCTCCGCCATCCGCCAGCGGCTCGCCGACGAGCTGCGTGCGCTGCGCGACGACATCGCGGGCCTCATGAAGGCCGCCGTCGACGCGGGCGAGGGCGCGCTGGCCGAAGGGGAGGAGCTCGTCGTCACCGGCGAGCGCAATCTGCTGCATGCCGAGGACCTCGCGTCCAACATGCAGCGGCTGCGGCGGCTCTTCGATCTCTTCGAGCAGAAGACGTCGCTGCTGCACCTGCTCGACGTGTCGCAGCGCGCGCAGGGGGTCCAGATCTACATCGGCGGCGAGTCGGGACTGGTGCCGCTCGACGAGTGCAGCGTGGTGACTGCCAGCTATGAAGTGAACGGGCAGGTGATCGGCACGCTCGGCGTGATCGGCCCGACGCGGATGGCCTACGAGCGCGTGATCCCGATCGTCGACGTGACGGCGAAGCTGCTCTCCAACGCGCTGTCGCGCGAGCTCGCCGACGAATAGGCGAGCGCGAACCGGGCGCTGATGCACTATCTCCCCGAGCCGTCGTTCGCGCACGATCGCGTCCCGCACCTCGGCGTTCTCCTCGTCAATCTCGGCACGCCCGACGCGCCGACGCCGCGGGCGGTACGCAGGTACCTCGCGCAGTTCCTCGCCGATCCGCGCGTCGTCGAAATTCCGACGCTCGCCTGGCGGCCGGTGCTGCACGGGCTCGTGCTGCGCACGCGGCCGTCGCAGTCCGCGGCGCGCTATGCGGCGATCTGGACGAAGGACGGCTCGCCGCTCGGCGTCCATACGAACAAGCAGCGGGTGCTGCTGTCCGGCTACCTCGGCCAGCGACTCAAGACGCAGGGACTGCCCGCCGACCACGCGGTCGTCGAGCAGGCGATGCGCTACGGGGATCCGCCGATCGGCGCGGCGCTCGACCGCCTGCGCGCCGCGGGCTGCGAGCGGATCCTCGTCGTGCCGCTGTATCCGCAGTACTCGGCGAGCACGACCGGTTCGGCCGTCGATGCGGTCGCCGCGCATCTTGCACGCCTGCGGCGGGTACCGGGCCTGCGCGTCGTCGATACGTTCCACGACGATCCCGGTTACATCGCCGCCCTCGCCGCGGTGGTGAACGACTACTGGATGCGGCACGGCCAGCCCGAGCATCTCGTGCTGTCGTTCCACGGCCTGCCCCGGCGCGCGCTGGCGCGGGGGGATCCCTATCACTGCTATTGCCAGGCGACCGGACGCCTGCTGGCGCGAGAGCTCGGGCTCGAGCGACGCCAGTGGACGCTCGCGTTCCAGTCGCGCTTCGGCCGGGGCCGCTGGCTCGAGCCGTACACGTCGGCGACGCTCGCGAAGCTCGGCGCCGGGCGGCCACGCCGCGTCGACGTATTCGCGCCGGGGTTCGTCGCGGATTGCCTCGAAACGCTGGAGGAGCTGGCGATCCAGGGCAAGCGGACCTTCCAGGCCGCGGGCGGCCAGGACTACCACGTCATTCCCTGCCTCAACGAGCACGCGCGGTGGATCGCGGCGCTCGCCGACATCGTGGTCGCCAACCTTCAGGGATGGCTCGCACCGCCTCCCGGCCGCTCGGAGCGCGAAGCGACGATGCTGCGCGCGAAAGCCCAGGGCGCCAGCGCCTGACCGGCCGGGCGAGGGCGCGCGCCCCGTGTTGAAAGCCCGGGCACGAGCCCCCACGTCTGGTGCAGTCGCTGCCCGCTCGATCGCCTGTCACGATGACCGCTCAAGAACGCCGCTCCGAGGACCCTACGCTCGACGAGAATCACCCGACCACCAAGACGTCGCAGGAGGCACCCGGCGGCGGTGCCGTGCCCGAGACGTCCGACGCGCTCGACAAGGTCCGGGCGGAGGTGGCCGAGATGAAGGATGCCTGGTTGCGCGCACGCGCCGAGGTCGAGAACGTCCGCCGCCAGGGCCAGGCCGATGTCGCGCGGGCGCACAAGTACGCGATCGAGAAATTCGCCGAGGACCTGCTCGCGGTCAAGGACGCGCTGGAACAGACGCTGTCGGCGGGCCAGTCCGTTTCGGTCGAAACGCTGCGGACCGGCGCCGAGCTGACGCTGAAGGCTCTCGCGGCCGCATTCGAGCGCGCGCAGATCCGGGAGATCGACCCCGCCGGGCAGAAGTTCGACCCGCATCAGCAGCAGGCGATGCGGGCGGTCGAAAGCGACCTGCCCCCCAACACGGTGGTCGACGTGTTCCAGAAGGGCTACCTGCTCAACGACCGGGTCCTGCGCCCCGCGCTGGTCACGGTTTCGAAGGCGCCGGAACCGCGCGGCGGCAACGGCGCCACCGGTTGATTCGAGCGCCCGAAAACCCCATTTCCCCGGCGAGACAACCCATTCCGCAGCACGGAGGCAATCAAAAATGGCAAAGATCATCGGCATCGACCTCGGGACGACGAACAGTTGCGTCGCGATCATGGAGGGCGGGCAGCCCAAGGTGATCGAGAACTCGGAAGGCGCCCGCACGACGCCTTCGGTCGTCGCCTACACGGACGACGGCGAGATCCTCGTCGGCGCGCCCGCCAAGCGCCAGGCCGTCACCAATGCGAAGAACACGATCTTCGCGGTGAAGCGCCTGATCGGCCGGCGCTTCGAGGAAAAGGAAGTGCAGAAGGACATCAACCTGATGCCGTACAAGATCGTGCGCGCCGACAACGGCGACGCCTGGGTCGAGGAGCGCGGCAAGAAGATCGCGCCGCAGCAGATCTCGGCCGAGGTGCTGCGCAAGATGAAGAAGACGGCCGAGGACTATCTGGGCGAGGAAGTCGGCGAGGCGGTCATCACCGTCCCGGCCTACTTCAACGACTCGCAGCGCCAGGCGACGAAGGACGCCGGCCGCATCGCGGGCCTCGACGTCAAGCGCATCATCAACGAGCCGACGGCGGCCGCGCTGGCGTTCGGCCTCGACAAGAGGGAAGGCGATCGCAAGATCGCCGTCTACGACCTGGGCGGCGGCACGTTCGACATCTCGATCATCGAGATCGCGAACGTCGAGGGCGAGCACCAGTTCGAGGTGCTGTCGACCAACGGCGACACGTTCCTCGGCGGCGAGGACTTCGACCAGCGGATCATCGAGTATGTCGTCACCGAGTTCAAGAAGGATGCGGGCGTCGACCTCAAGAACGACGTGCTCGCGCTGCAGCGGCTCAAGGAAGCGGCCGAGAAGGCGAAGATCGAGCTGTCGAGCTCGCAGCAGACCGAGATCAACCTGCCGTACATCACGGCCGACCAGACGGGGCCGAAGCACCTGTCGATGAAGATCACGCGCGCGAAGCTCGAATCCCTGGTCGAGGACCTGATCGAGCGCACCGTCGAGCCGTGCCGCATCGCGATCAAGGACGCCGGCGTCAAGCTCTTGGACATCAGCGACGTGATCCTCGTCGGCGGGCAGACGCGGATGCCGAAGGTCCAGGACACCGTCAAGTCGTTCTTCGGCAAGGATCCGCGCAAGGACGTCAACCCGGACGAGGCGGTTGCGGTCGGCGCGGCGATCCAGGCGTCGGTGCTCGCGGGCGAGCGCAAGGACGTGCTGCTGCTCGACGTGACGCCGCTCTCGCTCGGCATCGAGACGCTGGGCGGCGTGATGACGAAGCTCATCCAGAAGAACACGACGATCCCGACGAAGGCGAACCAGGTGTTCTCGACCGCCGACGACAACCAGCCGGCGGTGACCATTCACGTGCTGCAGGGCGAGCGCGAACGCGCGTCGGCCAACAAGAGCCTGGGACAGTTCAACCTCGAGGGAATACCTCCCGCGCCGCGCGGGATGCCGCAGATCGAGGTGACGTTCGACATCGACGCGAACGGCATCCTGCACGTCTCGGCGAAGGACAAGGCCACCGGCAAGGAAAACAAGATCACGATCAAGGCGAACTCCGGCCTGTCGGAAGACGAGATCCAGCGGATGGTGAAGGACGCCGAGGCGCATGCGGAGGAAGACCGCAAGCTGATGGAGGTCGTGCAGGCGCGCAACGGCCTGGACGCGCTGGTCCACAG
>DASURV010000102.1:0-27516 GCA_036375455.1 Casimicrobiaceae bacterium | reverse complement strand
CGAGCGCCTTGCCGATCCGTCCCATCTCGGTGTCCCGCCCGATCGCGAGGACGCAGGCGATTCCCTGCCCCGCGGTCACGAGCGTGCCGGAATACACGAACGGCAGGTCGTCGCCGCCCGGCCGTGACCATTCCTCGGCGCCGGTTGCAGCACGTTTTCGCACCGGTACCGATTCGCCCGTGAGCAGCGACTCGTCGACGGCGAGGCCGGTCGCCGACGTGAGCCGCGCATCGGCGGGCACGCGATCGCCCTCCTTGACGCGCAACACGTCACCGACGACGACCTCGCGTCCCGCGATCGTGCGCCACTCGCCATCGCGCAGCACGCGTGCGCGCGGGCTCGCGAGCTCGCGCAGCGCGTCGAGCGCCCGCTCGGTCTTGCGCTCCTGGTAGAACGTGATCGCGATCATCACGACCACCGAAGCGGCGAGCGCCAGCGCTTCGCGCAGGTCGCCGAGCGCGAGGTAGACGGCCGCCGCGCCGATCAGGAGCAGGAACATCGGCTCGCGCACGACCTCCCACGCGATCGCCCACGGACGGCGCGGCCTGGCGGACGGCAGCTCGTTGAACCCGTCGCGCGCGAGCCGGGCTGCGGCTTCCCGGCTCGTCAGCGCGTGCGATCCCGCGATTGCGCCCACTGGGGACTATGCGTGGCGCGGCGCGAACCGTGCGTAGAAGAAGCGCTTGGCGGCTTCCGCAAGGACGAGGTAGCCGACGACCAGCGCCCCGAGGATCGCGTAGAACGCCGGCGGCGGCGCCTGCATCGCGAAGTAGCGCCCGACGGCCGTGAACGGGAGCACGAGTGCGGCGAGCACGACGGCGACCGAGCTCGCCACCAGCGCGGGGTGCGGCCGGCTCGCGAGCGGGTTGCGCCGGGTGCGGATGACGAAGATCACGATCACCTGTGTGGCGAGCGACTCGACGAACCAGCCGGTCTGGAACAGCGCTTCATCGGCGTTCAGCACGGCGAGCAGCACGTAGAACGTCGCGAAGTCGAACAGCGAGCTCACCGGGCCCATCACCCACATGAAGTTGCGCACGAACGCCATGTCCCATGCCTGCGGGTGCGCGAGCTCCTCGGCGTCGACGTCGTCGAGCGGTATCGCGATCTCCGACAGGTCGTAGAGGATGTTGTTCAGCAGGATCTGCGCCGGCAGCATCGGCAGGAACGGCAGGAAGATCGACGCGCCCGCCATGCTGAACATGTTCCCGAAGTTGGAGCTCGTCCCCATCAGGATGTACTTGCGAATGTTGGCGAACGTGCGCCGGCCCTCGACGACGCCGTCGTGGAGCGCGTGCAGGTCGTGCCTGAGCAGGATCAGGTCGGCGGCCTCCTTCGCGACGTCGACCGCCGTGTCGACCGACAGGCCCACGTCGGCGGAGTGCAGCGCCGGCGCGTCGTTCACGCCGTCGCCGAGAAAGCCGACCACGCGCCCGCGCCTGCGCAGCGCCTGGATGACGCGATTCTTCTGCGCCGGATTGACGCGGCAGAACAGGTTCGCCTCGAGCGCGCGCGCCGAGAGCGCGTGATCGTCGAGCCGCGCGATCTCGTCCCCGGTGAGGACGCCTTCGACGGGCACGCCGAGCTTCGCGCAGACGTGTTGCGTGACGAGCTCGTGGTCGCCGGTCAGGATCTTCACCGCGACGCCGGCCGCGCGCAGCGCGGCGATCGCCCGCGCCGCGCTCGCCTTCGGTGGATCGACGAACGTCAGGAAGCCGACGAATACCAGATCGCTTTCGTCGCTGGCGGCGACGCGGTCGCGCTCGCGCGGCAGCGTCCTGATCGCGACGGCGAGCACGCGCAGCCCGTTCGCGCATTGAGCATCGAGCTGCCGCGCGGCGCGCGCCCGCGCCGCGGCATCGAACGGCTGCACGTCCTGCGGCCCGCCCGCCTCGTAGCGTGTCGAGAGCCGCAGGATGTCTTCCGGCGCGCCCTTGACGATCAGCAGGCGCGTTTCGCCATCGTCGGCCAGGACCGACACGCGTCGCCGCTCGAAATCGAACGGCGCCTCGTCGATCTTCGTCCACGCTCCGACGTCGAGCCCCTCGTGCCCGAGGATCGCCTGGTCGAGCGGGCTCCTGATCCCCGTTTCGAACCGGCTGTTGACATGCGCGAGCAGCAGCACGCGCGGACTGTCGCGCCCGTCGCTGTCGAGGTGGGATTCGAGTGTGATGCTCGCCTCGGTCAGCGTGCCGGTCTTGTCGGTGCAGAGCACGTCCATCGAGCCGAGGTTCTCGATCGCGGCAAGGCGCTTGACGATCACCCGCTTGCCGGCCATGCGCAGCGCGCCGCGCGCGAGCGTCACCGACACGATCATCGGCAGCAGCTCGGGGGTGAGCCCCACGGCGAGCGCGATCGCGAACAGGAACGATTCGAGCCACGGCTTGTGCGTGAGCGTGTTCATCAGGAGAACGAACAGCACCATCAGCACGGTGAGCCGCATGATCAGCATGCCGAAGCGGCGGGTGCCAAGATCGAAGGCGGTCGGCGGAGGCTCGCGCGCCAGCGCACCGGCGATCTGGCCGATGGCCGTCCGCTCGCCGGTGCGACAGACGAGCAGGCGTGCGGTGCCGCTCACGATCGAGGTTCCCATGAACAGCGCGTTCGACGCGTCGGCGAGGGCCACCTGCGACGGCGCCGGCGCCTGCACGTGCTTCTCGACGGGAAACGACTCGCCGGTGAGCAGCGCCTGGTCGACGTGCAGGTCGCGGGACTCGAGCAGGATGCCGTCGCCCGGCACCAGGCTCCCTGCCGCGAGCAGCGCGACGTCCCCCGGGACGACGTGCGAGACGGCAATGCTCTTCGGCTCGCCGTCGCGGACGATCGTGGCACGCACCTGCACCGATCGGCGCAGCCGCTGCGCGGCCTGGCTCGCGCGATATTCCTGCACGAAGTCGAGCGTCACGCTGGCGAGCACCATCACGGTGATGATCACGAAGCTCGCCGTCTCGCCGGTCAGCGCCGAAACGAGGCTCGCCGCCACCAGGATCATCACCAGCGGGTTGCGAAAGCGCGCGAGGAACTGGACGAGCACCGGTCGCTCGGGCCGGTCGCGGAACGCATTGGCGCCGTGACGCTTGAGCCGCTCGCGGGCGGCCGTGGTGGACAGGCCGTGCGCCGGCGCCCCGAGCTCGCGCAGCAGCTCGGCGAGCGGCCGCGACCACCACGCGGCCGCGTCAGGCGCGGACCGCTGCAATCACTTCACGAAGCTTGCCGCTTCGCGGGTCGGGAACCGGCGCCTCCGCATCGAGGCAAAGGTGTACGTTGTCGAGCGATTGGTGCGCGAGGTAGGTCTGCAGCGCCTTTTCCGCCGCATCCCACTCGGCGGTCCGCGCGTGCGGATCGTCGACGCCGAGACGGATGGCGATCGTGTCCGGCGCCGTCTGCACGAGCTGGAAGCGATGCCCGGCGGTCACGTCCTCGACGACCGTCGTCAGCGCGAGCGGCGACAGGCGCACGATCGTGCCGTCCTTCGAGCGCAGCGCGAGGATGTCGTCGCGCCGGCCCTCGGCGCGCACCGCCGGCAGCGGGCTGCCGCAGGAGCACGCCTGCGGATTGACGAGGATGCTGTCGCCGAGGTCGTAGCGAATCACCGGCTGGATGCGATTCGCGAGATTGGTCAACAGGACCGAATGCGAGGTCTGGCCCGGGGGCGTGGGCCGGTAATCGCGATCGACGGGCTCGAGCACCACCCAGTCCGCATTCACGTGGAGCCAGCCTTGCCGGCACGAGAACGCGATGCTCATGCACTCCGAGGCGCCGTACTCGTTGATCAGCACGCCGCCGAACGCGTGCTCGATCGCGCTCGCCGTGGCCGGCGCAAGGCATTCGCCGCCCGACCAGATGCAGGCGGGCGCAATGCGCAGCCGCCCCTCGCGCTGCTCGGCGGCGAGCAGCGCGAGCGTCGTCGGATAGCTCGCGAGGAAGGCCGGCTGGTAGTCGTTGAGCGCCGCGACGATCTCGGGCAGGGGATCCATGACCGAGAACGCGCGGGCATTGGGCCACGGGCTGCCGCGGCAGACGCGCTGCCACGAGGCGATGCTCGCGAAATGATCGCCGGTGGCGGCGATCAGCGCGGCCCGCCCGCCCTGGCTCAGCAGCCCCCACGCGTAGCGTCCGGCGAGGTGCGCCGACTGGAGTTGCACCGCGAGCAGCGCGTCGTAGGTCGAGAGCGCCGCGGCATCCTGGACGAAGATGCCCGGTTCGCCCGTGCTGCCGGAGCTCTTCCACACGACGAAGCGGCCGAGGTACTGCTCGCCGATATGCGTGCGGTCGGCGAGAAACGCCTCGACGCCGCGCCGGTCGACGCTGCGATCCGTGACCCAGTCGTCGAACGCCGCCATCAGCTCGCGCTTGGCGACGACGGGCAGCCTGTCCAGGGCAAGCTCGCCCGGCGGCAACGCGCTCCACGCATTGCGGTAGAACGGCGAATGCTCGCGGGCGAAGCGAACGAGGTCCGCGCAGCGTTGCGCGGCGCTCGCGGCCACCGCATCGCGTCCCGCGCTTCGCGTCCACCAGGTCTCGAATGCGCGCGTGCACGCGTCCCACCAGTCGAGCGACGCGCGCGCCATGTCGCCGCCCCGATTGCCGCCTTTCACATCGCCTCCGCTCGCGCGGCCACGCCACCGCGGCCGCTTTTCATCCTTGCTCGACATGCTAACTGCCGACGATCGGCTGCCGTTGATTCACGTCAAGACCGCGGCCCCGTGCGCCTTCTAGAATCGCTCGCGAGCCATTGTGTCCAATGATGACGGCCATGACAACGAAAATGAACGCCGTGCGCGCCGCGAGGCGGACCGCGGCCCGTATCCCGATCGCGCTCGGCCTGGCATTGCTGCCGTTCGCCGCGAGCGCGGGCACGCCGGCAGCCGATCCGCAGGCGTTGCTGACACATTACAAGTGCTACATCTGCCACGCCGACCGCGAGACGAAGGCCGGTCCGGCGTACGTCGACGTGGCCGCGCATTTCCGCAGCGACCCGAATGCCGTTGCCACCCTCGCCGCGGAAATCAGGCGCGGCCTCCGGCGCGGCGGGCCCTGGCACATGCCGCCGCACCCCGAGGTGCCGGCGAACGAGGCGCGGGTGATGGCGCGCTACATCATGTCGCTGCGACAGTAGCGCGGGTCGCCCGGTGCCGTCTGCAGGGAGCAGGCGGCGCGCGCCCCGAGCGAGCCTGCGACGGCGCGGCGGCTTCAGTGCGACATCAGCACCGGCACCGTCATCGACTCGAACATCGTGCGGGTCGCCCCGCCGAGCACGAACTCGCGCGCACGCGCACGCCCGTACCCGCCCATCACGATCAGGTCGGCGCCGACATCGGCGACCTGGGACAGCAGCCGCTCGGCCGCTTCGCTGCCGCTGCCCTCGATGCCCTTCACGTGCGCGACGATGCCGTGCGCGGCGAGGTAGGCGCGCAGTCGCGCCTGCGCGTGCGCCATCGCATCGGCGCCCTCGCGGCCGCGCGCCGCAGACACCACGGTGACGCGCGAGGCCGCCGCGAGCAGCGGCAGCGCGTCGCGCACGGCGCGCGCGGCTTCCCGGCCGCCGTCCCAGGCGATCAGGACGTTGGTCCCCGGCTCCGCCATGGACGCCGCGTACGGCACCATCAGCACCGGCGCGCCGCTGCCGAGCATCACGTCCTCGGCGAGCCGGCGCGAGAAATCGGCGTTCTCGTCCTCCGGATCGGGCTGCCCCAGAATCGCCAGGTCGGCGCACCGCGCGTGGGCGCGCGCGGCGTCCAGGGCGTCGCCGGCGGGCGCCCGGAATTCGACATCGGCCGCCGGCAGCGCCGCCGCCACGCGGCCGAGCAGCGCTTGCGCGCGATGCTGGGCCTCCCCGGCCGCCGCGAGCCGCCGCTCGAGGACGCCCGGCGGCAGCAGCGCGGCAATCGAAGGCGCCACTTCGGGCGTCGATACGAGGTAGACGCCTGCAAGACGGCTGCCGAGGCGCCGGGCCAGCCGGGCGGCCAGCTCGACGCGCGATTCGCACGACGGGCCGTCGTCGAGATGGACGATCATCGAGCGCAAGGTCACGCCGGGCTCCCTCGTTGGCGAATGCAGATCCAACGCATTCTAAGCCGCTTCGGCCGCCCCGCAGGTTGCGCGAGATCAACACGGCGCCGTCGCGTCCCGGGCTACCATTGGGCCGACGCATCGGTCGAAGCGGAGACAGATGATGGCCAAGGGAATCGGCGAGTTCTGCGTTCGCAACGTCGTCACCGTCGCGCGCGAGGCGACGGTGAGCGAGGCCGCGGCGCTCATGCGGCAATACCACATCGGAGCGGTGCTCGTCGCCGACGAGCGCGCGGACGGCAAGATCCCGGCGGGCATCCTGACCGATCGCGACATCGTCGTCGAGATCGTCGCCGCGGGCCTCGACGCGACATCGGTGAAGGTCGGCGAGCTGATGCAGCGGCCGGTGACGACGATCACCGAGAGCGCCGACTATGGCGAGACCGTGCGCCTGATGGCGGTCAACGGCGTGCGGCGCATGCCCGTCGTCGACGCGCGCGGCAGGCTGGTCGGCATCATCACCGTCGACGACATCCTGCGCCAGCTCGCGGGACCGCTGGTCGCGCTCGCCGACCTCGCCGTGCGCGAGCGGCACTACGAGACGGAAACGCGCCGCTGACCCCGCGTCAGCTCACGGCGATCAATTGCTGCAGACCGATGCGGTCGAGCAGCTTGATGACGCGCCCGCGCGCCTGGATCAGTCCCTCCTCGTCGAAGCGCGAGAACAGCCGGCTCACCGTCTCGAGCTTCAGCCCGAGGTGGCTACCGATCTCCTCGCGCGTCATGCGCAGCACGAACTCGGTCGACGAGTAGCCGCGCGCGTGGTAGCGCTGCGCGAGATCGAGCAGGAAGCTCGCGAGGCGCTGCTCGGCGCGCATCGTCCCCAGCATCAGCGCGATGCTGCGCTCCCGCAGGATCGCGTCGCCGAGCAGCCGATACACGCGATGCTGGAACGCGGGATCCTCGTGCGCCAGCGCCTCGACCCGGTCGAACGGCAGCGTGCAGACCTCGGTATCCTCCAGCGCGACCGCCTGGCAGCCGTACATTTCCGCGGCGATGCCTTCCGCGCCGATGATGTCGCCCGGCAGGTGATAGCCCGCCACCTGCTCGTTGCCGTCGTCGGTCAGCATGACCGTCTTGCACGACCCGGTGCGAATCGCATACAGCGACGCGAAGCGGTCTCCGGCGCGGAACAGCACGTCGCCCTTGCGCAGCCGTATCCGCGTGCCGACCATGTGATCGAACAGCGGCGCGGCTTCCGGCTTTATGTCGACCGGCATGCAGATCTTGTGCAGGTTGCAGTTCGAGCAGGAGACCGCCGGCCGGCTGATGTCGTGCAGCACGGGCCGGAAGGCCTTGGTCGTGGTTCGAAACGGTGTGACGGCGCGGGCGGCGATGGCAGTCTGCATGGCGGTCTCACTTTCTTCTGGGTGCACGTCGTCGGCGAGGCTCAATGGGTAGCCTCGATCTCGGCGATCGCGGTGCGGATGCTGCCGAACTCCGTGCTCTTGTCGAAAAAGAACCGCGCGCCGGCGGTCAGACAGGCCCGCCGGTGCTGTGCGGTCGCGTGATTGGTGAGGACGATGAAGGCGATTCCCGGCGACTGCGGATGCACGGCCTGCAGCACGTCGACGCCGGTGCCGCCGACGAGCTGATAGTCGAGCAGTACGCAGTCGGGGCGGGTGCGCAGGATCCCGGTGATCGCGTCGTCGGTCGTCCCGGCGTCGCCGACGACCTCGACTCCCTCGATGTCCCCGACGAGCTCGCGCAGGCGCTCGCGCATCGAAGGCAAGTCGTCGACAATGAAGACCGCGGTGTGTCCTGCCGTTCCCATCGGAGGCCATTATCGGCACCCGCCCGGCGCGCACGTATCGGGACCGCCCGATTGCGACCGTCGGGCCACTCCGGTTCGCGGGGTCGGCCGCGGCCGATCCCGGGTAGGAATCCCCCTACGCCGCCGTCGCCCGCTATTGCGGCGCGTTCGGGTCGTCGTCGAGGCGATGCCTGACGGCGTAATGCACGAGATCGGCGTTGCTCGTGACCGCGAGCTTCTCCATCAGCCGCGCCTTGTGCGTGCTGACCGTCTTCGCCGACAGGTGAAGCCGCGTCGCGATCTGCGTCACGGTGAGTCCGCTCACCAGCAGCCGGAACACCTGGTATTCCCGATCGGACAGCGTTTCGTGCGGCGGGCGCTCGGCGTGGTCCGGCATCGCGTCGAGCGCGAGCCGCTCGGCCACCTCGGCGCTGATGAAGGCGCCGCCGGCGGCGACCTTGCGAATCGCCGCGACGAGTTGCGCCGCCGCGCTCTCCTTCGTCAGGTATCCCGAGGCGCCGGCGCGGATCGCGCGTACCGCGTATTGATGCTCCTCGTGCATGCTCAGCACGAGAATGCGCAGCTTCGGCTTCTCCGCCTTGACCTGCCGGATGAGCTCCACCCCGCTCTTGCCGGGCATCGACATGTCGAGCAGCAGCACGTCGAAGTCGAGCGTGCGGATGCGCTGCAGCACCTCGTGACCGTCGCCGGCCTCGCCGATGACGGCGAGGTCGCCGGCGGCGAGCAGGAGCTGCTTCAGCCCCTCGCGCAGGATCTGGTGGTCGTCGGCGATGACGACGCGGATCACGATGCGGCCGCCGGCGCGGTGCGCGGAAGGCGGACCTCGACGATCGTTCCCTCGCCGGGCGCACTCGCGATCGTCGCCTCGCCGCCGAGCAGGGACGCGCGCTCGCGCAGGCCGTACAGCCCGAGCGATTGCGGCTTGCGCGGGGCGAGCGGGGAGAATCCGACGCCGTCGTCCTCGACGCGCACGACGAACGCGTCGCCATCGTTCTCGATCACGATGTCGGCATGGGACGCCCGGGCGTGCTTGGCGATGTTCGTCAGCGATTCCTGCACGATGCGGAATATGGCGTCCGCATGCGCCTTCGGGACTTGCAGCTCGCGGCTCGCGATCGTGAGCTCGCAGGCGATCCCGGTGCGCTGCGAGAAGTTCTCCACCAGCCATTCGATCGACGGCACCAGTCCGAGGTCGTCGAGCATCAGCGGCCGCAGGTCGGCGGCGATGCGCCGGGTCGCGGCGATCGTGCTCTTCAGCAGCGCCTCCATCCGATCGAGCTTCGCCGCGAAGGCGTCGCTGCCCGGCGGGCGCTTCTCCCTGCACCACGCCACGTCCATCTGCAGCATCGTCAGGAGCTGGCCGAGCTCGTCGTGCAGCTCGCGCGCGATCCGGCTCTTCTCCTGCTCGCGCGTCAGGTGCGCGACCGCGCCGAGCTCCTGCAGCTCGTCCCTCGACCGCCGCAGCGCCTCTTCGGCGGCGAGGCGCGCCGTGATGTCGCGCAGGATCACCGTGTAGAGCCGCGCGCCGCCCTCGGTGATCTGCGAGATCGAGGCGTCGATCGGGAATTCCTCGCCGTTGCGCCGCAGGCCGGTGACCACGCGCAGCGACCCGCCCATGCGCCGCGACGTGACGCCCGTTGCGCCGAAGCGCGCGACGTGCGCGGCGTGATCGGCACGATAGCGCTGCGGCACGAAGCTTCCCAGCGGCGCGCCGATCGCCTCGGCGCGCGGCCAGCCGAACATCGTCTCCGCCGCGTTGTTGAAGAGGACCACGCGCTGGTCGGCGTCGACGGTGATGATCGCGTCCATCGCGGAGTCCAGGATGCCGCGCAGGCGCGCCTCGCTCCGCGCGAGCAGCGCCTCGGCGCGCAGGCGCTCGCCCACGTCGCGCAGGATGACGGTGTAGAACTTCCGCCCGTCCTCGACGTGCTGCGAGATCGAGGCCTCGATCGGGAACTCCTCGCCGTTGCGGCGCAGCGCCCGCAGCACCGCCTGGGCGCCCATCCGCCGCGACGTGACGCCCGTCTCCCCGAACCGGGCGACGTGGCCGCGGTGCGCGGCGCGGAAGTGCTCCGGAAGGAGCCGGTCGAGCGGCTGCCCGAGCAGCGCATCGCGCGGCCAGCCGAACGCCTGCTCGGCGGCGGCATTGAAGCCGACGATGCGCTGGTCCTCGTCGACGGTGACGATCGGGTCCATCGCGGCGTCGACGATGTTGCCGACGCGGATCTTCACGCGCCCCAGCTCGCGGGCGGCCGCCTCGCGGCCGCGCGCCTCGCGGCGGATGCGAAACATCGCGAGCAGGCCGGCGACCGTGCCGCTCGCCGCCGAGACGATCAGCAGGTTCATGCGGAACGGCTCGTAGAGCCACGCCAGCAGGAAGAACAGCGCCGCCGACCCGAGCAGCGCGACGATCGGCGCGAAAATGCTCGCGAGCCGATCCGGCGCCCACGCGGACCAGAATCCCGTGGACCGCGCGCGGGGAGCGGCCGGATCGGGCTCGCGGCCCGTCATGGCCGGGCGTTCGTGCGGTGATCCATCAGGGGCGGATTGATTCGTGTCAAGAGAGGCATACTGCAACCAGTGGAAAATTATAGACATTCGCCGCAAGTGGCGGGATGGAGGCTCGGCTTCGATGCTTAGACAACGCGGTTCCCACGGCTCGGTGACCCGTTTCCCGGACCGCATCGCCGCGCGGCGCCTCGCTCTCGCGGCCACGGCGGCGCAGCACGCCGAAGCTGCGCCGCCCGCCGACCTGGCGGCGCAGGACCCATCGTTCATGCGCGACTCGTATGCGGCCACGGCCTTCGCGGAAACCGTCGATCGCTCGGTGCACGCGGCGACGGCACGATTCACGGCGGGCCTCTCGCCGATCGCCCTGGCCGATGCCTACCTCGACTGGGCCGCGCACCTCGCGTTCCTGCCGGGAAAGCGCCTGCAGCTCGCCGAGAAGGCGGTGAAGAAGACGGCGCGCGTCGCGAACCACGCCGCGCGGCACGCCTGGCGCAGCGACGTCGAGCCCTGCATCGTCCCGTTGCCGCAGGATCGCCGCTTCGACGCGCCCGCCTGGCGCAGCCCGCCGTTCGATCTCGTCTACCAGGCGTTCCTGCTGACGCAGCAGTGGTGGCACAACGCGATGACCGGCGTGCGCGGCGTCACGCGGCAGCACGAGAACATGGTCGCGTTCGCCACGCGGCAATGGCTGGACATCTTCTCGCCCTCGAACTTCATCGCCACCAATCCCGAGGCGTTGCAGAAGACGTTCCAGGAGTCCGGAATGAACCTCGTGCGCGGCCAGCAGAACTTCCTCGAGGACTGGGAGCGCGCGGCCGGCGGCAGGAAGCCGGTGGGCGCGGACGCGTTCGAGCCCGGCCGCAACGTCGCGATCACGCGCGGCAAGGTCGTCCATCGCAACCGCCTGATCGAGCTGATCCAGTACGAGCCGGTGACGCCGCAGGTCAGGCCCGAGCCGATCCTGATCGTGCCGGCCTGGATCATGAAGTACTACATCCTCGATCTCTCCCCGCACAACTCGCTCGTCAAGCACCTGGTCGACCGGGGCCACACGGTCTTCATGATCTCGTGGAAGAACCCCGGCCCCGAAGACCGCGACCTCGGACTCGACGATTACCGCACGCTCGGCGTGATGGCGGCGCTCGATGCGGTCGGCGCGATCGTGCCGCGGCAACGCGTGCATGGCGTCGGCTATTGCCTCGGCGGGACGCTGCTCGCGATCGCCGCGGCCGCGATGGCGCGCGACGGCGACGATCGCTTTGCAACGCTCACCTTCTTCGCCGCGCAGACCGACTTCACCGAAGCGGGCGAGCTCACGCTGTTCGTCAACGAAAGCCAGCTCGCC
This sequence comes from Casimicrobiaceae bacterium, assembly GCA_036375455.1. Taxonomy (GTDB): domain Bacteria; phylum Pseudomonadota; class Gammaproteobacteria; order Burkholderiales; family Casimicrobiaceae; genus VBCG01. Next base: position 15,814 of record DASURV010000102.1, on the reverse strand, counting down.
TTCCTCGAGGACACGATGTGGGAGCAGGGCTTCCTCGAATCGCGCCAGATGGCCGGCGCCTTCCAGTTGCTGCGCTCGAGCGACCTGATCTGGTCGCGGATGGTGCGCGAGTACCTGATGGGCGAACGCGCGCCGATGACCGATCTGCTCGCCTGGAACGCCGACGGCACGCGGATGCCGTTTCGCATGCATTCCGAGTACCTGCGGCGCCTGTTCCTCGACAACGACCTCGCGGAGGGGCGCTACGCGGTCGGCGGCCGGAAGGTGGCGCTCTCCGATTTGCGCCTGCCGATGTTCGCGGTCGGCACCGAGACCGACCACGTCGCGCCGTGGCGATCGGCGTACAAGCTGCATCTGCTGACCGATGCCGCCATCACGTTCGTCCTCACCAACGGCGGCCACAACGCGGGCGTCGTTGCCGAGCCCGGACATCCGGGCCGGCACTACCGCGTCGCCACGCGCCCGGCCGAAGGCCACTATCTCGATCCCGACGTCTGGGCCGCGCAGGCGCCGCGCAAGGAAGGATCGTGGTGGCCGGAATGGCTCGGCTGGCTCGCGACGCATTCGGGCGCGCCCGATTCGTTGCCGCCCGTCGGAGCGCCGGCCGCGGGCTATGCCCCGATAAGCGACGCGCCCGGGACGTACGTGCGAATGCCCTGATCGCGCTTGCGGGCCCGGCGGCGATTCACGCCATCGTCAGCACGGCGGTGCCGGCCAGCGTGCCATCGCGCAACGCGGCGAGCGCCGCGTTGGCCTCCGCCAGCGGAAACGTCACGAGGCTCGTGCGAATGGGCACGCGCTGGGCGAGCGCGATGAATTCCTCGCCATCGCGCCGGGTGAGGTTCGCGACCGAGGCGAGGCGCCGCTCGCCCCACAGGATCGCGTAGGGAAACGACGGAATGTCGCTCATGTGGATGCCCGCGCAGACGACGCTGCCGCCTTTCGCCACGTCGCGCAGGGCCTTCGGCACCAGCGCTCCGACCGGCGCGAACAGCAGCGCGGCATCGAGCGCCTCGGGCGCCGGCTCGTCGCTGCCGCCCGCCCAGGCGACGCCGAGCCCGCGCGCGAGTGACTGCGCGGCGACATCGCCCGGCCGCGTGAACGCGTACACGTCGCGCCCCTGATGCCGTGCGACCTGCGTGACGAGGTGCGCCGCCGCACCGAATCCGTAGATGCCGATCCGCGCCGCATCGCCCGCCATGCGCAGCGCACGGTAGCCGATCAGGCCCGCGCAAAGCCACGGCGCGAGCTCCTCGTCGGAGAAGCCGGCCGGCATGCGAAAGCAGAATCGCGCGTCGGCGATCGCGTATTCCGCATAGCCGCCGTCGACGGTGTAGCCGGTGAAGCGCGCCGCGTCGCAGAGGTTCTCGCGCCCGCTCGTGCAATAGCGGCAGCGGCCGCAGGTGCAGGCGAGCCACGGGATGCCGACGCGGTCGCCGATCCGCCATTCGTGCACGCCGGAACCAGCATCGGCGACGATGCCGACGATCTCGTGCCCGGGGATGATCGGGTGGCGCGCCGCGGTGAGATCGCCGTCGACGACGTGCAGGTCGGTGCGACACACGCCGCACGCATGCACGCGCACGAGCACCTGCGAAGGGGCCGGCCGCGGCACGCCGGTCGTCGCCAGCCGAAGCGGGGTGCGGGCCGCGTCGAGCACCATCGCGCGCATTCCGGTCTCCGATCGGAATAGCCGGGAAGCCTCGGAGCGAGTCCCGCGGGAGCCGTCCGGAGGTTCTCTAACGATACACGGCGTCGCCGACGCTAGCGCCGTCCCCGGCGCGATCGCATGGGCCAGGTAGCGCTGCACCGGCCGGGGCAGGTGCGTGAAGTCGGCCGGGTCGAACGGGCGGCCCCCTGCAGGCGCCGAGTTCCACAATGCATCGAGGTCGGAGTCATCGCTCACGTGTCGGATAATGGGACCAGAGCCCCGCCACGTCATGATTCAGTCAGCCGCAAGCGGCACCGGTTCGCTCGACCCTGCAAGGCTCGAGCTCAGCTTCCTCGGCGCGACCGGAACGGTCACCGGTTCCCGCTACCTGCTCACCGCCGGCGGCAAGCGGCTGCTGGTCGATTGCGGCCTGTTCCAGGGGTTCAAGCCACTGCGGCTGCGCAACTGGGCCCCGTTCCCCGTTCCGCCGGGCAGCCTCGACGCCGTCGTCCTGACGCACGCGCACCTCGATCACAGCGGCTGCCTGCCGCTGCTCGCGCGCGACGGATACCGCGGCCGCATCTACTGCAGCGAGCCGACGCAGCCGCTCTGCGGGATCCTGCTGCGCGACAGCGGTCACCTGCAGGAGGAGCAGGCAGCGGACGCGAATCGGCATGGCTACTCGAAGCATCGCCCCGCGCTTCCCCTCTACACCGAGGAGGATGCGGAGCGAGCGGTCGCGCTGCTCGCACCGAAGGCGTTCGATCGCCCGTTCGAACCTCTGCCGGGGATTCGCGTGCGATTCCTGCGCGCCGGGCACATTCTCGGTGCAGCGATGGTGGCGATCGAAGCGAATGGCCGCAGCGTGCTCTTCACGGGCGATCTCGGCCGCCCGCACGACCCGGTCATGCTCGCGCCCGAGCCGGTGGCCGGCGCGGACTACCTCGTCGTCGAGTCGACGTACGGCGATCGACGGCACGATCCGTCCAGTCCGGGGGACAAGCTCGCCGACGTCGTCACGCGAACCGTCACGCGCGGCGGCACGGTGATCGTGCCCTCGTTCGCCGTCGGCCGCGCGCAGGCGCTGCTGTATTGGCTGCATCGGCTGAAGGCGGAGCAGCGGATCCCCGCGACGCTGCCGATCTATCTGAACAGCCCGATGGCGACCGACGTGACCGCGCTGTACGAGCGCTACGGGACGGAGCACCGGCTGAGCGCCGAAGCGTGCCGCGCGATGTGCAGCGCGGCGACGTTCGTCAATACGGTGGAGCAATCGAAGGCGCTCAACGCGTCGCCATGGCCGAAGGTCATCATCGCCGCGAGCGGCATGGCCACCGGCGGGCGGGTGCTGCATCACCTGCGCGCGTACGCGCCCGATGCACGCAACACGATCCTCTTTTCCGGCTACCAGGCCGGCGGCACCCGCGGGCGCGCCCTGCTCGACGGCGCGACGACGATCAAGATGTTCGGCGAGTACGTCCCGGTGCGCGCCCAGGTCGCGCAGATCGACAACCTGTCCGCGCACGCCGATGGCGCGGAGATCCTCGACTGGCTGCGCGCGTTCCGGGATCCGCCGCGCCGGACGTTCGTCACGCACGGCGAGCCGGCCGCCGCCGACGCATTGCGCCTGCGCATCGGCGACACGCTGCGTTGGCGTTGCGAAGTGCCGGAATATCTGGCAACCGAGGCGCTTTCCTGAGCGCGTTCGCTCAGGGCACCAGGCAGAACGGCCCCTGGGCGAGCGCGTCGGATACGAAGAAGACGCGCCAGATGCCGAGGAGGCCGAAGGCGACCATGGCCGCGGCCGCGCCGCGGCGGACCGCGACGGCCGACACGAACCGGCGTGCGCGCGACAACAGCACGCCGGTCGCCAGGAGGTTCGGCAGCGTGCCGAGTCCGAAGGCCAGCATGACGAGGCCTCCCTGCCACGCACCGCCTGCCAGCAACGCGAGCGGCAGCACGCCGTAGATCAGCGCGCAGGGCATCAGGCCCCACGCCAATCCCAGCGCGATGCGACCCGACGGGCCGGGCCGGCGCGCCGCCGGCTGCAACGCGCGCAGCAGCGGCGCGACGGTGCGCGCCCCGACCCGCTGCAGCGACAGCGCCGCCGGAATGCGCACGACGAGGCTTGCGCCGAGCAGCAGCAGGAACACGTTGGCACCGGCGTAGATCGCGCGCTGCAGCGGCACGATGTCGACCGCGCCGAGCGTGGCGGCGCCCGCGGCCCCGAACAGCGTGCCGAGCAGCGCATACGTCGCGATGCGCCCCGCGTGGTAGCCGGCGTGGTGCAGCGCGACGACGCGCGCGGGCAGCAGCGGTCGTGCGAGCGCGGCATCGCGCGCGGCGAGCGCACCGGACAGCCCGCCGCACATCGCGAGACAGTGCACACCGCCGAGCGCGCCGACGAGCCAGGCACTGAGCAGCAGGCCGGTGCTCATGGCCACCGCGGCGCGGGCGAGCGGCGCTTCGCGTCCATCAACGGCTCCCGGCGTGGTCGTTGTTGCCGTGGTTGTCATTGTTGGCCTCGAACGCCCCTGCGAGCAAGGTCCTGCCCGATGCCGGCGTGACGACGAGCAGCAACGTGATCGCGGACGACAGGATGCCGAGCAGCCAGAACGCGATGAAGCCCCACGTGTACACCGCCTCCCGCGACAGGTTGATCCGCATGTTGAAATCCAGCGGGTCGAAGAGCGCGAAGAAGACGAACTCGGCGACGCAGGCCGCGACGAAGCCGGGCCAGATCACCCACCAGATGGCGCGCTGCACCGATCGCGCTCGCATGTGGCCTCTCGCGTCGTTCGTCGCCGATCAGGGACGGGACGCCGCCGCACCGAGCCGGATCTGCGCCGGCAGGCGGTCGACGACGCTCACCGGCAGGCGCCAGAGCTCCGATTCGAGCGTGACGATCCGCCGCCCCGGTGCGACGTCCTGCACGGCTCCGACCCACTCGCCGCCATCGACATGCCGCAGTTCGAGCGCAGCGGCGCTCTTGCGCTCGCCCGGCCGGCGGAGCGACAGGCGCAGATGGGACGGCACGGACGCCTGCTGCAGGCGCACGCGCACCTCGCCGTTCGCCGCAAGGGCGATCGTCGCGCCCGGGTCGCGCGCCGCGGGAGCGTCCGCCGCCAGCTTGCGGTTGATCGTCAGCCCGAGCTTGTAATAGTCGTCGGCGACCACGCCGTCGTTGCTGGTCACCGCGACCCATGCGCCGGCGAGCGAGGCGACGACGACCGCCGCCGGCCCGGCCGCCAGCAGCCAGGGCCATGGACCGCGCCGCGGCCGCGGCGACCGCGAATCAGCGCGGGATGATGAACGTCGATTGCTCATGGCGCACCACATCTTCGTCGTCGACTGCCTGCACCGTCAATTCGATCTTGTGCGGGCCCGGCGCCGGCGCCGCCTCCCCGGGCGGCTCGAGCGGCACCTGCAGCCGCAGCGCGAACAGCCGGGTCGAAGCGGCCTTGATCGGCACCGGCTGCTCGACGCCGACGACCGCGAGACCCGGCAATCCGGACGCGCGGATCGCATACGAGCGCGGGCGCTCGTCGGTATTCATCAGCTGCATCCGGTAGACGTTCTCGATCTGCCCCGGCGCCGCCTCGCGCGCCAATGCGCCGCGGTCGCGGATGATGTCGACCTTCAGCGGATTGCGCATGGCGAGCGACCCGGTGGCGACGCCGATGACCGCGAGCAGCGCGGCGCCGTACAGCAGCGTGCGCGGCCGCAGGACGCGCCGCCACATCGCGCGCGTCGCGAGGCCGTTCGCGAGCGCGTTCGCCGTCGTGTGGCGGATCAGCCCGCGCGGATAGCCCATCCGGTCCATCACCTGGTCGCAGCCGTCGATGCAGGCGGCACAGGCGATGCACTCGTACTGGAGGCCGTTGCGGATGTCGATGCCGGTCGGGCACACCTGCACGCAGATGCCGCAGTCGACGCAGTCGCCGAGGCCCTTCTGCCGGTGGTCGACGGTCCTCGAGCGCCCGCCGCGCGGCTCGCCGCGACCGCGATCGTAGGTGATGACGAGCGTATCCTTGTCGAACATCACGCTCTGGAAGCGCGCGTACGGGCACATGTACTTGCAGACCTGCTCGCGCAGCCACCCGGCGTTGCCGTACGTCGCCAACCCGTAGAAGAGCACCCAGAACGTTTCCCACGGCCCGAGCTCCCAGGTGAGCACACGCGCGCCGAGGTCGCGAATCGGCGTGAAGAAGCCGACGAACGTGTATCCCGTCCACAGGGCCACCGCGAGCCACGCCGCATGCTTGAGCGCCTTGAGCAGGAATTTCTCGAGCGACATCGGCGCAGCGTCCAGACGCACGCGGGCGAGCCGGTCGCCCTCGATCCTGCGCTCGATCCACAGGAAGATCTCCGTGTAGACGGTCTGCGGGCACGCGTAGCCGCACCATAGCCGCCCGGCGACCGCCGTGAACAGGAACAGCGACAGCGCCGAGACGATCAGCAGGACCGCGAGGTAGATGACGTCCTGCGGCCAGAACACCGCGCCGAACAGGTAGAACTTGCGCGCGCCGAGGTCGAACAGCACCGCCTGGCGGCCGTTCCACGTGAGCCACGGCAGGCCGTAGAAGACCGCCTGCGTCGCGAAGACGAGCGCCCAGCGCCAGCCGGCGAACCATCCGTGGACGGCGCGCGGATGAATCGTCTTGCGAATCTCGTAGAGCGCGACCTCCTCGGTCGTCGGCTGGATCGGGATGACCCGCTGCGCCGCGCCTTCGGCGCCCTCCCGCGGGGGTGCATCCGCTTCGCGATCTCCGACCTTCACGTTGTACCGCCGCCTCCCCGCGCTATTTCACGTTCGACAGGCTCCAGACATAGGCCGTCAGGAGCTGGACCTTGCCGTCGTCGAGGCGGTCCTTGTGCGACGGCATCCTCGTCACCGCCGACGCTTCGCCGCGGCCCCTGGCGACGGTCTCCGTGATCGCGGCCTCGGTGCTGCCGTAGAGCCAGATCCGGTCGGTCAGGTTCGGCGCGCCGACCTGCTGGTTGCCTTTGGCGTCCATCCCATGGCATGCGGCGCAGTTCTGCGCGAAGATCGGCTTGCCGAGCTGCGCGCGCAGGCCGTCCGCCGGCATGCCGGAGAGGCTGCGAACGTACTGGACGACGTCGCGCAAGCCCTCCTCGACCAGCACCTGCGCGAACGGCGGCATGATGCCGTTGCGGCCATTGAGGATGCTTTCGCGGATCTGCGCCGGATCGCCGCCATAGAGCCAGTCACTGTCGCGCAGGTTCGGGAAGCCCTTGCTGCCGCCGGCATCCGACCCGTGGCACTGCGCGCAGTAGTTGAGGAACAGCCGCTCGCCCATCGCGCGTGCCTCGGGATCCGCGGCGACCTGCGTCGGATCCATCCCGAGATACTTCCCATAGAGCGGCCGGGTCTTCGCGTCGAAGGCGCGCACCTCGCGCTCGTACGCGCCCGCGGACGTCCAGCCCCACGCGCCCGGCACCTTGCCGAGGCCCGGGTAGACCACGAGGTAGCCGAGCGAGAAGACGATCGTCGCGTAGAAAAGCCACATCCACCACCGCGGCAGCGGATTGTTGTACTCGGCGAGATCGCCGTCCCAGACGTGGCCCGTCGTCTCGGCCTTCTCGCCCGCCTTCGGCCGCTGCACGCGCATGCGTCCCAGCGCATACAGCAGGACGGCGCAGGCCGCGATCGAGGCGAGCGTGACGATCGCGACGTAGAGGCTCCAGCCGTTCGACGTGAAATCGCTCATCGCGCCGCCTCGTCGAGCGCGCCCTCGCGCGCGACCGCCAACGCGTCCCGCGCGCGTTCGCGCGCCTCGGCCACCTCGTCCGGCAACGCGAACGGCGCGTTCGCTGCCTCGGCGAACGCGGCGTGCCGACGGCTGCTCCACGCCCACAGCACGATGCCGACGAAGAGCAGGAACGAAAGCACGGTGAACACGCTGGACAGCGTCGAATAAAGCTCCATGCCTACCTCACGTTGCGCAGCGCGAGGCCGAGGTTCTGCAGGTATGCGATCACCGCGTCCTCTTCGGTCCTGCCCTTGAGCTCCTCGGCCGCCCTGGCGATCTGCTCATCGGTATAGGGCACGCCGACCCGCCGCAGCGCCCGCATCCGCGACGCGATGTCCTCCGGCACGAGCGCGCTCCGCGCGAGCCACGGGTAGGCGGGCATGTTCGATTCCGGCACGACGTCGCGCGGATTCGCGAGATGCACGCGATGCCACTCGTCGGAGTAGCGGCCGCCGACGCGCGCCAGATCGGGCCCGGTGCGCTTGCTCCCCCACTGGAACGGATGGTCGTAGACGAACTCGCCCGCGACCGAATAGTGCCCGTAGCGCTCGGTCTCGGCGCGGAACGGCCGGATCATCTGCGAATGACAGTTGTAGCAGCCCTCGCGCACGTAGACGTCGCGCCCGGCGAGCTGCAGCGGCGGATACGGCTTCACGCCCGCCACCGGCTGCGTCGTCGACTTCTGGAAGTAGAGCGGGACGATCTCGACCAGTCCGCCGACGGCGACGACCAGGATCGTGAGGACGATCATCCAGCCGATGTTCTTCTCGACGATTTCGTGCGTGAACTTCATGGCGCGGGCGATGGCCGGATCAGGCGGCGGCCGGCAGCGCGCCGGTGCCCGACGGAATCGGCGCTTCGGTCGCCTTGCCGCTGGCGATCGTGCGCGCGACGTTCCACGCCATCAGCAGCATGCCGGCGAGGAACAGCGTCCCTCCCAGCAGCCGGATCGCGTAGAACGGGTACGTCGCCTTCACGCTCTCGACGAACGCGTAGGTGAGCGTGCCGTCGGGATTGGTCGCGCGCCACATCAGTCCCTGCATCACGCCGGCGATCCACATTGCGGCGATGTAGAGCACGACGCCGAGCGTCGCGACCCAGAAGTGCACGGTGATCAGGCGCACCGACCACATCTCGGCACGCCCGAACAGCCGCGGGATCAGGTAATAGACGCTGCCGATCGAGATGAACGCGACCCAGCCGAGCGCGCCCGAGTGGACGTGGCCCACGGTCCAGTCGGTGTAATGCGACAGCGCGTTGACTGTCTTGATCGACATCATCGGGCCCTCGAACGTCGACATCCCGTAGAAGGACAGCGAGACGATCAGGAACTTCAGGATCGGGTCGTCGCGCAGCTTGTACCACGCACCCGAGAGCGTCATCATCCCGTTGATCATGCCGCCCCACGAGGGCGCGAGCAGGATCAGCGAGAAGAGCATGCCGAGCGACTGCGTCCAGTCGGGCAGCGCCGTGTAGTGCAGGTGGTGCGGACCCGCCCACATGTACGTGAAGATCAGCGCCCAGAAGTGGACGATCGACAGGCGGTACGAATAGATCGGGCGGCCGGCCTGCTTCGGCACGAAGTAGTACATCATGCCGAGGAAGCCCGCGGTCAGGAAGAAGCCCACCGCGTTGTGCCCGTACCACCACTGCACCATCGCGTCCTGCACGCCTGCATAGGCCGAGTACGACTTCATCGGCCACAGCGACACCGGGATCTCGGCGCTGTTGACGACGTGCAGCAGCGCGATCGTCAGGATGAACGAGCCGTAGAACCAGTTGGCGACGTAGATGTGCGGCGTCCTGCGCTTCGCGATCGTGCCGAAGAACACGATCGCGTAGGCGACCCAGACGAGCGTGATCAGCACGTCGATCGGCCACTCGAGCTCGGCGTATTCCTTGCTGGTCGTGTAGCCGAGCGGCAGCGTGATCGCCGCGAGCACGATGACGGCGGTCCAGCCCCAGAACGTGAACGCCGCAAGGGGCCCGCAGAAGAGCCTCACGCCGCACGTGCGCTGGACGACGTAATAGGACGTCCCGATCAGCGCGGAGCCGCCGAACGCGAAGATCACGGCGTTCGTATGCAGAGGGCGCAGCCGTCCGTACGACAGCCAGGAGATTCCGTGCGTGAGATCGGGCCAGAGCAGTTGCGCGGCGATGATCACGCCGACGAGCATCCCGACGATCCCCCAGACGACCGTGATGACCGCGAACTGGCGGACGACCTTGTAGTTGAACGTCGTCGCCTCGCCATCGGGAAATGCCCGGGCATCCGGCACTGCGAGGGTCGCCATCGATTCGATCCGCGCGCGAAAAGGAACGCGGCGATGTTAACGGCGGCCGGATGCGGCCGGCTTGATGCAGGTCAATGCGGTTTGTCGTCGTCCGCGAGAATGCGATGGGCTGGACCCTCGAGATCGTCGAACTGGCCGCTCTTCGCAGCCCACCAGAAGGCGGCGCCGATGACGAGCGCGAGCGCGACCGAGAGCGGAATCAGCATGAACAGGATGTCCATCGCGTCGCTTCAACCCGGATGGTTCACCAGCGCGCGCAATCCTGGCGCGGCGGATCGCGCCGCGCGGGTGCCGACGGACGCCGCTTCGCTCGCGCGCGGGCGCGCCAATCGCGACAGTCGCCACGCATTGCCGACGACGAGCAGGGACGATGCCGACATGCCGGCGGCGGCTGCCAGCGGCGACAGATGGCCGCTCGCCGCGAGCGGAATCGCGATGACGTTGTAGGCGAGTGCCCAGCCCAGGTTTTGCCGGATGACGCGAAACGTGCGTCGCGCCGCGTGCAGCGCGAATGCCACGCCTTCGAGGTCGTCGCCGAGCACGACGGCGTCGGCGGTCCACTGCGTCAGCGCCGCCGCGCTGCCGAGCGCAAGCGATACGTCGGCGCGCGCAAGGCCCGGCGCGTCGTTGACGCCGTCGCCGACCATCGCCACGACCACGCCTCGTCGCTGCAGGGCGGCGATGAACGCGCGCTTTTCGTCCGGCTTCGCGTCCGCGTGCCAATCGGCGACGCCGGTCGCCCGCGCGACGTGCTCGACCGCGGCGGCTCGGTCGCCGGACACGATCGACACGCCGAGCCGTGCATTCCGCAGCGAGGCGACCAGCGCCGGCGCGCTGTCGCGGACGCTGTCACCGAAGCGCAGCCGCGCGAGCCAGCCGTCTTCGTCGGCGAGCGCGACCTGCGTCTCGCCACCGCTCGCTTCGGCAATCCCTTCCGGGATCGGCGCGCGACAGATTCCGGCAACCCACGCCGGCCGGCCAAGCCGATGGCGCCGCTCGTCGATCGTGCCTTCGATGCCGCAGCCCGGTATCGCCGTGATGTCGCGTGCGCAGCAGGCGGACGTGGCGTATTCGGCCAGCGCCCGCGCGAGCGGATGCGCCGAGCCCCGCTCGAGCGCGGCCGCGCGGGTCAGGCACGTCCGCGCATCGCCCGCGTAGGCATCGACGCCGAGCAGCCGCACGGAGCCCATGGTGAGCGTTCCCGTCTTGTCGAGGACGACGTGGGTGACGCGCGACAGCGTCTCGAGCGCGTCCGGCCGCACGCAGAGGATCTGCCGCCGTCCGAGCGCCCCGGCGGCCGAGGCGAATGCCGCCGGGGTGGCGAGCGAGAGCGCGCACGGGCACGAGACGACGAGCACGGCCAGCGCGACCGGCAACGCCTGCGTCGGCTCGATCAGCCACCAGGCGAGCGCGCTCGCGGCCGCGACGACGAGCAGGCCCGCGACGAAACCGGCGGCGACGCGATCGGAGAGCCGTGCGATGCGGGGCCGCTCGTTCGCGGCGCGCTCGACGAGTCGCGCCAGCGCCGCGAGCGCGGTCGCCTCGCCCGCGGCGCTCACGCGCACGATCAGCGGGCTCTCCCGGTTGACCGATCCCGCCAGCACGCGATCGCCCGGTCCTTTCGCGCGCGGCCAGCTTTCGCCGGTGAGCACCGCCTCCTCGACGCTCGAGCGGCCTTCGACGACCTCGCCGTCCGCCGGCACGGGCGCGCCGGCCGCGATGCGCACGAAGTCCCCGCTCGCCAGTCGCGCCGCCGCCACCGTTCGCGAGTCCGGCATGCGCGGATAATCGTCGAGACGCTCGGCCACCTGCGGCATTTCGCGCGCGATCGCCTCGAGCGCGTCGCCCGCCTTCTCGCGCACGCGCAACTCGAGCAGGCGCGCGACGAGCACGAGCGCGACGAACATCGTCACCGAATCGAAGTAGACGGGACCGCTGCCGCGGATCGTCGCCCACGCGCTCGCCGCGAACGCCCCCGCGATGCCGATGGCGATCGGCACGTCCATGCCGAGCCTGCGCAGTCGCAGATCGCGCCACGCGCCGGCGAAGAAAGGCGCCGCCGAATAGACGACGACGGGCAGCGTCAGGACGAGGCTCGCCCAGTTCAGCAACGCCCGATACGCGGCATCGACACCGCCGGCGCTGACGTACGCCGGCACGGCGAACATCATCACCTGCATCATGCCGAGCAGCGCGAGGCCGGTGCGAAGCAGCAACGCACGGCTTTCGCTGCGGACCAGCGCCTCGCGGCGTTGCGGGTCGTACGGATGCGCGCGATAGCCGACCTGCGCGATCGCGCGCAGAATCGGCGCCAACCCGGTCGCGCCGGCGTCGAAGCGCACGCGCGCGCGGCGCGTGGCGAAGTTGACGCTCGCCTCGCGCACGCCCGGCTGGCGCTGCAGCCACGTTTCGAGCAGCCACACGCAGGCCCCGCAGCGGATGCCCCCGAGCAGCAACGCCACTTCCCGCAGCGTCGCGTCGACGGGCCTCACCAGGTGTTCCGCCGCGGCAGCCTCGCGCTGCCAGTCGTCCTCGACCGCTTTGACCGGCTCGGCATGGCGCTCGCGCAGCGCATAGAACGACGCCAGCCCGGCCGCGCGTATCGTTTGCGCGACGGCCAGGCAGCCGGCGCAGCAGAACGGCGCATCGGCGCCGTCGATGTCGCTCCGCCAGGGCGCCCCCGGCGGAACCGCCTCGCCGCAGTGGAAGCAGGGTTCGCTCAGCGCAGCACCAGCACCGGAATGTCGCTGTGGGTGAGGACCTTGTTCGTCTCGCTGCCGAGCAGTACGCCCGATACGCCGCGCCGGCCGTGGGAGGCCATGCAGATCAGGTCGCATTTCTTCCTCTTCGCCGTGGCGATGATCTGCTTCCAGACATCGTTGCTCTCGGCGAGGACCGTGTCGAGGCCCACGCCGGCGCCGTCGGTCAGCTTGCGCACGCCTGCGAAGATCTGGTCACCTTGCGCGCGCGCCTGGTTCTCGTGCGCCTCCTCGAGCACGTCCTCGGCGGGCCCGAACGTCCCGTACGGGCTGCCGGAGAACTTCGGAAAGACGTGCAGCGCGGTGATCCTGGCGCTCGTCACCTTCGCGAGCTCGATCGCTTCCTTGATCGCCTTCTGCGAAAGCTTCGAGCCATCCGTCGGCACGAGAATGTTCTTGAACATGGCGGATTCCGCAGGGGGGCGCCTGCGCGTGCGGGAGCGTGGCCAACCAGTCGGATTCTGCGGAAATTCGCTGCCGTCCATCTTGATCTGCGACAATCTTGCGCGGGGGATCGTCCTCGCCCCGAGGAACCGGAAATGCTGAAGGTATTGCTGCCCGTGGACGGTTCGCCGAGCGCCCAGCGCGCGACCCAGAAGCTGATCGACACGCTGGACTGGTACAAGGAGCCGCCGGCGATCGACGTCGTCACCGTGCACCTGCCCGTGCCCCGCGTTCCGAACATGGGCGCCTTCGTCAGCAAGGAGATGCTGCGGAAGTACTACGACGAGGAATGCGCGGCGATGCTGGCGCCGAGCCGCAAGCTGCTCGACGACGCGGGAGTCGCCCACACGACCCATCAGATCGTCGGGCCGGTGGCCGAGAGCATCGTCCGGCAGGCGACCGACTCCGGCTCCAACATGATCTACATGGGAACACGCGGGATGTCGGCGCTCGCGAACATGGCGATGGGATCGGTGGCCACGCGCGTGCTCCACCTCTCCCACATCCCGGTCGTGCTGATCCACTGAGGCCGCGCCTCGGCAGTGCGCGGCCGGTTGCGCGGCGCGCGCGCCCACGCTGCGTATCGAGCGCGGGCTGCCGCGCGCCGGCACCGCCCCCTACGGCTTGAGCTGCGCGCGGACTTCGCCGCCGGGGTGCGCGGCGCTGTGGATGTTCACGTACAGGTCGCCGGCCTTGAACGCCTTCATCTGGTCGGCGGTCAGCTTCGCGCCCGACGGAGCGCTGAACTTGTCGCCTTCCTTGGTGAACGGAACGATCACCGGCCCGTTCTTGCCGGCCGCGCCCTCGTGAATGTGCGCCGCCGTCGGGGTGAAGCCGCTCGCCGTCACGCTGCCGCTGACGGTGCCGTCGTCGTTGACGGTGAGCGAGCCGGCTCCCGAGCCGCTGCTCTTGACGGCGGGGACTTCCTCGCTGCCGGACAACTTGAGCTGCATCGTCGCGGCGAACGTCGTACCCGACGCCAGGGCGAGGCCGGCGGCGAACGACAGCGCCGATGCTTTCAACAGACTTTTCGACTTGACTCGCGCGTTCATCGAAGCTCCCGGTAATGGATCGATGCCGAAACGCGCGACCGACCCCACGGGCCGCCGCGGCGTTCCGGAAATGATGGGCAGGCCAGGAGGCCCACAAGTGCGCTGACAACGATCGGGCGGCGCATGTTCCCGCGGCGCGCGCGGTCCGTCGGCAGCCGTCTTGCGAACGGTCCGGTGCAGCACCAATCCAGGGCAGGAAACGACCGCCAAGAGTACCGCGGTGCCGCGCAGGCCCGACATACGAATCGCAGGGGGTAAGAGCGTGGGCACTGACTCCGCGAGGGGATCCAGACGAAGAGCGCCGGCCGGTCCGGTGAAATATCCGGGCTAGAATGCCTGCGCCCGGGTGGTGAAACAGGTAGACACAAGGGACTTAAAATCCCTGCTCCGCAAGGGGATGCGGGTTCGACTCCCGCCCCGGGCATCAAGGTGGCGGAGACCGCCGCTGACAGCGAGCAAACGATCTACGCGCGGCGTAAGCACTTCGGCCAGTCTGGGGCCGGTCGATGTGAAGCGGCGTCATGCTGTCACGCTGGCGCCGATTGGCGCGATCCAACTAACGCACAGAATCCTTCACTGCGCCATCCACATGGCCGCAGCGCACATCCTCTACCGCCCAATCCCTCGCTCAACCGGACCACTCGCCGGCGGCGGCTGGCGCGCCGGCTTCTCGCGGCCGGTTAGGTTGCTTCGTTGGCAGCGTTAGACTCACGACACGCTTCCTCCTCCACGAGTCGTTCCTCGCGAAGGGCATCGCAAATGACGATCGAGTTCTTTGAAGACAGCAACGCGGGTACGCGCACATTCCCGCGCTCGTTGGTGACTAAGGCCGGTGGCTTCGTGTTTGTGTCGGGCCAGGTCGCCAGAGACGAACGCGGCGACATCGTCGCCGGGGGGATCGAAGTTCACACGCGACAGACGATGAAAAATGTCGCTCGCGCGCTCGCAATGGCCGGCTGCACGCTCGAGGACGTGGTGAAGACCACGGTCTGGCTCGCTGACGCCCGTGACTACGAGGACTTCAATCGCGTTTACAGTGCGTTCTTTCCTGGAAACAGGCCAGCGCGCTCGACGATACAGGCGAAAAACATGATCGACACGAAGGTTGAGATCGAGGCGATCGCCTATAAGCCCTGATGCCACCTTGCTGACGCAGTACCCGGTTCTTCGGCTGGCCCCCCATTCCGGCGGGTTCGCCCGCCTGCATGGGACTCAACTTGCAACGTTGGACATCGAGCGAAGTGGAACTTTTGATACAGACCGCAGCCCGGAGTAGAGGCAGTCTCCCAATGCGCTACGCGCGTCGCGTAGTGAATACAAGGAGATTGTCATGAAGCCAATGCGCTTTTTCATCGATACACGCGATCGCTCGCGCAATACGTTTCCGGTCGAGCTTACGCCAGACGACTTCGAGCCATTCTTCGCCAGGTATGAGAACGCCTGCTATGAAGAAGGCGTGGTAACCACTTCGTGCGCACGTCGGCTACGATGACGGCCGAGCGTTCTGCTTCAACATGGCGCCCGATGCAGAGGCAGTCAGGCGCGCGCATGAACGAGCAGGCCGCCCGTTCGACTCGATCACCGAAGTCACCACCGCGACGCCCGGAGATATGTTTCTCCACAAGCGCCAACCGGCGTAATCCATCGCAGGACCGTACCCTTGGTCGACCTTTCCGGATTCCCCCCGTTCTCCGACCTCTCGAGAGGCGGTCGAGCTCGGGTCGATCGAGGGTCTTTCGTGAGGACGGTGTCTCCCGCCGAAACGTGCTCGAGCGTGGTGATCGGGTGTCCGGCGCCTATTTCGTGCTCGAAGGACAAGTCCGGGTCTTCTCGATTTCCG
>DASURV010000101.1:0-17968 GCA_036375455.1 Casimicrobiaceae bacterium | reverse complement strand
GCTCCGCTTCTCGAACCGCTCGATCGCGCAGGCGAAAGCGAACGCGCGCGCGCATTACGGGCTCGGCAAGGCTTTCTACGAACCATGGCTCGACCGCATCGGCATGATGTACACGTGCGCCTACTGGAAGGAAGGCACGCGCACGCTCGAGGAAGCGCAGCGCAACAAGATGGACCACGTCTGCCGCAAGGTCGATCTCAAGGCGGGCGAAACGTTCGTCGACGTCGGTTGCGGCTGGGGCGGCCTGCTCTTCCACGCTTACGAGCGCTACGGCGCGCTCGGCACCGGCATCAACACGACCACCGAGCAGGTCGTCGAGTTGCGCGAGGCATTGGCTGAACGGGGCTTAAGCGATCGGATCAAGGTCGTCGAGTGCGATTTTCGCGAGATTCCGGGTCAATACGACAAGCTGCTGTCGATCGGCACGCTCGAGCACGCGGGCCGCGACCAGTTGCCCGACGTCGTGCGCGCGCACGCGGCGGCGCTCAGGCCCGGGGGCCTCGGCGTCATCCATTTCATCGGCCACGTCGGCTCGCTCGACACCGAGTTCTACATCCGCAAGTACATCTTCCCCGGCGGCTGGATCCCGAGCCTCCACGAGGCGATCGACGCGATGGACGCCTGCGGGCTCGAGGTCCTCGACGTCGAGAACCTGCGGCGGCATTACGCGCTGACCCTCGATGCGTGGGCCGCGCGCTTCGACGCGAGCTGGGAGGCGATTCATGCCCTCGATCCGGCGCGCTTCGACGAGCGCCTCCGGCGCATCTGGCGCACCTACCTGTGGTCGTGCGCCGAGATGTTCCGCTCGCGCACCTCGCGCACCCACCTCTTCCAGGTCACCGTCAGCAAGGGCAACGTCACGAATTATCCGATGAGCCGCGCGTTTCTCTATCGACCGGCGCCGTGACGACCGACGTCGCGACGGCCGACCCCGCAGCGGACGCCGCGGCGGCCTACACGCGCAAGACGACCCGGCTCGCCGCGCAGGTCGCCTCGGCGCCGGCGTCGCGCGAGCCCGCGGTCGGGCTCGCGAAGCCGACGTCGAACCTGTTTCGCGACCGCGCGCCCCGGCGCGCGCCGCGGATCGATCTCGGCCACTTCGATCGGGTGATTCGCGTCGACGCCGCAGCCGGCCTCGTGGAGGCCGAAGGCATGACGACGTTCGTCGCTCTGGCGGACGCGACGCTCGCGGCCGGTGCGATGCCCGCCGTCGTGCCGCAGCTCAAGTCGATCACGCTCGGCGGCGCCGTGGCCGGCGTCGGCATCGAGGCGACCTCGTTTCGCCACGGCCTCGTGCACGACACGATCGTCGCGATGGACATCCTGACCGGCGATGGACGCATCGTCGCCTGCACGCCCGACAACGAGCATCGCGACCTCTTCCACGGCTTCCCGAACTCGTACGGGACGCTGGGCTACGCGCTCAAGCTCACGGCGCGCACGCTGCCGGTCACGCGCTACGTGCGAGTCGATCATGCCCGGCACGGCGATCCGGACCGCTTCTTCGCCGAGCTCGCGCAGCGCTGCGCCGACGACGACATCGATTTCGTCGACGGGGTGGCGTTCGCGCGCGACGAGCTCGTGCTCTCGTGCGGGCGCTTCGTCGACGCCGCGCCCTGGGTCGGCGACTACACGTACGCCGGGATCTACTATCGCTCGCTCACCGCGAAGCGGCTCGACTACCTGACCACACGCGACTACCTGTGGCGCTGGGACACCGACTGGTTCTGGTGCTCGCGCAACGTCGGCGCGCAGCACCCGCTGCTGCGCCGGCTCTACGGGCGCAGGCGCCTCAATTCGATCACCTACCAGAAGATCATGCGCTGGAACGCGCGCTGGGGCGTCACGCGCGCGCTCGACCGGCTGCGCGGCGTCACGCGCGAGTCCGTGATCCAGGACGTCGACATCCCGCTTGCCCGCGCCGCGGAATTCCTCGACTTCCTGCACGCCGAGGTCGGCATCGTGCCGATCTGGATCTGCCCGATCCGGGCACCGGACCTCGCTGCCGAGGCAACGCTCTACCCGCTGCCGCGCGGCACGCTGTCGGTCAATTTCGGATTCTGGGACACGGTCGCGTCGCGCGAGCCGCGGGCGCGCGGACACGTCAATCGCAGGATCGAGCGCAAGGTCGCCGCCGTCGGCGGCATCAAGTCGCTCTACTCGGACTCCTACTTCGGCGAGGATGAGTTCTGGTCGGTCTACGGCGGCCCCGCGTACCGGGCGCTCAAGCAACGCTACGACCCGTCGGGACGGCTCGGCGATCTGTACGCCAAGTGCGTCCTGCACCGGTGAGCGGTCAGATCACCCGCGAATACCCGGCGCGCTCGCGCGCCTCGCGCAGGTAGCGATCGAAGACCATCGCGACGTTGCGCACCAGCAGGCGACCGCGCGCGGTGACCTCGAGACCCCCGGACGAAAGCACGACCAGTCCGTCGGCGACCATCGGTTGCAACGCGGCGAGCTCCGGGACGAAGCGCTCGGCGAAGCGGATCCCGTGCCTCGCCTCGAGCGCCGCGAAAACGAGCCGGAACTCGCACATCAGCTTCTGGATGACGTCGCGGCGCAGCAGGTCGTCGGCGTCGAGCGTGATGCCGCGCATCACCGGCAGCCGGTGCTCGTCGAGCGCCGCGTAGTACTGATCGAGCGTCTTGACGTTCTGCACGTAGCTCGCGCCGACCTTGCCGATCGCCGAGATGCCGAAGGCGATCAGGTCGCAATCCGGCCGCGTCGAGTAGCCCTGGAAGTTGCGATGCAGCTTGCCCTCGCGCAGCGCGACCGCGAGCTCGTCGCCCGGCCGGGCGAAGTGGTCCATGCCGATGTAGAGGTAGCCGGCGCGGGTGAGCTTGTCGATCGCCGTCTGCAGGATCGCGAGCTTGGCGTCGGCGGCGGGCAGCTCGTGCGCGACGATGTTGCGCTGCGCCTTGAACAGGTGCGGCACGTGCGCGTAACCGTAGAGCGCGATCCGGTCGGGGGCGAGATCGATCACCTTGTCGAGCGTCGCCGTGAAGCCGGCGAGCGTCTGCCGCGGCAGCCCGTAGATCAGGTCCGCGTTGATCGACTTGAAGCCGCTCGCGCGCGCCGCGTCGATCACCGTGCGCGTCTCCTCCTCGCTCTGGATCCGGTTGACCGCCTTCTGCACCGCGGGGTCGAAGTCCTGGATGCCGAAGGAGATGCGGTTGAAGCCCAGTTCGCGCAGGAAGTCGACGGTCGCGACCTCCACCTTGCGCGGATCGACCTCGATCGACGCCTCGGTATCGGCGCCGAACGCGAAGGCCTCGCGCAGCATCCCCATCAGCGCCGCCATTTCCTCGCGCGCGAGGAACGTCGGGGTGCCCCCGCCCCAGTGGAGCTGCTGCACCGTGCGATCGCCCTCGACGAGCGACGACACGATGTCGATCTCCTGGCCCAGGTAGCGCACGTACCGGGCCGAGCGGCCCCGGTTCGCCGTGATGATCTTGTTGCACGCGCAGTAGTAGCAGATCGTGTTGCAGAACGGCAGGTGCACGTACAGCGACAGCGGCTGCGCCACCTTCGCCTGGTGGCGCGCGGCGAGCGCGTCGACGTAGTGGGCCGCCGTGAATCCGGCGTGGAAGCGGTCGGCGGTCGGATAGGACGTGTAGCGCGGACCGAAGCCGTCGTACTTGCGAATCAGGCCGGCGTCGAAGCGCAGATCGCCGCTCGCGGCCGGTGCAGGGGTCCCGTTCATGGGGGCATTCTGCCGCAGGGGCCCGCCGCCCCGCCTTGAGCCGGATCAAACCGCGCCCGGCGCGCGGTTCCTCGGGGCGCCGTCCGTTCCTCCGCGTTTCGCGCCGCCGCGCTCCACGCGGGTCGTGCCCCGAGGTTGCGTCAGTGGCTCGTCCCTGCCGAGCGCATGGTCTTGTTGTACACGTTGTACTTGCCCGAAGGCTTCACCATCGGCACGCGCTTCACCTCCTCGAACGTCGCGGCATCGTAGACGACGATCGCGCCGTCGCCCTCCCAGATGCTCGCGAGCGCATGGCGGCCGTCGCGCGTGAACTCCACGTGCGCGACCGTCCTGCCCGGCGCCGGCCGCAGCGTCGCCACGACGGCGAGCGACTGCTTGTCGATCACCTGCAGCACATCCTTGTTCGCGCTGTTGAACGCGTCCACCCACGCGTACGGCGTGCGCTCGTGGCTGCGCATGAAGAAGCCGGGTCCGGCGGTGGGCACCTGGGCCACCGTCTTCCACGTCTTCATGTCGATGATCGTCACCTGCCCTTCCTTCAGGTTCGGCGTCGCGAGCACCGGCCGGCCATGCCATTGCCAGGTGATGCCCGAGCCGAGATGCGGCAGCCCGGGCAGGTCGACCTCGGCAATCCTGCGCCGGACGTTGAGGTTCACGACCTGGCCGGTGTGGCCGTCGCGCGCGGCGCCGATCAGGTGGTCGTACGACGGGTCGAAGAAGAAATCGTCGAGGATGCCGTCGAGCACCGTGCGCCGGATGCCGAACGGCTTCGCGGCGGCGATCCCCTCGCCGAGGCGATAGTCGTGCACGAGGCCTTCGTAGACGGGTCCGGTCCTGTCGCCGTAGGGGAGCTCCCAGACTTCCGCGATGTCCTTCAGCGCCACGATGAAGCTCTCGCGCGGCGCGGCGTCGTACACGGCGGACACCCGCGAGCTGCGGCCGTTCGCGTCGCGCACCGGCAGCACCTTCAACAGCGCGAGATCCCGCGCATCGAGCATCACCAGCGTGTGCGGCAGGTAATTGCCGACGAGCACGTAGCGGCCGTCCGACGAGACGGCGAGGTTGCGCGTGTTGATGCCGGCCCGCACCTCGGCGACGAGCGTCAGGTTCCAGATGTCGTAGAGGCTCACCCAGCCGTCGCGCGAGGCGAAGTACACGTAGCGCCCGTCGGGCGAGAACTTCGGGCCGCCGTGCAGCGCGAAGCGCGTCGCGAAGCGGCGCACCGGCTCGAACGTGTCGCCGTCGAGGATCGTCGCGTGATGGTCGCCGCTTTCGACGACGACGAAGAGGTTCTGCGGATCGGCGGCGAAGACGGGCTTGCTGCCGAGTGTCCCGGGCTTGACATATTCGACGCGGCTCGCCGCGATCTCGCGCTCGCCCCACAGCGGCGGCTGCGCCGGCGGCGCGTACACGTAGGCGACGAGCGCGTCGATGTCGCCGGCCGACAGCTTGTCGCCGAACGCGGGCATCTGCGTCGCGATCCTGCCCCTGGCGATCGTGTCGGCAGCCGCCGGCTTGCGCAGCCGCTCCAGGTTCTCCGGCAGCAGCGCGGGTCCGGTCCCGCCGAGCCGATCGACGCCGTGGCAGGACGCGCAATGCGCGGCGTAGCTCGCCGCAGCCGTCGGGGCGGACCGGCTCGCGTCCGTCGCCGCGGCGGTCATCGGCACCGCTGTCTCGCCCGCTGCGGCGAGCGGCAGCGCCGCGAGCGCGACCACTGCACTCCACGCACGGATGCTGAGCCAGATCATCGGGCTACGCCGCGCGTTCGATGCGCCGCAGCCGGATGTAAGGCTTGATCGGCAGGCGGTCGCGGCCCGGCGCGATGCCGAGCTCGTCGTCGTCGAGATAGCACGCCGGATCCTCGGCCCACGCGTCGCCGTAGAGCTGCCACGCGCGCACGCGCGTGTTGCCGCCGCAGATCGCGAAGTGCGCGCATCCGCCGCAGCGGCCCGTCACGCGCCGCGGGCGCGCCTTGAGGCCGGCCAGCAGCGGATCGGACGTGTCGGTCCAGATCTGCGAGAACGGTCGCTCCTTCACGTTCCCGAGCGTGTAATCCCACCAGAACGTGTCCGGATGAACGTTGCCGAGATTGTCGATGTTGGCGACGTTCACGCCCGAGGCGTTCCCGCCCCATTGCGCGAGCTTCGCCGCGACGTGCTCGGCGCGGTCGGGAAAGCGCCTTCGCGCCCAATGCAGCAGGTAGACGCCGTCGGCGTCGTTGTTGCCGCTGACGAATTCCTTCGGACGCCCGGACTCGAGGTGACGCCAGCACGCCTCGAACAGCAGGTCCATCGCCCGGCGCGTCGTCAGCAACGCCGCATCGGTCTTGCGATTGATGTTGCCGCGCCCGCCGTAGTTGAGGTGCGACAGGTAGAACTTGTCGACGCCTTCGGCATCGATCAGCTCGAGCAGCGCCGGCAGGTCGTGCGCATTGTCCCGGGTCAGCGTGAAGCGCAACCCCACCTTGATGCCCGCGTCGCGGAGCAGCCGCACCGCCGCGAGCGACGCATCGTAGGCGCCCGCCTTGCGGCGGAAGCGATCGTGCGTCGCCTGGATCCCGTCGAGGCTGATGCCGACGTAGTCGTAGCCGACCTCGGCGATCCGCGGCAGCAGCGCCGCGTCGATCAGCGTGCCGTTCGTCGACAGCCCGACGTAGAAGCCCATCGCCTTCGCGCGGTGCGAGATCGCGAAGATGTCCGGGTGGAGCAGCGGCTCGCCGCCGGAGAGAATCAGCACCGGTACGCCGAACGCCCGCAGGTCGTCCATCGTCGCGCGGATCTGCGCCGTGGTCAGCTCGCCCGGAAAGTCGATGTCGGCCGAGATCGAGTAGCAGTGCTGGCACGCCAGGTTGCAGCGCCGGATCAGGTTCCAGATCACCACCGGCCCGGGCGGGTCGCGGCGCGGACCGACCGGCGTCGGCCGGCGGATCTCCTGCATGTGCTGGGTGATGCGAAACATCGTCGGCTCTCTTCGCTACGTGATCCGCAGGCCCGTCTTCTTGAGGATCCGCGTGCTGAACAGCACGTCGTGCGCACGCGCAGCATCGCCCAGCACCTGCGCGATCCCGGCGACCTTCGCGGCGACCTCCTCGCGGTCGCGCCCGTGCACCATCGCGAACAGGTTGTAGGGCCACTGCGGCGGCCGCCGTGGCCTGCGGTAGCAATGCGTGACCGCCGGCAGCCTGCCGACGAGCGCTCCGAGCGCGTCGACCCGCGCATCGTCGACGTCCCACACGCTCATGCCGTTCGCGCACCAGCCGAGCGCGTAATGATTCGGCACCGCGCCGATGCGGCGAATGCGTCCGTCGGCGAGCAGCGCGGCCACGCGCGCTCGCACCGCCTCCGGCGCCACGCCGATCGCGTCGGCCACCGCGTCGTACGGCCTGGGCGTGAGCGGCAGGCCCGCCTGCAACCGCTGCACGATCCTGCGGTCGAGCGGGTCGAGCGCGACGCTCGCGTCTCGGGGCGGCCCTCCGACGTTGGCATGAAGCCCCGCGTCCCTCATCGCGCCACCTTGAGATCCAGCCCGACGAAGTATTCGCGCTCCTTCGGGAACGTCAGCACCGGCAGGCCCGTGCGCTCCTCGATCCTGCGCACGGCATCGCGCGTGGCCTCCGCCGTCTCGGTCGCGAGGACGAACCACATGTTGAGCGGATGCTCGCGCGCGTAGTTGTGCGCCACTTCGGGCAGCGCGTTCACGGCGGCCGCGACCGGGTCGAACCGATCCTCGGGCACGCTCATCGCGGCCAGCGTGAAGGCCCCGCCCATCCGCTCGACCTGGAACAGCGGCCCGAAGCGGGTCAGCGTGCCTTCGCGCAGCAACCGGTCGATGCGCGCGATCAGCTCGTCCTCCGTGGTTCCGAGCGCCTCGGCTGCCGCGAGAAACGGCCGCTCGCACACCGGAAACCCGGATTGCAGGCGATCGACGATCGCGCGGTCGAGCTCATCCATGCAGTGCCCTCGCCGCGAAGTGGCGGGCGCCGTCCTGCTTGAACGCCTCGCGGGAGAAGAGCCGCGCATGAGGATGGCCGTCAAGACCCGTGCGCGCCCCGATGGCGTCGAGAGTGCCCTCCACCTCGCCGCGATCGCGGCCGTGCACCATGCAGAACAGGTTGTACGGCCACGCGGGCAGCGCGCGGGCCCGGCGGTAGCACAGCGTGACGCCCGCCTCGCGCGCAAGCGTCTCGCCGGCGGCGTCGACGGCGTCATCGGGCACGTCCCACACGGCCATGACGTTTGCGATGTAGCCGAGCGGGCGGTGGCGAACGATCACGCCCAGCCGCTTGACGATGCCGTCGCGCAGCCACTCGCGCAGATGGCGCAGCACGCGTTGCTCCCCTTCGTCGCGTGCGAGTCCCGCCCGCTCGGCGATCGCAGCGTAGGGCCGCGCCTGCAGGGGCAGGCCGTCCTGCAGCGCGGCGACGATCCGCGTCTGTTCCGCATCGGGCCTCCACGCCCGCGCGACCCCGGGCCGCGGCGCGGGTCTTTCGGCGCGGGTGTCGTCGAGGTCGAAGCCGAGGTCGATGTGATATTCGCGCAGCAACGGCAGCGAGAGCACCGGAAGCACCGTTTCGCGCTCCACCTGCGCCAGCAGCGACTGCAGGCGCGAAGCATCGGGCGCATTCGCGACGAACCACAGGTTGAACCGATGCTCGCGCTCGTAGTTGTGATTGACGCCCGGATGCGCGCTGACGCGGTGCGCGATGGCGGCGAGCCGCGCCGGCGGAACGGCCATCGCGGCGAGCGTGCTGGCGCCGATGCTTCCGGGACGAAACACCGCGCCGACCCGGCCGACGACACCCGCGGCGATGAACGAGCGCAGCGCGCGGATCACCCAGCTCTCGGTCGTGTCCAGCGCTTCGGCCACCG
This sequence comes from Casimicrobiaceae bacterium, assembly GCA_036375455.1. GTDB lineage: Bacteria > Pseudomonadota > Gammaproteobacteria > Burkholderiales > Casimicrobiaceae > VBCG01. The sequence goes on along the minus strand of DASURV010000101.1, from coordinate 9,394 downwards.
CCGCATAGGGCGCCGCGCACAGCGGAAAGTCGCGCTGGAAGCCGTTCAGCAGTCGTCGCTCGCGCGCGTCCATCGCGTCAGAATCCGATGCGGGCGGCGCGGCTCGTGAAGAAGATGCCGCTCGGGCTCTCCGCGGCGAGTGCCGCCACGCGCGCAAGTGTCGCCGTGTCGTACACGAGTACGCGGTCGTCGTCGCGCGCCGAGATCCATACCGCTTCGCCGCGCGGCGTGAACTCGAGATGCAGCACCGCCTTGCCCGGCTCGAGCGTGTGCGCGACGCGGCGCGTCTCGGTGTCGATCACCTGCACGAGGCCGTTGTCGGGAAACGCGAAGTTCACCCACACCTGGCGCCGGTCGGGACGCGCGATCACGAACACCGGCTGACCGGCGACCGCGATGCGCCCGACCATCCGCCAATCGCGCGTGTCGACGACGAGGACTTCGTGCCGGCCGATCGCCGGCAGGTACGCGGTGTCGCCGGCGATCGCCCATCCGCGCAGATGCGGCATCTTGTAGACGGGAAGCTTCGCCGCACCCTGGCCGTAGCCGTCGAGAATGCGGCGCACGCCCTGCTCCGGATGCCAGAGGTCGAGCAGCGCAAGTCCGTCCTCGCCGAACAGCCCGGCGATGTAGTAGCGCCCGTCCGGCGTGACGAGGCCGTCGTAGGGCTGCCTGCCGACGTTGCGGAAGCGGTCGATCTTCGGTTGGGACGGCTGCGACAGATCCGCGACCCAGATCTCGCCGGCGTCGAACAGGCTGAACACCAGCCGATTGCCCGGCGCGTCGGCGAGGCCGACGATCTTCGAGCGCTCGCCGTTGGCGCCATGGATCGCGGGCACGTCGGCCACCAGCTCGAGCGTATCGGCGCGGAACACCTTGATGCCGCCCGGCTCGTAGTTCTGGGCAGCGACCAGCGTGCCGTCCTGCACGATCGCGCCGCCGATCGAATTGCCGGCCTGCAGCGTGCGCGCGGCGATCCGGCGCTGCAGGATGTCGACCTTCGTGAGGCCGCCGTCGCGCCCGAACACGTACGCGTAGCGGCCGTCGCGCGAATAGACGACCGACGCGTGCGACAGGTCGCCGAGGCCGGCGACCGCGCCGAGGCTCGCGCGCGCCGTCGTATCCACGACCTGCACGCGTCCGGCGGCACGCTCGATGACCACGCCCAGGTCGCCGGTGCCTCGCGTCTCGACCCGTGCGCAGCCCGCAGTCGTCACCACCGCGGCCAGCAGCAGCGCCGTCGCGTCACGGCGCATGGGGATCACCTTCGCGCAATCGCGCGACCAGCCACGCGGCTTCCGCTTCGGACAGGAACGGCCGCCATGGCGGCATCGCGGTACCGGGACGGCCGGCGACGATCGTGGCGGCGAGGCTGTCCGGTGGCTTGCCGCGCAGCGCGTCGGGCGTGAGCGGCGGCCCGAGACCCCCGGTGAGCCGCATGCCGTGACACGAGCCGCAATCCTGCCGCAGCAGCCGCACCAGCTCGCGCTGGCGCGCAGCGGGCGGCGCGGCGTCGGCGCTCTCGCCCTGGCCGGCGCCCACCGCGCTTCCCGGCGCGATCCACGCCGTTGCCGCCAGCGCGGCGTACAGCCAGCGGGCGAGGCGTCCCGTGCAAATCGCTGCCGCCTTCTTCACACGCTTCACCCGCCCGGTTCACCGCCCGCTCAATAGACGTCGTGCTGCGTGTTGTGGACGTTGAACTTGCCGGTGGGCGTGATCAGCTTCGGGTCCTTGATCACCGCCTTCAGCTTGCGCGTCTTGTCGTCGACGATGACGATCGCCGATTGCTGGTTCTTGGCGCTCCACACCGAGAACCACACCTCGTCGCCGGCCTTGTTGTATTCGGGCTGCACGACGCGCTTCGCGCCTTCGCTCACGCCGGCCCATTCGGCGATCGGCAGCACCTCGAAGCCCTTGTCGAGATTGTTGATGTCGTACACCGCCACCGACTGGCTGATCTTGGCGTCCGGATGCAGCGCGGTGTCCACCCAGAGGTTCTTCGACTTCGGATGCGTCTTGATGAACAGCGACCCGCCGCCCTGCCCCTTCAGCGTGCGCACGACCTTCCAGGCGTTCTGCTTGTGCTTCTTCGGGTCGGTGCCGATCACCGCGATCGTCTCGTCGCCGAGGTGTCCCGTCGCCCAGACGGGACCGTATTTCGGATCGATGAAGTTGGCGCCGCGTCCGGGGTGCGGCGTCTTGCCCACGTCGATCAGCGCCTCGAGCTTGTTCTCCTTGGTGTCGACGATCGCGATCTTGTTCGACGCGTTGGCCGCGACGAGGAAGTAGCGGCCGGTGGCATCGAAGCCGCCGTCATGGAGGAAGCGCGCCGAGTCGATCGACGTCACCTTGAGGTTCTTGAGGTCCTTGTAGCTGACCAGGTTGATCTTGCCCGTCTCCTTCGAGTTGACGATGAACTCGGGGTGGTACTTCGAGGCGACGATCGACGCCACGCGCGGCTCGGGGTGGTACTCCTGCGGATCCACCGTCATGCCGCGGGTCGAGACGATCTTGAGCGGCTTCAGCGTATCGCCCTCCATGATCACGAACTGCGGCGGCCAGTAGGAGCCGGCGATCGCGTACTTGTCCTCGTAGCCCTTGTACTTGGACGTCTCGACCGAGCGTGCCTCGAGGCCGACCTTGATCTCGGCGACGTTGTCGGGCTTCTCCATCCACAGGTCGATCAGGTTGATCTTCGCGTCGCGCCCGATCACGTACAGATAGCGGCCCGATGCGGAGAGCCGCGAGATGTGGACGGCGTAGCCGGTCTTCACGATGTTGATGATCTTCTTCGACGCGCCGTCGATCAGCGCGATCTCGCCCGAGTCGCGCAGCGTCACCGAGAAGATGTTGTCGACGTCGTACTGGTTCATCTTCTTCTTCGGCCGCTGCGCCGGTGGAACGAGGTCCTTCCACGACGCCTGCATTTCCTTCATCCCGAACTCCGGCGGCGTGGGCGGCGTCTGCTGGACGTAGCGCGCCATCAGGTCGACCTCCGCCTCGGTGAGCTGCCCGGAGCTGCCCCAGTTCGGCATCCCGGCGGGGGAGCCGTAGCCGATGAAGACCTTCAGGTACTCGGTGCCCTTGCCGAGCGTGATGTCGGGCGTGAGCGGCTTGCCGGTCGCGCCCTTGCGCAGCACGCCGTGACATCCGGCGCAGCGCTCGAAGTAGATCAGCTTGCCCTTGTCGAACTCGGCCTCCGTCATCTTCGGGGCCTTCGGATTGATGTCCTGGTGCATCGGCTCGCCGGCGAGCGGCGAGCTCGCCGCGCCTTCGTAGCGCAGCAGCGGCTGGTCCGCGTGTCCCTGCTCCGCCTTCGCGGCGTCGCTGCCGGGCACCGACACGGGCGCCTGCGCGCCCTGCGGCGCCGCGGGCGCCGCGTCCTTCTTCTCCTGCCCCGATGCGACGCCCGCCGCCAGCGCCAGCGTTGCAACCACGACCAGACTGCCGACCAGCGCGGATTTCGTGTGTCTCACGGCTTCGCCCCTTGTGAATGCCCGGAAATGACCGATGAACGTGGCTTTTTTCGCTTTCGCGAGTATCGGCATTTGCACCCGATCATTCCTTGACGAAGATTAAAGTTTGGAAGTGGGCCGAACTCTATCGTTCTCCCTCGAGCGGGAGACGAAGGCACGCGATGGACGATGGCGAGCGGACGAACGATGCGCGACCGGCCGTGCCGATGCGCCGCGGCGGGGGGCGCGCGCAAGCGACGCGCGACCGCGTGCCCGGCAGCGTCGCGCTGGTCGGCGCCGGTCCGGGCGACCCCGAGCTCCTGACGATGAAGGCGGTGCGGCTCATCGAGCGCGCCGATGCGATCGTGCACGATCGGCTCGTCACGCCGTCGATTCTTGCGCTGGCGCCGCGCGCGACGAAGATCTACGTCGGCAAGGCGCGCAGCCGCCACGCGATGCCGCAGGAATCGATCAACGCCCTGCTCGTGCGGCTTGCGCGCGAGGGCCTGCGAGTCGTGCGCCTCAAGGGCGGCGACCCGTTCATCTTCGGGCGCGGCGGCGAGGAGATCGAGGCGCTCGCCGCGAGCGGCGTTGCGTTCGAGGTCGTCCCCGGGATCTCGGCCGCGAACGGCGTCGCCGCGTACGCCGGCATTCCGCTCACGCATCGCGACCACGCGCAGACGTGCCTGTTCGTCACCGGCCACCTGCGGGACGCGACGATGGATCTCGATTGGCCGACGCTCGCGCGCCCGCACCAGACGCTCGTCGTCTACATGGGGCTGCTTGCGCTCCCGACGCTGTGCCGCGAGCTCGCGCGGCACGGGTTGCCCGGCTCGACGGCGGCCGCGGTCGTGTCGCAGGGCACGACGCCGCGCCAGCGCGTCGTCACCGGCACGATCGAGACGCTGCCCGCTGCCGCGGCGGCGGCGGACCTCGAGTCGCCGACGCTCATCATCATCGGCAACGTCGTCAACGTGCGCGCCAACATCGCCCGCTACGCCGCCGACGAGCCCTGCGCGGAGGTGCTGCCGTTTCCGAGGGCGAGCCGCAGCGTCACCGTCGATCCGTCGGTCGACGGCGTCCTCGTGAAGCCATAGCGGCGCACCAGCGCGAGCACCCGCTCGTTGTCGGCGAGCGCCTCGCCCTCGAGCCAGCGCGTGCCGCGCTCGCGCAGGTAGTCGATCAGCTTGCGCAGCAGGATCGTCCCAAGTCCGCGCCCCTTCAGCTCCGAGCGCACGATGATCGCGAACTCGGCGACGCCGTTGTCGGGGTCTGCGATCGCCCGGACGATGCCGAGCGTCTCGGCGCGTCCCGCGGCGGGCTCGGTGACCGCGACGAACGCCATTTCGCGGTCGTAGTCGATCTGCGTCAGGCGGCCGAGCTGCGTCGGGCCGAGCTCGCGCGTGCGAATGAAGACGCGATGGCGCACGTCGTCGGGCTGCAGCGCCCGCAGGAACGCCCCGTGCTGCGCGCCATCCTCCGGCCGTATCGGGCGCAGCAGCACCTTCGAGCCGTGCCATTCGATCCATTCCTCGAGCTCGGCCGGATAGGGCTTGATCGCGAAGCGCGCGACGCCCGGCTCGCGCGCCTCGCCGACGACGATCCGCGCGTCGAGCGCCACGACGCCGCGCTCGTCGGCGAGCAGCGGGTTGATGTCGAGCTCGGCGACTTCCGGGATGTCCGCGACGAGGTCGGAAATGCGCAGCAGCGTCTCGCCGATCGCGTCGACGTCCGCGGCCGGGCGATCGCGGTAACCGGCGAGGAGCTTCGCAACGCGCGTGCGCGACACGATGTCGCGGGCGAGCACCGCATTGAGCGGCGGCAGCCCGACCGCGCGATCGGCGACGACCTCGACCGCCTTGCCGCCGGCGCCGAACAGGATGACGGGACCGAACACCGGATCGGTGGTGACGCCGACGATCAGCTCGTGCGCATCGGGCCGGCGCACCATGCTCTGCACGGTGAATCCGGCGAGCGTTGCGTCCGGGCGCGAGCGATGCACGCGCTCGTGCATCGCGCGGGCGGCGGCCGCAACGGCGTCCGCCGTCTCCAGATCGAGCACGACGCCGCCCACGTCGGACTTGTGCGTGATCTGCGGCGAGAGGATCTTGAGCGCAACCGGATAGCCGAGCTCGTTCGCGCTTCGCACCGCGTCGTCGGCGTCCGCCGCGATCCGCGTTGCGACGATCGGGACTCCGTAGGCGGCGAGCACCGACTTCGAGTCGGCTTCCGACAGGATCTTGCGGCCGAGCCGCAGCGCGCGCTGCACGGCGTCGCGCGCGCGCTCGCGGTCGTGCGCGAATCCCGCGGTGCGCGCGGGCGGAACCTCCAGCAGCAGCTCCTGGTTGCGGCGATATTCGACGCTCTGCAGGAAGGCGCGCACGGCGCTCTCCGGCGTGTCGTAGTCCGGAATGCCGGCGCTCGAGAAGATCTGCCGCGCCTGCCGCACCGAATCCGCGCCGAGCCAGCAGGCGAACACCGCGCGCGCCGATTGCTGCGCGATCGGCGCGAGAGCCGCGGCGATGGCCGCGCTCGGCACGATCGCGGTCGGGCAGTGCAGGAACAGGACGCCGTCGCACTCGGGTGCGGCGAGGAGGATGCGCAACGCTTCGACGTAGCGCGCAACCGGCGCGTCCCCGCCGATGTCGACCGGATTGCCGTGCGACCACGTGGCCGGAAGCACCGCGTTCAGGCGCTCGATCGTCTGCGTTGCGAATGACGCGAGCCGGCCGCGGCCGAGCACGAGCGCGTCGGTCGCCATCACGCCCGGCCCGCCGCCGTTGGTCACGATCGCGAGCCGGTCGCCGGCGAGCGGCCGCGCGCGCGCCAGCGTCTCGACCGCGTCGAACAGGTCCTCCGTCGTGAGCACGCGCAGCATGCCGGCGCGGCGGATTGCGGCGTCGTAGACGTCGTCGGCGCCGGCGAGCGCGCCGGTGTGGGACGCGGCCGCCTTCGCGCCCTCCGCGACGCGTCCCGCCTTCACGGCGATCACCGGCTTGTTGCGCGCGGCGGCGCGCGCGGCCGACATGAACTTGCGCGCCGCGTGGATCGATTCGATGTAGAGCAGGATCGCGCTCGTTTCCGGATCGCTCGCGAGGTGATCGATGAGGTCGCCGAAGTCCACGTCGGCGCTGTCGCCGATCGACACGAACTTCGAGAAGCCGATGCCGCGCGACTTCGTCCAGTCGAGCACGGCGGTCACCAGCGCGCCGGACTGCGAGACGAATGCGACGTTGCCGGGCAGCGCGTCGACGTGCGCGAAGCTCGCGTTGAGCCCGATGCCCGGCGCGAGCACGCCGATGCAATTCGGCCCGAGGATGCGCAGCAGATGCGGCCGCGCGGCCGCGAGCATCGCCTCCTTCAGCGTCGTCGCTCCGTCCGGCGTGCGCGCGCCGAGCCCGGCCGTGATGACGACGACCGCCTTCGTGCCGCGCGCACCGAGCTCCGCGATCAGTCCGGGCACCGTCGGCGCCGGCGTGCAGACGACGGCGAGCTCGGGCGTCAGCGGCAGATCCGCCACGCTCGCATGGACGTTCATGCCGGCGAGCTCGCGGTGCCGCGGGTTGACCGGCATCACCGGTCCTGCGAATCCGCCCGAGACGAGGTTGCGCAGGATCGTCGCCCCCACGCTGCCGGGCCGGTCGGAGGCGCCGACCAGCGCGACCGAGCGCGGCCTGAAGAAGAACTCCAGGTTGCGTACGGTCATCGACGCGATCCGGAACGGATGAGCCTCGCGACCAGCATCACGGCGAGCACGATTGCGGCGGGCAGCGCGCTCGCCGCGAGCGCCGCACCGTCCAGCGCATCGAAGCGGAAGATTTCGCGCACCGGAGGCACGTAGATCGCCAGCGCGAGGGCGGCCAGGGCCCCGGCGACGATCCACCACAACGCCGCGTTCGGCCGCAGCAGCTCGCGAATGCTCGCGCGCTGCGAACGATTGCCCACGATCAGCGCGAGGTTGGCGAGCACGATCGCGGAAAATCCCATCGCGCGCGCCGTCGCCTCGGGCTCGCCCGACGCGAGCGCGCTCGCATAGAGGACCGCCACGCCCGCCAGCACGATGGCGCCCTGGCCGATGCTCGCCACGAGCATCCACGCATCGAACAGGCGTGCCGATGCCGGCCGCGGCGGCCGCCGCATCGCATCGCGCTCCGCGGCCTCGGCCTCGAAGGCGATGGAGCAGGCGGGGTCGATCACGAACTCGAGGAACACGATGTGCACCGGGAAGAACAGCAGCGGCCATCCGAACAGCAGCGGCAGCAGCGACATCCCGGCCGTGGGCACGTGGACGGCGACGATATAGCACATCGCCTTGCGGATATTGTCGTAGATGCGCCGGCCGAGCCGCACCGCGGTGACCAGCGACGAGAAATCGTCCTCGAGCAGCACCAGCGCGGCCGCCTCGCGCGCGACGTCGGACCCCCGCCCTCCCATCGCGACGCCGATGTGCGCCGCCTTGAGCGCGGGCGCGTCGTTGACGCCGTCGCCGGTCATCGCGACGACCTGGCCGTTCGCCTTGAACGCCTCGACGAGCCGCAGCTTGTGCTCCGGCATCACGCGCGCGAAGACGTTCACCCCGGTCACGCATTCGCGCAGCTCCCCGGGGGTCATCGCCTCGAGCCTGTTGCCCGTCACGACGCGTGCCGGCTCGGCGAGGCCGATCTGGCGCGCGATCTCGCGCGCGGTGCCGGCGTGATCGCCGGTGATCATCACCGTGCGGATGCCGGCGCGATAGCACTCGGCGATCGCCGCCGGAACGGTCGGGCGCACCGGATCGGCAAGGCCGACCAGCCCGACGAAGCGCACGCGCAGCTCGCGTTGCGACGCGGGCCACGGCGGATCAGCGTCGGCGCGCTGCGGCCACTCGCCGGCGGCGGCGGCGAGCACGCGCAACCCGTCGCGGGTCATCGCCTCGACCGCCCGATGCATCGCCGCGCGCTCGGGCGCGGACAGCGCGCAGAGGTCGGCGATCGCCTCCGGGGCACCCTTGGCGGCGACGGCGCAGGCGCTCGCGCCGGGCGCGCGCCAGATCCGCGCGACCGAGAGCTGCGCCGGCGTCAGCGGATACCCGCGGACGAGCTCCCACTGCGCGATCTGCTCGGCGAGCGCGGGAAAGCGTTCGTGCGCAAACCGCCTGAACGCCTGTTCCATCGGATCGAACGGCTCGCGCTCGCTCGCGAGCACGCAGGCGCGGATCAGTTGCTCGCGCGCGCCGTCGTCGCTGCCGTCGCGCTCGAGCATCCCGCGCGCGGTCCAGAAGCGGCGCAGGTCCATCCGGTTCTGCGTGATCGTTCCGGTCTTGTCGACGCACAGCACCTGCGTTGCGCCGAGCGTCTCGATCGCGGGCGCGCGCCGGGTCAGCACGCCCTTCTGCGAGATGCGCCATGCGCCGAGCGCCAGGAACACGGTGAGCACGACCGGAAACTCCTCCGGCAGGTTCGCCATCGCGAGCGTGATGCCCGCGAGCAGGCCGTTCAGCCAGTCGCCGCGCCCGAGGCCGTACAGCAGGACGACCAGCGCGCAAAGGGCGATGCCCACGGCGGCGAAGACGATCACCGCATGCCGCGTTTCGCGCTGCAGCGGGCTCGGCTCGGGCTCGATCGTCGAGAGCGCCTTGCCGATGCGGCCCATCTCCGTGTGGTGTCCGGTCGCGACGACGCGCGCGAGCCCCTGGCCGCGTGTGAGCAGCGTGCCGGAGTAGACGTGCGGCAGGCCGTCGCCGCCGGGACGCGTCCACTCGCCCGGGCGCTCCCCGGAACGCTTGTGCACCGGGACCGATTCGCCGGTGAGCAGCGATTCGTCGGCCATCACGTCGGTCGCCGCCTCGAGGGTCGCGTCGGCCGGGACCCGGTCGCCCTCCTTCACCCGCAGCAGATCTCCGACGACCACCTCCCGCCCGGCAACCGTTCGCCACCCGCCGTCGCGCAGCACCTGCGCGC
>DASURV010000100.1:0-8512 GCA_036375455.1 Casimicrobiaceae bacterium | reverse complement strand
AAGGCGCGAAGCGCGGCCTCTCGGGCCTCGTGCCTCGCGCCTGACCGGCGTCAGTCGGTGAGCGCGTCCAACGCTTTCTGGAAGCGGTTGGCGTGCGAGCGCTCGGCCTTGGCGAGAGTCTCGAACCAGTCGGCGATCTCGTCGAAGCCTTCGCCGCGCGCGGCCTTGGCCAGGCCCGGGTACATGTCGGTGTACTCGTGCGTCTCGCCGGCGATCGCGGCCTTCAGGTTCTCGCGGCTCGAGCCGATCGGCAGGTCCGTCGCCGGGTCGCCGACCGTCGAGAGGTAATCGAGGTGGCCATGCGCGTGCCCGGTCTCGCCTTCCGCCGTCGAGCGGAAGATCGCCGACACGTCGTTCTGGCCCTCCACGTCGGCCTTGTTGGCGAAGTACAGGTAGCGGCGGTTCGCCTGCGATTCGCCGGCGAACGCGGCCTTCAGGTTTTCGTGCGTCTTGGTGCCCTTGAGGGGTTTCATCGGATAGTGCTCCTCGTGATGAGCGGCCCGCAGCAACCGGGTCGCGGTTATGGTTATGGAAGGCGATCCCGCCCATCGGTCCATTCTGCTAGCGGCGGACCGGCGTGTCCAATTGACTGTGACAATTTCGGCGATAAAGGTTGCTTATCGACAGGAGCGTGGATCGCGGAGCGTGGATCGCGGCGTCCGGACCGCGGCACGCCAGATCCCGGCGCCTGGATCCTCCTCTCTCAGTCGATCCGCTCGTACGCCGGCAGCGTCAGGAACTCGACGAACGTGTCGCTGCCGACCAGATCGGAAAAAATGCGCGACGCTTCCTCGTAGCGCCCTTCCCCGAACGCGGGCCCCAGCAGCTCGCGGATCTTCGCGAGCTCCTGCGGGACCATTCCCGCCACCATCTCCTTCGTAACCTTGCGCCCGTCGTCGAGGACGCCCTTCGGCGAGCGGATCCACTGCCAGACCTGCGAGCGCGAGATCTCGGCGGTGGCCACGTCCTCCATCAGGTTGAAGATCGGCACCGCGCCCTGTCCGGCGAGCCACGCGCCGATGTACTGGATCGCCACGTTGATGTTGAGCCGCAGGCCGTTCTCCGTAATCGGGCGCTCCGGCTCGAAGCGCAGCAGGTCGGACGCGCCAACGTCGACGTCGTCGCGCTTGCGCGCCGCGATCTGGTTCGGCGCCGGCATCAGGCGGTCGAACGCCTCGCGCGCGACCGGCACGAGCCCAGGGTGCGCGACCCACGTGCCGTCGTGCCCGTACGTCGCCTCGCGCTCCTTGTCCGCCTTCACCTTGGCGAAGGCCTGCGCGTTCGCCGCTTCGTCGTTCTTGACCGGAATCTGCGCCGCCATGCCGCCCATCGCATGGGCGTTGCGCCGATGGCAGGTCTTCACGAGCAGCTCGGCGTAGCTCTTCATGAAGTGCGTCGTCATCGTGACGAGCGCCCGGTCGGCGAGGCAGAACTCGCGGTTGCTGCGGAACTTCTTGATGCAGCTGAAGATGTAGTCCCAGCGCCCCGCGTTGAGGCCCGCCGAATGGTGCCGCAGCTCGTGCAGGATCTCGTCCATCTCGAAGGCGGCGAGGATCGTCTCGATCAGCACCGTCGCCTTGATCGTGCCGCGCGGAATGCCCAGATCGTCCTGCGCCATCACGAAGATGTCGTTCCACAGCCGAGCCTCGAGATGGCTTTCGAGCTTCGGCAGGTAGAAGTAGGGACCGCTCCCGCGCGCGAGGAGCTCCTTCGCGTTATGGAAGAAATAGAGCGCGAAATCGAAGATGCCGCCCGCGATCGGCTCGCCGTCGACGAGCACGTGCTTCTCCGGAAGATGCCAGCCGCGCGGCCGGACGAACAGCACGGCGGTCTTCTCGTTGAGCCGGTACGCCTTGCCGTCCGGCGACACGTAGTCGATCCGGCGGCGGATCGCGTCGCGCAGGTTGATCTGCCCCTGGATGTTGTTGGCCCAGCGCGGCGTGTTCGCATCCTCGAAGTCCGCCATGTAGACGCTCGCGCCGGAGTTGAGCGCGTTGATGATCATCTTGCGATCGACCGGTCCGGTGATCTCGACGCGTCGATCCTGGATGTCGGCCGGCACGGGGTCGCACGTCCACTCGCCGTCGCGAACGCCGCGTGTCTCGGCAAGCAAATCGGGCATTGCGCCCGCGTCGAACTGCACCTGCCGCGCGACGCGCCGCGCGAGGAGCTCGGTGCGGCGAGCGCCGAAGGCGCGTTGCAGGCGCGCGGCGAATGCGAGCGCGTCGTCGGTCAGAACCTGCGCGAACTCGGGGGTGACCTGCGCGGTAATCTCGATGCCGGGGCCGTAGCGCGGGGCGTTCATGTCGATCGTCGATCCGGGAAAGCGGTGGGAATTGCCCGCGGCGGCTTCGAGCCGGCGCGGGCGCGGGGCGGGCGCCGCGAGCGAAACGGCGCCCGACGGCTATCTTACCGCGCCGCAGCAAACCGCCCGCCCGCCGACTTGATCGGGCGGGACGAAAGCCGCGCGGCGCCCGCGCACCCTCGCACCTGCTCCCGGGCGAGGACTTGGTGGCGTCAGGCGGCCAACTGCGGGTTCAGCCGATCGACCCCGGCGTGCAGCCGATTGAGCGCGTTGATATAGGCCTTCGCGGACGCGACGATGATGTCGGTGTCTGCGCCGAGCCCGTTGACGATGCGCCCATCCTGCTCGAGCCGCACCGTCACCTCGCCCTGCGCGTCGGTGCCGCCGGTGATCGCGTTGACCGAGTAGAGCACGAGCTTGCCGTGCGAGCCCGCCATCCGCTCGATCGCCTTGAACACCGCGTCGACCGGGCCGTCGCCGCCGACCTCCGCGACGAGCTCCGCGTCGCCGACGCTCATCATCACCCGCGCATGAGGCACGGTGCCCGTCTCGGAGGTCACCTTGAGCGCGGCCAGCTTGTAATGCTCGTGAGCGGGAACGATGCCCTCCTCGGACACGAGCGCGTGCAGGTCCTCGTCGAACACCTCGCCCTTCTTGTCCGCGAGCTCCTTGAAGCGCGCGAACGCCGTGTTCATCGCCTCCTCGTCCGGGAGCTCGATGCCGAGCTCGGCGAGCCGCGTCCTGAACGCGTTGCGTCCGGAAAGCTTGCCGAGCACGAGCTTGTTCGCGTTCCAGCCCACGTCCTCCGCGCGCATGATCTCGTAGGTCTCGCGGTGCTTCAGCACCCCGTCCTGGTGGATGCCGGACTCGTGAGCGAACGCGTTCGCGCCGACGATCGCCTTGTTCGGCTGGACCGGAAAACCGGTGATCCCGGAGACGAGCTTCGACGCGGCGACGATCTGCGTCGTGTCGATGCGCGTTGCGCAGGGGAACACGTCCTTGCGCGTCTTCACCGCCATCACGATCTCCTCGAGCGACGCGTTGCCGGCGCGCTCGCCGAGGCCGTTCACCGTGCATTCGACCTGCCGCGCGCCGTTCATGACGGCGGCGAGCGAGTTGGCGACCGCGACGCCGAGATCGTTGTGGCAATGGACCGACCAGACGGCGCGGTCGGAATTGGGGACCCGCTCGCGCAGCCGCGCGATCAGCGCCCCGAACTGCCAGGGCATCGTATAACCGACGGTGTCGGGAATGTTCACCGTCGTCGCGCCCGCCGCGATCGTCGCCTCGAGCAGGCGGCACAGGAAATCGGGCTCCGAGCGTCCGGCGTCCTCGGGAGAGAACTCGACGTTGTCCGTGTATTCGCGCGCCCAGCGGACCGCCTTCACCGCCTGCTCGAGCACCTGCTCCGGCGTCATCCGCAGCTTCATCTGCATGTGGATCGGCGAGCTCGCGATGAACGTGTGGATGCGCATCGACTTCGCCGGCCTCAGCGCCTCGCCGGCGCGCCGGATGTCGTTCTCGTTGGCGCGCGCGAGCCCGCAGACGGTGCTCTCGGTGATCGCCCTGGCGATGTCGTGCACGGCAGCGAAATCGCCGTTCGACGATGCCGGGAAGCCCGCCTCGATGACATCGACGCGCAGCCGCTCCAGTTGCCGCGCGATGCGCGTCTTCTCCTCCTTCGTCATCGACGCGCCGGGACTCTGCTCGCCGTCGCGCAACGTGGTGTCGAATATGATCAGGTGGTCGGACATGGGTGCCTCCGTGAGGCGCGAGAAGACGGATTATGCCGCGGCTGCGGGCGCCGCCTGCCGGAAATGCAGGCAACCCCGCGCGCACGCGCGGTCGACGGCGCAGACCACGGCGCGCAGCGCCGCCGTGACGATGCTCGGATCGAGCCCCACGCCGTAGATGCTGCGCTCGCCCGCGCGCAATTGCACGTACGCGACCGCCGTCGCGTCCTCGCCGCTACCCGTCGCGTGCTCGTGGTACGCCAGCACGTGGATGTCGGCGCCGAGGCCCTCGCGCAGCGCATGGACGAACGCGTCGACCGGGCCGTTGCCGCTGCCGGTCAGGATCGTCTCGACGCCGTCGACGGCGAGGCGCGCCGTCAGGTGCTCGACCGCGTCCTGCGCGCCCGCATGGCCGCTGCGGTGGTCGATGTAGACGATCGGAGCGCCGGGCTCGACGTACTCGCGCCGGAATGCCGCGTACAGGTCCGCCGAAGTGAGCTCCTTGCCGGTCGCATCGGTGATCGCCTGCACGACCTGGCTGAACTCGATCTGCAGAAGGCGCGGCAGCGCGAGCCCGTGGTCGCGCTCGAGCAGGTACGCGATGCCGCCCTTGCCGGACTGGCTGTTGACGCGGATCACCGCCTCGTAGGTGCGGCCGACGTCGGCGGGATCGATCGCCAGGTACGGCACCTCCCAGATCGTGTTGCCTTCGGCTGCTCCGGCGCGTTGCGCGGCAAACCCCTTCTTGATCGCGTCCTGGTGCGAGCCCGAGAACGCCGTGTAGACGAGCTCGCCGGCATAGGGGTGGCGCGGATGGACCGGCAACGCCGTGCAGTACTCGGCGGTCCTGATGACCGCGCCGAGGTCGCCGAAATCGAGCCGCGGGTCCACGCCCTGCGAATAGAGATTCAGCGCGAGCGTGACGAGGCACACGTTGCCGGTGCGCTCGCCGTTGCCGAACAGGCACCCCTCGACGCGGTCGGCGCCCGCCATCACGGCGAGCTCGGCCGCCGCGACGCCGGTGCCGCGGTCGTTGTGCGGATGCACGGAGAGGACGATCCGATCGCGCCGGCTCAGGTTGCGATGCATCCATTCGATCTGGTCGGCAAACACGTTCGGCGTGGCGACCTCGACGGTGGCCGGCAGGTTGAGGATCACCGGATGGGCGCCCGCCGAGTCCCAGACATCGACGACGCGCTCGCAGATCTCGAGCGCGAAATCGAGCTCGGTCATCGTGAACGTCTCGGGCGAGTACTCGAAGCGCCAGTCGGTGCGCGGCTGCCGGGCGGCGCAGCGCGCGAAGAGTCGGGCGCCCGTCGTCGCGATGCCGACGATGCCGGCGCGGTCGGTGCCGTACACGACGCGCCGGAACAGCGGCGCCGTCGGGTTGTACAGATGAACGATCGCGCGCGGCGCGCCACGCAGCGATTCGAACGTGCGCCGGATCAGCTCCTCGCGCGACTGCGTCAGCACCTGGATCGTCACGTCGTCCGGGATCAGATCCTCCTCGATCAGCTTGCGCACGAAATCGAAATCGGTCTGCGACGCCGACGGGAACGCGACCTCGATCTCCTTGAACCCGATGTCGACGAGCTGGCGGAACATGCGCAGCTTCCGCGCCGCGTCCATCGGCTCGATCAGCGCCTGGTTGCCGTCGCGCAGGTCGGTGGACAGCCAGGTCGGCGGCCGCGTGATCGTGCGCGATGGCCACGTGCGGTCGGAAAGCTCGATCGGCTGGAACGGCCGGTACTTCTGCGAGGGCGCGGCAAGCATGTCGAGGTTCCGTGAGCGACGGATGCGATGAACCGCCCCTGGCGGGACGGCGCGGGCACTGCTCGAAGCGAGGGGTGGGGAACTTATCTGCGCGCGGGGCGCAGCAGGAGCAGCAGGCCGCCCGCAAGGGGAAGCGCGAGTGCGCGATCGGCGGCGACAGTGCGGCTGCTCATGCCGGTACACTAGCTCAAAATGCCGCACCGCGCAATGGCTGCCGCTGTCGCACGTCCTTCCGATCCACGCCCGTGGTCGCGGCCGGCCCTCGTCGCGCTTGCCGTGCTCCTCGTCGTGCACGCCGCGCTGATCGCCTGGGCCATTGCGCGGCTGCTCCCGGAGAATCCCTACAACCCGGTCGACGTCGTCAAGCTGCGGCAGATCGGCATGGCTTCCGCGCTGCTGCTGGCCACCGTCGCGTTCGCCGAGCGCCGACGGCCGGCTCGCGCCATTGCGATCGCCCTGTTCGTGCTTGCCACGGCGCTGTTCCTGCCCGTCGCGGTGCTTGCCGTCGCGCTGCTGATGCTCGATGCCTGGCTGGTCGGCGATGCGCTGCTACGCGGCCTGCATCCCGCGACGCAAGCTGCCGGCGAGCCGGACGTCGGCCTCGCGACCCTCGTCGGGATCGCACTGTTCGTCGGACTCGTGTCCGTCTGCGCGCAGTTCCGGGTGCACTACGCGTCCGTCTACGGCGTGCTGGCCGTCCTCCCGTTGCTCGCGGCCCTTCGCCGCCTGCCGCAGCACGTCGCGCGCGGACGGGCGCTGCTGCCCGAGCCGAGCGCGTGGTGCAACGCGGAGCGTGCGTGGCTCGCGCTGCTCGCGGTCGTGCTAGCGATGCATCTGTTCGTCGCCGCCAAGCCGGAGGTCGGCTACGACGCGCACACGATGCACCTCCAGTTCGCTCGCCTCGTCGCCGCGTCGCATGCGTGGCCCTACGACGTCGGACGCTACGCCTGGGCGGTGATGCCGCTCGGCGCCGATTGGATGTTCGCCGCGGCCTATCTGCTCGGCGGCGAACCGAGCGTGCGTCTGCTCAATCTGGTGTTCGGGATGGTCGTCGGCTGGCTGTTGTATCGGCTCGTTCGCGTCGCAGCACCGAGACTCCCCGCACTGGTGACGGTGACGCTGTTCGCCTCGTCGCCCCTCGCGTTCCTCGTGACCGGGTTGCTGTTCAGCGAGACGCTGTGGTGCGCGTTCGTCGTCGGGACGCTGATCGCGGCGATCGAGTGGCTGAAGACGCGCTCCGTCGCCACGCTTGGCGCGCTCTACCTGCTCGCCGCAGGCGCGCTGCAGACCAAGGCCATCACGGTTCTGTGGCTCGTCCCGCTGGCGCTCGCGCTGATCGTGGCGAGCCGCGGCGCCGTATTCGAGCCGCGCGGCGCGCGCGTGCGCATCGTGGTCGCGCTCGCGCTGGTCATCGGCGCGTGGCCCTACGCGAGCGCCTGGTGGCGCACCGGCAATCCGGTGTTCCCGTTCATGAACACGCTGTTCCGCTCACCGTTGCTCGACACGGCGCACTCGTTCGACAACCCGGCGTATCGGCAACCGCTGTTGCCGTGGACGCCGTACGAGCTCGTTCTCGACAGCGGCAGGTTCATCGAGGGAGCGCCGGGAGCGCCGGGGTTCCAATGGCTGATGCTGTTTCCGGTGATCGCCGTCGCGTTCGCGCTGCGCCGTCGCGACCGCCTGCAGTGGCTCTGCGTGGCGCTCGGCACCGTGTTCTTCGTCGCGGTGTACGTCCAGCAGTCGTATTTGCGCTACCTGCTGCCGGCGCTGCTCGTCGCCGCCGCCGCCGCCGGCTGGGCGCTTGCCGATCTTCCCGACGGCCGCGCCCCGCGCGCGATCGTCGCCGTGCTCGGCACCGTGCTGATCGCGCTGAACCTGCGCTTCATGTACACCGGGAGCTGGACAAACGCCGAGCTGTGTCCGCGCTGCGCCTTCGACGGGGAAGCGCGCACGCGTTACGTCGCCCACTACGCGCCGCTCAGCCTCGTGAGCGAATGGCTCAACGCGAACCTGCCGAACGCGCGGGTCGGCTTCTTCACCGTCCACGACCCGAGCCCGGCCGGCTATACGGGCTACTCGCGAAGCGTGCACTGGCACGATCGTGCCGTGTCCGAGGCGTTCATGCGCGCACGCGGCGCGGACGACATCCTCGCGATCGCGCGGGCATGGCGGCTCACGCATGTCGTCGTCCGCGTCGTGCCGGCCCCGTACGAGCGCGCGATCACGGATTTTCGCGACCGCTACACGCGGCCGGTGTGGGAGTTCGAGAACTATCGCGTCGCGGCGATAATGCCCGCGGCGGCATCCGAAGCGGCCGCGGCAGCGCGCTAGCGTGCCGATCGGGCAGCCGGTGCCGTTCACGCATCCGGCAAGCGCCGGAAGATCGCGACGAAGATGTCGGAAGGCAGCAGCCGCACGGCCGGTGCGGCGAGCGATAGCGCCAGCCAGGCGACCGCGCACGACATCCACGAGGCGCGCGGATCGTAGCGCAGCCGCTGCCACAGGCCCTGGCGCATCATCGAGGGCAACGGTCGCCGGTCGGCTTCCTCGAACCCCGAATCGGCGACGAGGCGCGCGAGCGCATCGGGATCGAAGTAGCTCAGATGCGGCGAAGGGAAACCGACCTGCCACAACCGGTCGTGAGGCGCGCGCCAGCCGACGCGGCGCAGCGCTTCCGCTGTTCGGTAGAACACGCCGCGAC
>DASURV010000099.1:0-24302 GCA_036375455.1 Casimicrobiaceae bacterium | reverse complement strand
CTGCGCCGGCTTCAATTCCGCCGGCATCGCGAACGCGGGCGGCGCGGGAAGGCTCGTCGCGCAATGGATCGTCGACGGCAATCCGCCGCTCGACCTGTGGGACGTCGACATCCGCCGCTTCGCGCCGTTCCAGGCGAACCGCCGCCATCTCGCCGACCGCACCGTCGAGAGCCTCGGCCTGCACTACGCGATGCGCTGGCCGCGCGAGGAGCTCGCGTCGGTGCGCCCGCTGCGCCGCTCGCCGCTCTACGATCGACTGGCGGCGAAAGGCGCCGTCTTCGGCAGCAAGATGGGCTGGGAACGCGCGAATTACTTTCTGCCGAAAGGAGCCGTCGAGCCGCGGCCGACGTTCGGCACGCCGGGATGGCTCGCGTTCGTGCTCGACGAGCAGCGCGCGTGCCGCGAGGACGTCGTCGTGTTCGACCAGACGTCGTTCTCCAAGTACGTGCTGAAGGGTCGCGACGCGCTCGCCGTGCTGGAGCGGCTGTGCGCGAACCGCATCGACGTCCCGCCCGGGCGCATCGTCTACACGGCGATGCTGAACGAGCGCGGCGGCTGCGAGAGCGACCTGACGATCACGCGCCTCGCGGGCAACGAATTCTTCATCCTGACCGGATCGGGGCAGACGACGCGCGACTTCGCGTGGATCGAACGCCACATCGGTGCCGACGAGCACGCGGCGCTCGTCGACGTCACGAGCGCGTATTCGATCGTCTCGGTGATGGGGCCGCGCGCCGAGGCGCTGCTCGGCGCGCTCTCGCGCGACGACCTCTCGAAGGCCGCGCTGCCGTTCGCGACGTCGCGCGTGGTCGACGTCGGCTACGCGCGCGCACGGGCGACGCGCATCAGCTACGTCGGCGGCCCCGGCTACGAGCTTTGCGTGCCCACCGACCAGTGCGCGACGCTCTACGATGCGCTCTGGAGCGAAGGCGCCCGGTTCGGGCTGCGCGACGCCGGCTATTACACGATCGACGCGCTGCGCGTGGAGGCCGGACGCCGGGCGTGGGGCGCCGAGCTCTCGCCCGACGACACGCCGCTCGAGGCGGGTCTCGACTACGCGGTCGCGCTCGACAAGCCGGCATTCATCGGTCGCGAGGCGCTCCTGCGCCAGCGCGAGCGCGGCCTGTCGCGACGGCTGGTGCAATTCACGCCCGACGACCCGGCCGCGTTCCCGTGGGGCGGCGAGCCGATCCTGATGGACGGCCGCAACATCGGCGAGCTCACGTCCGCCGGCTACAGCCGCAAGCTCGGGCGCGCGGTCGCGATGGGCTATGCGCGAAGCGATGGCGTGCTCACCGACGAAGCCATCCTGCGCGCCCGCTACGAAATCGACATCGCCGGCACGCGCTTCGCCGCGACGCCGCATCTCGTGCCGCGCAGCGCGGCGCTTCAGCCGGGCGATCAGGTCGCCGGCCAGGGCGGCGCACGCAAGCCGCTGCCGTTGCCGCGATGACCAGCAATGGCTATCCTATGACCATGTCGAGGGTACGCATCGCCGACTTGAAGAGCCGCCTCAGCGAACACCTGCGCAAGGTGCGCGCCGGCCGCTCGCTGACGATTCTCGACCGCGACACGCCGATCGCCCGCATCGTCCCGTGGCAGGTTGGCGATGCGACGCTCAAGACCCGCGCACCCGTCGCGGGAGCGCCCGCGCTCGGCAAGGTTCGGCTGCCCGCGCCGCTGCCTGTCCGGAGCGATATCGTGCGCCTGCTCCTGGAAGAGCGTCAGGGTGATCGGTGATAACGTACATCGATTCGTCGGTGCTGCTGCGCGTCATCCTCGGGCAGCGTAACGCGTTGAAGGAGTGGAAGCGGATTTCGCAAGGCGTCGCATCCGCGCTGGTCGAGGTCGAATGCCTGCGCACGCTGGATCGGCTCCGCCTGGCCGAGCACCACAGCGACCAGGTGATCGGCGAGCGCCGGGAGACCGTCTATCGGTTGATGGAGTCGATGGAGATCATCGAAATCACGCATCCGGTCCTTGCGCGCGCGTCGCAGCCGCTTCCGACGGCGCTGGGAACGCTGGACGCGATCCATCTGGCGACGGCATTGCTGTGGAAAGAACGAGCCGCTAAACCGTTATCGATGGCGACGCACGACCACGCGCTCGCGCTTGCCGCCCGGTCGAGCGGACTGCCGGTCGTTGGGACGTGATCCAAGTCTCGACCGAGCGATCGACGATGACCGTCATTCACCGCCTCACCCCGCCCGCGCGCCGCGGCCGCACGCCGTCGCGACCCGGCGCCGAGACCGCGCAGGTGCAAAGCCTCACGCGCGGCTTGTCGATCCTCGAGTGCCTCGCCCGCACCGAGGGCGGCCTCACGCTGACCGACATCGCGCAGCGCGTCCAGTTGCCGCCGTCCACGACGCATCGCCTGCTGTCGACGCTCGAGAAGACGGGCTATGTGTTCCAGATGGGCGATCTCGGGCACTGGTACATCGGCCTGCAGGCGTTCACCGTCGGCTCGAGCTTCCTCGCCAACCGCGACTTCGCGACGCACAGCCACGCCTACATGCGCCGCCTGATGGAGCAATGCGGCGAGACGGCGAACCTCGCGATCCTCGATGGCACCGAGGCGGTGTTCATCGACCAGGTCCAGTGCCGCGAGACGATGCGCACGATCGTCAAGCTCGGCAGCCGCGTGCCGCTGCACGCCTCCGGCGTGGGCAAGGCCATCTTCGCCGCGCTGCCCGACGATCAGATCGACGCCCTGATCAAGGTGAAGGGCCTGCAGCGCATCACCGAGAACACGATCACCTCGCCCGAGACGATGTGGGCGAGCCTCCGCGTGATCCGCCAGCGCGGCTGGTCCTTCGACGACGAGGAGCACCTCCCGGGCACGCGCTGCGTCGCGGCGCCGATCTACGACGAGCATGCCGAGCCGCTCGGGGCCATCTCGCTCGCGGGTCCATCGTCGCGCCTGCCGGACGAGCGGATCAAGCAGCTCGGGCCGCTCGTCTCGCACATCGGGGAGGAGATCACGCATCGCCTCGGTGGCCGCTGGCCGCACCCGCATTAGCGGACGCCGACGTCCGGCGCGGGATTCCCGATGATCGAATACGAGATCCGGATCGAGCCGTATCCGGAGCGCCTGCGGATCACCTTCAACGAGACGTTGATCGCCGATACGGCGCGCGCGCTCGTGCTGCACGAGACGCGCCTGCGGCCGGCGTTCTACGTGCCGTGGGACGACGTGCGCGCAAGCCATCTCGCGAAGACCGGGCACAGGACGCACTGTCCGTTCAAGGGTGACGCGAGCTACTGGTCGCTCGAGGCGGACGGCGAAACGGCGGAGAGCGCGGCCTGGGCGTACGAGCAGCCGACCGAGGACGCGGCCGCACTGAAGGGATACGTGTCGTTCTATCCCAGCCGGGTCCGCATGATCCACGGGGGCGACGGCAGCGTCGCTCCGGGCGCATCGGACGTCGAGAGCCCGCACGCCAATCCGATCGCCGGCTGGCTGCTGCGGGATGCGTGGCGCGCGGCCTCGTCCGAGCAGATCGTCGAGCAGTTCTGCGATTGCCTGCTGACGCAAGGCGTGCCGCTCGCGCGGATGACCGTCATCGTTCCGACGCTGCACCCGCAGATCTTCGCGAGCGTGTTCGTCTGGCGCGAGGATCAGCGCAGCGTGAGGACCATCTTCGAGCCGCACGACATCCTGCATCGGCCCAAGTTCGCGCTGAGCCCGTTCGCGCCGATCATCCGCGGCGCCGGAGGGGTGCGCAGGAGGCTCGAAGGCGCGAATGTCGAGCTGGACTTCCCGGTCGTGCGCGACCTCCATGCCGAGGGGGCGACCGACTACGTGGCGATGCCGTTCCGGTTCTCCGACGGGCAGATCAACGTCATGTCGATGACCTCGTTCGCGCCGGGCGGCTTCACCACCGCGCACCTCGGCAACATCCACGAAGTGCTGCCGATCGTCGCGCGCCTGTTCGAGGTGCACGCCCAGCGGCGCATCTCCGTCGGCCTGCTCGAGACCTATCTCGGCCGCAACACCGGGAAGCGCGTGCTCCAGGGCGAGATCAAGCACGGCGACGGCCACCTGATCCACGCCGTCATCTGGTTCTGCGACCTGCGCAACTCCACGCGCCTTTCGGGCAGCATGGACCACGCGAGCTACCTGATGAACCTGAACCGCTTCTTCACGGCGATGGCCGGGGCGATCATCGCCAACGGCGGCGAGATATTGAGCTACATCGGCGACGCCGTGCTCGCGATCTTTCCGATCGCCGAGGCGCAGGACGCCGAGGCGTCGGACGGCGCCGCCCCGGCCGCGGAGGCTTGCGAGCGAGCGATTCGCGCCGCCCGCACGGCCGGCGAGCGCATCGCCGACGCCAACGAGGAGCGGCCCGACCTGCCGGCGCTGCAGTACGGCATCGGCCTGCACATCGGCGACGTCACCTACGGCAACATCGGGATCCCGGAGCGGCTGCAGTTCACCGTGATCGGGTCCGCGGCCAACGAGGCGTCGCGCATCGAGGGGATGACGAAGGAGCTCGGCGTGCCGCTGCTCGCGTCGTCGACGTTCGCCGCGAGCTACGCCGGCACGCTCGTCTGCAAGGGGTCGTACGCGCTGAAGGGCGTGAGCGGCACGCACGAGCTCTTTGCGCTCGCGTGAGCTTCGGAGATCACCGGAACCACGGACGAGGCGCTCGGCTCACACGACCTCGAACAACCCCGCTGCCCCCATGCCACCGCCGATGCACATCGTCACGACGACGCGCTTCGCGCCGCGCCGGCGTCCCTCGATCAGCGCGTGGCCGGCAAGCCGCGTCCCCGACACGCCGTACGGATGCCCGACCGCGATCGCGCCGCCATCCACGTTGAGGCGATCGTCCGGGATGCCGAGCCGGTCGCGGCTGTAGATCACCTGCACCGCGAACGCCTCGTTCATTTCCCACAGGTCGATGTCGTCGACGGTGAGCTGCATCCGCGCAAGCAGCTTCGACACGGCGAACACCGGTCCGATGCCCATCTCGTCGGGCTCGCAGCCGGCCACCGCGAAGCCCCGGAATACGCCGAGCGGCGCGAGGCCCCTTCGTACGGCCGTCTGCGCGCTCATGACGACGCACGCCGCCGCGCCATCGGAAAACTGGCTCGCGTTGCCGGCGGCGACCGTGCCGCCGGGCAGCGCCGGCTTGATCTTCGCCACGCCGTCGTACGTCGTGTCGGCGCGAATGCCCTCGTCGGCGGCGAGCGTCACGTCCTTCGTATAGATGCGCGACGTCTCCTTGTCCGCGACGGCCATCGTGACGTCGATCGGCACGATCTCGTCGGCGAACCGGCCCGCGGCGGCCGCCGCCGCGGCGCGCTGCTGGCTCCGCACGCCGTATTCGTCCTGCCGCTCGCGCGGGATCTGGTAGCGCTCGGCGACCTTCTCGGCGGTCTGCAGCATCGTCCAGTAGATCTCGGGCTTGTGCCGCGCAAGCCACGGATCCTGGAACATGTGCTGGTTCATCTCGTTCTGCACGCACGAGAGCGACTCGACGCCGCCGGCGACGTAGACGTCGCCCTCGCCGGCGAGGATGCGCTGCGCGGCCAGCGCGATCGTCTGCAGCCCCGACGAGCAGAAGCGATTGACCGTCGCGCCCGGCACGCTCACCGGACAGCCGGCGCGCAACGCGATCTGCCGCGCGATGTTCCAGCCGGTCGCGCCCTCGGGCAGCGCGCAGCCCATCATCACGTCGTCGATTTGCGCGGGATCGAGGCTGGCGCGCGCCATCGCGTGCCGGACCGCGTGGCCGCCCAGCGTCGCGCCATGCGTCATGTTGAGGGCGCCGCGCCAGGACTTCGCGAGCCCGGTTCGCGCGATGGAAACGATGACGGCTTCAGTCATTGAACGTCTTTCCTTCCGCTGCAAGGCGCGCGAGCAGCGGCGCCGGGGTCCAGAACGCAGGGTCCGCGTGCGGATTGCCGGCGATGCGCTGCATGCTGCGCACGACGTTGTACAGCCCGAGCATGTCGGCGTAGAGCATCGGCCCTCCGCGTTGCAGCGGAAAGCCGTAGCCGGTCAGGTAGACGACGTCGATGTCGGAAGCGCGCGCTGCGATCCCCTCGTCGAGCAGCCGTGCCCCTTCGTTGACGAGCGCCAGCACGCAGCGCTCGACGATCTCGTCGTCGCCTACCTTGCGTGGCGTCATGCCGATCTCGCGGCGATAGGCGTCGATCAGCGCGTCCACCGCAGGGTCGGCAATCGCGTCGCGCCGGCCGCTCTCGTAGCGATACCAGCCGGAGCCGGTCTTCTGGCCGAAGCGTCCCTGCTCGCACAGACGATCGGCAAGCCGCGACCAGGCCATCTGCGGTCTTTCGGCATAGCGGCGCTTGCGAATCCGCCAGCTCACGTCGTTGCCCGTCAGGTCGCTCACCCTGAACGGGCCCATCGCCATGCCGAACTTCTCGAGCGCCCGGTCGACCTGTTGCGGCGATGCGCCTTCGTCGACGACGAACATCGCCTGGCGCAGGTAGTGCTCGATCATCCGGTTGCCGATGAAGCCGTCGCACACGCCCGACACGACGGCCGTCTTGCGGATCCTCTTCGCGACCGCCATCGCGGTGGCGAGCACGTCGTCGGCCGTCTTCGCGCCGCGCACGACCTCGAGCAGCTTCATCACGTTGGCCGGACTGAAGAAATGCAGCCCGAGCACGTCCTGGGGACGGCGCGTCGCCGCCGCGATGCGATTCACGTCGAGCGTCGACGTGTTGGTAGCGAGGATCGCTCCCGGCCTGGCCGCTTCGTCGAGCGCGCGGAACACCTGTTCCTTGACGGCCATCTCCTCGAACACCGCCTCGACGACGAGGCCGGCGTCGCGCAGATCGCCGTAGCGCTGCGTCGGCCGCAGCAGTGCGAGCGCGCGCTCCGCCTGCTCGTTCGAGAGTTTTCCCCTGGCGACCGACGCCTCGTAGTGGCGGCGGATCGTCGCCACGCCCTTGTCGAGCGCCTCCGGCGTCATTTCCAGGATCGTCACCGGCATGCCCGCCGTGATGAAACCGATCGCGATGCCGGTGCCCATCGTGCCCGCGCCGATCACGCCGACCGACTTCACGTCCCGCACGGGCGTGTCCGCGGCGATGCCCGGGATCTTCGACGCTGCCCGCTCGGCGAAGAACGCATGCCGCAGCGCGCGCGACTCGGGCGTGATCAGCAGTTGCCGGAACAGCTCGCGTTCCTGCCGCAGTCCGTCTTCGAACGGCTTCGCGACGGCGCCCGCCACCGCGTCGATGCACTTCGCCGGCGCGGGAAAGTTCTTCGCGACCACCGCGACCGTGTTGCGCGCGAACTGGAAGTAGCCTTCGGCGTTCGGATACTCCACCCTGACGTCGCGCAGGCGCTTGAGCGGCCGGCGCTCGGCGACGAGGCGTCCGGCGAACGCGCAGGCGCCGTCGACGACGTCACCGTCGACGATCTCATCGAGCAACGTGCCGCTTTCGAATTGCGCGACCGGAACGCTCGCACCGGACACGATCATGTTCAGTGCGGCTTCGACGCCGATCGCGCGCGGCAGCCGTTGCGTGCCTCCCGCGCCAGGCAGCAGGCCGAGCCGGACCTCGGGGAGCGCGACCGTCGCATCGCGCGCGGCGACGCGGAAGTGACAGGCGAGCGCGAGCTCGAGTCCCCCGCCCACGCAACTGCCGCCGATCGCGGCGACGACCGGCTTCGCCGCCCCCTCGACGATGCGGATCACCGTATGCAGCGTAGGCTCGGCGAGCGCGCGCGGCGTGTTGAACTCGCGGATGTCCGCACCTCCGGAGAACAGCTTGCGGCCTCCGGTCAGCACCACCGCGGCCACCGTGGCGTCGGCAAGTGCGCGATCGACGCCCGCGACGATGCCCGCGCGCGTCTCGTGCGAGAGCCCGTTCACCGGCGGATTGTCGAGCATGATCACGGCGACGCTGCCGTGGAGCTGGTAATGCGTGGTCATCGTCCCGTCCGTCCGATCGACTCGCACCCGCCGGCGTCCGATGCCGCCGGCAGCGCGTAACCCATTATAAGCGGGGCGATCGACCGCGCCGCGCGGCAGCTACAGCTCCTTCATCACCTGCGCGCGCGAGCAGCGAGAAGCTGATCGAGAGGCCGGCTGCCACGCCCGACCACCAGAGCGAGATCGCGCGCTTCGTCGCGCTTGCGGGAATCCATGCGCTCTCGCTATGCCTGGTGCCCCGCCATCGGCGCGAGGCGGCGCTCGAGCGCCGGCTGCGCCGGCGGCGTCCACCGCGCGAGCAGGTCGTCCATCGCGCCGAAGTCGTTGCAGACGAGCACGACGTCGCAGCCGGCGGCAAGCGCGGCGTCCGCTCGCGCGACGATGTCGCCGGCCGAATGCGCGCCGGCCATCTCGAGATCGTCGGAGAACACGAGGCCGTCGAAGCGCAGCCGACCGCGCAGGATGTCGCCGATCCACACCGGCGAGAAACCGGCTGGACGCGCGTCGACGGCCGGATAGACGACGTGCGCCGGCATCACCGCTTCCAGTCCCTGCTGCATCAGCGCCGCGAACGGAACGATGTCGGTGCGCAGGATCTCGTCGAGCGGCCGCGGATCGACGGGCATGTCGACATGCGAATCGGCGGCGACGTAGCCGTGACCCGGGAAGTGCTTGCCCACGCCCGGCGCACCGCCCGCCCTGAGCCCTCGCAGCAGCGCGCCCGCGAGGTCGGCGACGATCACCGGGTCGGCGTGGAACGCCCGATCGCCGATGACGGCGCTCGCGCCGTGATCGAGATCGAGCACCGGCGTGAAGCTGAAGTCGACGCCGTGCGCCCGCAGCTCGCGCGCGATCGTTGCGCCGTGGCGGAACGCCGCCTCGTTCGCGGCGAGCGGGTCGACATCCCATTGCTCGCCGAGCGTGCGCATCGGCGGCAATGCGGAAAAGCCGTCGGCGCGGAAACGCTGCACGCGTCCCCCTTCGTGGTCGACCGCGATCAGCAGTTGCGAGCGCACGCCGCGGATCGCGGCGGTCAACGCGCGAAGCTGGTCCGAGGATTCGAAATTGCGCGCGAACAGGATCACGCCGCCCACGCGCGGGTCCAGCAGCCGGGCGCGGTCGCCACCGGTGAGCGCGAGCCCCTCGACGCCCAGCATCACGGGTCCGCCGCTCATCGCCTCGACCTCGCGGCCTCGCCCGGCGCGCTCATCGTGCCGCCTGCCGCATCAGCGACTTCATCTCGCGCACCGCCTCGCGCAGGCCGACGAATACGCTGCGCGCGACGATCGCGTGGCCGATGTGGAGCTCCCGCACGCCGGGGAGCGCGGCCACCGGCTGCACGTTCGCATAGTTGAGCGCATGCCCCGCATTGAATCGCATCCCGAGGTCGCGGATCGCCCGCCCCGCGGCCTGGATCCGGTCGAGCTCGGCGACGACGGCGCGGCTTTCCGCGTCGCGTCCCTTGCCGTGAAATGCGTGCGCGTACGGGCCGGTGTGCACCTCGCAGACCCGGGCGCCGGCGCGCGCCGCCGCCTCGACCTGCGGAAGCTCGGCATCGATGAACACCGACGTGACGATCCCGGCATCGGCGAGCCGCCCGATCACCTGCTTCACTCTGCCCTCCTGCGCCGCGACGTCGAGTCCGCCCTCCGTCGTCACCTCCTCGCGCCCCTCGGGCACGAGCATCGCCATCTCCGGCCGCAACCGGCGCGCGATGTCGACCATCTCGTCGATCGCGGCCATTTCGAGGTTGAGCTTGATGTGGACGAGATCGCGCAGCCGCCGCACGTCCTCGTCCTGGATGTGCCGGCGATCCTCGCGCAGGTGCACGGTGATCCCGTCGGCGCCGCCGAGATGCGCCTCGACCGCCGCCCACACGGGGTCGGGCTCGTAGGTGCGCCGCGCCTGCCGCAGCGTCGCGACGTGGTCGATGTTGACGCCCAGCTCGATCACGGTTCGTTCCCCTTGCTCATCGCGAGTCCTTGTCCTCTTCGAGTGCCGCGAGGTCCTGCACGACGCGCCGGCTGAAGATCCGGCGCTCCTCGAGGTAATGGTCGAGGATGCCGCGCATCAGCCGCTTCGCCTCCGCCGCGACGTCGGCATCCGGATAGCGCTCGGTCGCGAGCGCGATCAGCGTCGCACCGCGCACGACGGGCGAGCGGGCGCCCGGCTCCGCCGCGACGAGCCGAGGCCCGCGGTCGTAGGCGTAATGGTAACGTTCGGCCGCGGCGATCGGCGCGCCGGTATCCACGTCGTGCGTCAACGCGAGCGCGTATCCCAGCTCGGCGAGCAGGCGCAGCTCGAAGCGGCGCAGCAGCGCCGCCTGCACGGCGGGCCGGGCATCCGCGGTCAGCGCCTGCAGCGCCGATGCGTATTCGGCGTAGAGCGCCGGGTGCGGGTCCTCGCGGGCGGTGAGCTTGAGCAGCAGCTCGTTCAGATAGAAGCCGCACAGCAGCGCGGCGCCAACCGGCAGCGGCAGGCCGCCGCGCCATTCGGCCTTGATCAGCGTCTTGAGCTCTCCGGTCCCCGCCCACGACAACGCCAGCGGCTGGAACGCCTGCAGCACGCCGCGCAGCTCCGAGCGCGGGCGCTTCGCCCCGCGCGCCACGATGGCGACGCGTCCCATCCGCTCGGTGAACGCCTCGACGATGAGGCTCGTCTCGCGATACGGATACGTGTGGAGAACGAACGCCGGCTCGTCGTCGCGGCGCTCGCGCAACGCTCTCATGCCGGTCAATATCCGAGGCGCGTCAGCATCGCGTCGTTATCCGGCCAGCCGCGCTTGACGCGGACCCAGACGTCGAGGAACACGCGCCCCCCGAAGAGCCGCTCCATGTCGGCACGCGCCTGCGACGCGATCGCCTTCATGCGCTCGCCGCCTTCGCCGAGCAGGATCGCGCGCTGGCTCGCCTTGTCCACGAGCACGTTCACGCGGATGCGGCGCAGATCCCCCCGATGCTCGAAGCTCTCGACGCTGACCGCCGTCGCGTACGGCACCTCGTCGCCGAGCTGGCGAAAGATCTTTTCGCGCACGAACTCGGCGGCGAGAAAGCGCTCGTCGCGGTCCGTCACCTCGTCCGCCCCATACAGAGCGGGCCCGCTCGGCAGGCAGGCGCGGACCTCGCCCGTCAGCACCGGCAGGTCGGTGCCCTGCTCGGCGGATACCGGCACGATCGCGGCGAAGTCGCGCAACGCCGCGATTTCCGCGATCCGCGGCAGCAGCGCGCGCTTGTCGGCGAGCGCATCGATCTTGTTCAGCGCGACGACGACGGGTGGCTTGCGCGGCAGCAGCTCGAGAACGGCACGATCCTCGGCGGTGAAGCGCGCCGCGTCGACGACGAAGACGATCGCGTCCACGTCGGCGAGCGCCTCGCGGACCGCGCGGTTGAGTCGCTCGTTGAGGCGCGACGGGTGGCGGGTCTGGAATCCCGGCGTATCGACGAAGATGAACTGTGCATCGGGTTGCGTCAGGATGCCCGTGATCCGATGGCGCGTCGTCTGCGGCTTGCGCGACGTGATGCTGATCCGGTGCCGGATCAGCGCATTCAGCAGCGTCGACTTGCCGACGGACGGACGGCCGACGATCGCGACGTGGCCGCAGCGGTGCGTGCCCTGCCCCTCAGCCATTCCGTCTCGCCGCCAACGCACCTTCGAGCGCATGGAGCGCGGCGTCCTGCTCGGCCGCCCGCCGACTCGCGC
The DNA here is from genome assembly GCA_036375455.1 of Casimicrobiaceae bacterium. Lineage (GTDB taxonomy): Bacteria > Pseudomonadota > Gammaproteobacteria > Burkholderiales > Casimicrobiaceae > VBCG01. The sequence goes on along the minus strand of DASURV010000099.1, from coordinate 12,684 downwards.
CCGATCCCGACGCGACGATCGCGAGCTCCGGAACCCGGCATTCGACGGTGAAGCGCTGTGCGTGCGCCTCGCCCGTCGTCGCGACGATCGCGTACCCGGGGACCGGCAGGCGCTGGCCCTGGAGCCATTCCTGCAGCCGCGTCTTCGGGTCCTTGCCGAGCACCGACGGATCGGCGTCGCGCAGCACCTCGGCGTACGCCGTCTCGATCGTGCGGCGGGCGGCCGCGAAGCCGCCGTCGAGGAACACCGCGCCGAACACCGCCTCCATCGCGTCGGCGAGTATCGACGCGCGTCCGCTGCCCCCGCTCCTGATCTCGCCTTCGCCGAGCCGGATCGCCCCGCCCAGGCCGACGCGCCGCGCCACCCGCGCAAGGGTGTCCCGGTTGACGAGGTGCGCGCGTGCCCGCGACAGGTCGCCTTCGGGAACGGCGGGAAAGCGCTCGAACAGCGCCAGCGCGACGACGCAGTTCAGGACGGCGTCGCCGACGAATTCGAGGCGCTCGTTGTTCGGGCTGCCGTAGCTGCGGTGGGTGAGCGCCCGGCGGAGCAGTTCGGGGTCGGCGAAGGCGTGATCGAGGGCGATGGGCGGCGGTGCGCTTGCATGATCCCCCGACGCTTGCGGCCGCCGCTGCGCTGCCCCCCGCGGGGGCGGATTCGCGCCTTGGGGCGGCCCGGCGGCGCTCATCGGTTCGCCCGAATTCGCCGCCCCCGCCCGTCCTAGCTGCGGGTGGAGCGCGCCTCGAACTCCAGGAGGATGCTCGCGTTGCCGATCATGTGCAGGACCTTCTGCCACGACATCGTCGCGACGATCGTGTTGCCCTCGCGCCCGACGAGCAGGTCGGACACGCGCACCGAGTCGACGTAGTCGGCGGACAGCCGCCGGTCCATCGAGCGCCGGATCTCCGCCGCGGTCGGCTGCTGCACCTCCTGCATCGTCTGGTCGAGCGCCTTCTGCACGGTGAAATACTCGATGTAGGAGGGACCCACCCGGAAGGCGACCAGCGCAAAGATGATGATGACGATTGTCGTGAACAGGAATCCTGTCATCGACAAACCGCGCTCATTTCCGACCACGATGTTCCCTCCCCGCACGCGCGGTCAATGGATGCCGCTGCCCACGCGCTTGAACGCAAACGATGCGATGTCGTCCCAGTTGAACCAGATGAAGAAGGCCCTTCCCCGAATGTGATCGTCCGGGACGAATCCCCAATAGCGGCTGTCGTCGCTGTTGTCGCGGTTGTCGCCCATCATGAAATAATGGCCCGCCGGAACCCGACACCTGAAGCCGCGCTCATTGTAGTCGCAATTTTCGCGCCCGGGAAAAGGCCGCACGTTCGACGGATAGACCGGCTGGGCCTGCACGTTGATGCCGATCGTGTGCGCGCGGGCCGGATCGCCGCCGGTGAGCTCGACGCTGCGCTCCAGCGTCTCGAAGCGCAGGCCTTCCAGGTAGCTGTAGGAGCTGTCGGGCCGCTGCGGCCACGGCGTGCCATTCACCGTCAGGTGCTTGTCGCGGTATTCGACGACGTCCCCGCCGACCCCGATCACCCGCTTGATGAAGTCCTGCGACGGGTTGAGAGGATAGCGGAACACGACGACGTCGCCGCGGTGCGGATCCGACAGCGGGATGATCTTCTGCTCGATGATCGGCAGCCGGATGCCGTAGACGAACTTGTTCACGAGGATGAAATCGCCGACCTCGAGCGTCGGCCGCATCGACGACGACGGGATCTTGAACGGCTCCGCGAGAAACGAGCGCAGCAGGAAGACGACCAGGAGGACCGGGAAGAACGATTTCGAGTACTCGACCCAGACGGGCTCGCGCGCCTGCGCGCCGCGCTTGCCGGCGAAAAAGAGGCGGTCCGCCAGCCAGATGACGCCGGTCACGGCCGTCAGCACGAACAGGATCAGGGCGAAATTCATCGACGAGCGAGCGGGAGGGAGGGGAAAGCAGGAACGCAGGCGGGCTCGGGCGGGCGGCATTGTCGCATGCCGCCGGCACCGGAACGCGCTTCCCGCGCGTACGGGTAGCGCGACGATGCTGAACGCCCGAGAGTCGGAGCGCTTCCCGCCCGCGCAGGCGGGCGCGCGGCAGGGCGTCGAGCGGTCTGGTTGGGGGCGGGCCTGCCGGCGGCGATCCCGGCCGGCATCACTTGCCGCCCACCTGCAGGATCGCCAGAAACGCCTCCTGCGGGATCTCGACGCTGCCGACCGACTTCATCCGCTTCTTCCCCGCCTTCTGCTTCTCGAGGAGCTTCTTCTTGCGGGTCACGTCGCCGCCGTAGCACTTCGCGAGCACGTTCTTGCGCAGCGCCTTGACGTTCTCGCGCGCGATGATCTGCGAGCCGATCGCGGCCTGCACCGCGACGTCGAACATCTGCCGCGGGATGAGCGAGCGCATCTTCGCGGCGACCTCGCGACCGCGATAGAGGGCGATCGACCGGTGCACCATCACCGACAGGGCGTCGACGCGCTCGCCGTTGATCAGGATGTCGAGCTTGACCACGTCCGCCGCCCGGAATTCCTTGAACTCGTAGTCGAGCGACGCGTAGCCGCGGGAGACCGACTTCAGCTTGTCGAAGAAGTCCATCACGACTTCGGCCATCGGCAGCTCGTAGGTGAGCAGCACCTGGCGCCCGACGTATTGCATGTTCCTCTGCACGCCGCGCTTCTCGGTGCATAGCGTCAGCACCGGCCCGACATAGTCCTGCGGCATCAGGATCGTCGCGGTGATGATCGGCTCGCGGATCTCCTCCACCCTGGCAAGGTCGGGAAGCTTCGACGGATTCTCGATCTCCATGATCGTGCCGTCGCGCAGCAGCACCTGGTAGACGACGGTGGGCGCCGTCGTGATCAGGTCCATGTCGTATTCGCGCTCGAGCCGCTCCTGGACGATGTCCATGTGCAGCAGGCCGAGGAAGCCGCAGCGGAAGCCGAAGCCGAGCGCTTGCGACACTTCCGGCTCGTAGCGCAGCGACGCATCGTTGAGCTTGAGCTTGTCGAGCGCGTCGCGCAGCGCCTCGTACTGGTTCGACTCGACCGGGTACAGCCCGGCGAAGACCTGCGGCTTCACCTCCTTGAACCCGGGCAGCGCGGCCGGCGCCGGACGGCTCGCGCTCGTGATCGTGTCGCCGACCTGTGCCGCCTTCAGCTCCTTGATGCCGGCGACGACGAAGCCGACGTCCCCGGCCGCGAGCTCGTCCCGCGGCGCCGAGCGCGGCGTGAAGACGCCGACCTGCTCGCACGTGTACGTCGCGCCGGAGGCCATCAGCAGGATGCGGTCGCGCGGCCGCAGCGTCCCTTCCCTCACGCGCACGAGCATCACGACGCCGACGTAATTGTCGAACCACGCGTCGATCAGCAGCGCCTGCAGCGGCGCCGCCGGAATGCCCTTCGGCGGCGGGACGCGCGCGATCACCGCCTCCAGGATGTCGTCGACGCCTTCGCCGGTCTTCGCGCTCGCCCGGATCGCGTCCTCAGCCTCGATGCCGATGATGTCCTCGATCTCGTCGATCACGCGCTCCGGATCGGCGGAGGGAAGGTCGATCTTGTTCAGCACCGGGACCACCTCGACCCCCTGCTCGATCGCCGTGTAGCAATTCGCGACCGTCTGCGCCTCCACACCCTGCGACGCGTCGACGACCAGCAGCGCGCCCTCGCAGGCCGCCAGCGAGCGGGAAACCTCGTAGGCGAAATCCACGTGACCGGGGGTGTCGATCAGGTTCAGCCGATAAGTCTCGCCGTCGCGTGCGCGATACGTGAGCGCCGCCGTCTGCGCCTTGATCGTGATGCCGCGCTCGCGCTCGAGGTCCATCGAGTCGAGCACCTGCTCGGCCATTTCCCGATCGGAGAGTCCGCCGCAGCGCTGGATGAACCGGTCGGCGAGCGTCGACTTGCCGTGGTCGATGTGGGCGATGATCGAGAAGTTGCGGATGTTCTGCATGAGGGAAGTCGAAGGGCGCTGCCGCGCCGCGCCGGCGCGATGCCGCTTCGGGGGAAAGCCGGGCCGGCGGAGACGCGCCACCCGCGCCGCGGCTCATAGAATGTTGAATTTTAGCGGAAAGCGGGTAACGATACCCGCATGACCCCCGCCGGCGACAACGAGGCGCTGCCGTTCGGTCCCTGGAACCCGGGGATCGAGTCGCAGGTGCCCGACGCGATTCGCCCTCTCTGCACGTTCCTGCGGCCCGAAAACGTCTTCACCAGCCTCGCCGCGGCGCGCGAGCTGCGCGACCTCTCCGGCCTCGACCTCGGCGAGGTCGTCGCGTTTCGACCCGAGCGGCTGGCGCTGCACGAGTTGCTGATTCGAGTCACCGCCGACCTTTCGGTGCCCGACGGGTCGAAGATCGAGGATCTCGGCATCAACTTCCGCCAGATCACGCGCACGATCCTCGCCCGCCACGTCGAGCCGCGGATGGCGATGGTCACCGGCGCGTACGACGCGCTGCGGCGCGAGCTCGCGGCGCTGATCGAGGGCGAGGTCGCGACGCTGTTCGAGGCGCCGGCGCCTCGCGTCGAAGAGCCGCGCGGGCTCGGACGCTTCGCATTTCTCGCGCGCCGGCGCATCGAGACGACGAGCGCCGACGAGGGACCGGGTCGCGAGTCGCGCATCGCCGCGCGATGGGAGGCACGCGCCCATGCGGGCGGCGATCCGCTCCACGATGCGGCCTACCGGGCGCTTGCGCGGGTGGTGTCGGCGGTGCTCGTGCGCCACGGCCGGGTATGGGGCAGTCGCGAGACGATCGCGCGGCTCGCCACCGACCTCGCCTGCAACCAGCACGCGAGCGATGCGATCGGCCGGATCATCGGGCCGTGGATCGTCGAGGCCGCGGATGCCGAGGGTTACCGCCGCCTGCCGCCGCAGGAGCACCCGGTCGTCCTGAACACCAAGGGTGCCTCGGCATCGGGCAAGAGCACGCTGCGGCCGCTGCAGCGGAAGCTTGCGCGCGAGATCGGCGTCGACTGGGGCGAGTTCGCGCTGATCAGCCCCGACATCTGGCGCAAGCAGCTCCTCGATTACGCCTCGCTCGGGCCGCATTACAGGTACGCGGGCGCCTTCACCGGCGAGGAGCTCAAGATCGTCGACGAGAAGCTCGACCGCTACATGGCGCGCAAGGGGGCGCGCGGGCAGATGCCGCATCTGCTGATCGATCGCTTCCGCTTCGACAGCTTCGCGCCCGATTCCGACGAGGCCGGCAGCAACCTGCTGACACGCTTCGGCCACATCCTCTATCTGTTCTTCATGATCACGCCCCCGGCGTCGCTGGTCGAGCGCGCCTGGAACCGCGGGCTCGAAGTGGGCCGCTACAAGTCCGTCGACGACACGCTCGCGCACGGCGTCGAGGCGTATTCGGGGATGCCGGAGCTGTTCTTCACGTGGGTGCGGCGCAAGGACAAGCGCGTGCACTTCGAATTCCTCGACAACAGCGTGCACCTTCCCGAGCGCCCGCGCACCGTCGCGTTCGGCTGGAACGACGCGATGAACATCCTCGACGTCGGTTGCCTGCTCGACGTCGAGCGGTACCGGCGCGTAAACGTCAACGCCACCGCGCCGGACATGCTCTACGCGGACCGCGAGCTGCTGGCGCCGGCGCGGAACGCCGGCTTCCTGCGGCAGTGCGTCGAGCGCTTTCGCGAGATCAACTTCGCCGACCAGGCCACGGGCCGCGTCTACCTGCGCATCGCGTCCGGCGCGCCGCTGTCCGTCGACCGCGAGGGGCTCGCGCAGGCGCTTGCGGATGCCGACACGCGCGCCGGCCTGGCGGCCACGGTGCCCGCCGCGCTCGAGCATGGCGTGCCGGCGATCGCGCAGGCCGTGTTCCTGCGCGAGCTGGCCGGCGACGAGCGCATCTGCACGCTCGGCAAGTGGGGAGCGAGCGGCCCGCCCGAGGAGGTCGCCGGCAACGGGGTCACGGCGCAACGCCAAGCGCTCGCCTGACGCGCGCCGCATCGAGCCTGAAATGGCACAGCTCGCGACCGTCGGCGACGCCGCCGTGCAGCAGCACCGGCACGCGCTCGCCGAACGCGGCTTCGAGCGCAGGCTCCGCGTCGACGTCGATCTCGACGATCGTCGCACCGGCGCGCTCGGCGATCGGCAGGAGCGCCGCGCGCATCTCGTCGCACAGATGACAGTACGCGCGGACGAGGAGCGTCAGCTCGGGGCGCGCCACTGCCGCGTCCGGGGCGGCGGTCACGGCGCGGCGAGCGCGAGTAAGCCGCGATTTCCGTTGCGGGTGGCGCTGCGAGCGAAGTCGTGGGTTGACGAGCGAAGCAGCGCCGGGACCCGTAGGAAATCAAGCTTGCGGATTCCGAGCGCGCGACGCGCCGCGACCGTTGCCATCGGATCGTCTACCCGCCGCCCTCGTCGCTACTCGCCGTTGCCGAGCTTGAGCGTCGTGTAGAACGAATTGTCGCCGCGGCGCACCTGCAGCGTCACCGACGCGCCCTTCTCGAGCTTGCCGAGGTACTCGTTGACCTGCGCCGCCGTCTTCGCCTCGGTCGGCGCTCCGCGCTGGATGATCGCGAGGATCACGTCGCCCGGCTGCACGTTGCCGCGCACGACGCCGACGACGTCGTCGATCAGCACGCCGCCGCTCTTGAGGTCGAGCTCCTTGCGCTGCTCGTCGGTCAGGTCGGAGAGCACGAGGCCCATCCGGTTCGGCTTCGCCTTTTCCTTCGGCGAGGGCGTGCTGCGGCGCTGCTGCGGCGTCCCCGCGTCCTCCTTCATCTCCGCGACGGTGACCGGGATGTCCTTCTGCGCGCCCTTGCGCCACACGGTCAGCGTGATCTTCGTTCCCGGCCGGACCGCCGTGATGATGCGCGGCAGATCGTTCGACGAGCGCACGTCGCGACCATCGACCTTCAGGATGATGTCGCCCGTCTCGATGCCCGCCTTCGCGGAGGGCCCATCCTTCTCGACGCCGTTCACCAGCGCGCCGTTCGCCTGCTTGAGACCGAACGCCTCGGCCGCCTCCTTCGTGAGCTCCTGGATCTGCACGCCGATGCGGCCCCGCGTCACGCGCCCCTTGTCCTTGAGCTGACCGACCGCGTTCATCGCGACGTCGATCGGCACCGCGAACGCGAGCCCCATGTAGCCGCCGGTGCGCGAATAGATCAGCGAGTTGATGCCGACCACCTCGCCCTTCATGTTGAAGAGCGGTCCGCCCGAGTTGCCGGGATTGATCGCGACGTCGGTCTGGATGAACGGAACCAGGTTCTCCTGCGGCAGGTCGCGCCCCTTGGCGCTCACGATGCCCGCCGTCATCGTGTTCTCGAGGCCGAACGGCTTGCCGATCGCGACGACCCATTCGCCGACCTTGAGCTTGTCGGGATCGCCGATCACGACGCGCGGCAGGTCCTTCGCGTCGACCTTCAGCAGCGCGACGTCGGTGCGCTTGTCGCTGCCGATCACCTTGGCGACGAACTCGCGCTTGTCGGACAGGCGCACGGTGACCTCGCTCGCATCGTCGACGACGTGGGCGTTGGTCACGATGTAGCCGTCGCCCGAAAGAATGAATCCCGATCCCGTCGACTGCTGCTCGAATTCGCGCTGCCCGCCGGGACCGCCGCGCGGGATCTGACCGAAACGGCGGAAGAACTCGTAGAACGGATCGTCCTCGGAGATGTCGGGAAAGCGTTGCCGGCGCGCCTTCTGCGTGACGTCGATCGACACGACCGCGGGTCCCTGCCGCTCGTAGAGGTCCGTGAAATCGGGTAACGCGCCGGCACGCCCCTGCGAGGCCGCGGGCATCGCCGCGGCGAGCGACATCAGCATGACGAACACCGCGCCGATCGCGGCGGCGGGCGACTTCGAGCGGGAGAACATGACGTTCCTCTGGTTGTAATGGAGCGGGCGGTTCGGATGACGGTATCAGCGGTGCACGACCGAGTGGGCGATCTGGCGCACGGTTGCGCCCGGCGTCTCGCCCATGACGGTGATCAGGTGCTCGTCCTGCCGGATGCTGTAGACGTTGAGCCCGCCTTTCTGCAGGAAGCCGGGCGGCGACGACGCGGCGACGAGCGGCTCGACGAACACGCTGACCGAGACCAGGCCGTCGGAAAATACCAGATGCGCGACGCGCTCGCGGTGCCCGCGCAGCTTGCGGAAGCCCTCCATGATCTTGGCGAAGCCGGGGGGCACGCGGGTCACCGTCCAGCCGGTGTCCTGCGGGATGACGTCGCCGGAAGCGCTTTCGAGCACCTGCCAGTCGCCGGGGACGGTCGGCCACGACGGCTCCACCATCGAGCGATCGATCGGCGCGTTGATCGTGAGGTCGCTGAATGCGAACTGCTCGACGCCGTCGCCGCGCTCGTTCAGCACGCGCGCCTTGAGCAGCAGGCCGGTCGCCGCGTCGGACCAGAAGCGATGGCCGTAACGCAGCCCGTCCTTCGGCTCGAAGACGACGACCTGCGCCGGCCGGCCGCCGACGCGGTCGTCGCCGAGAACCCTGAATTCGTAGAAGCGCGACAGCGATTGCTGCTGCTCGGGCAGGAGCGAGGGAAACACGTTGCGGAACGTGCCCGGCTCGATGCGCATCAGCTTCGCATCGGGGTAATAGCAGCGCACCTCGCCCTGCGTGCGGACGACTTCGCGCGCCGGACCGTCGAGGTTGACGAGCTTCGCGAATTCGCGGCCGCCGTCGTTGAGGTGCGTGATCCGCGACGATTCGACGCGCGGGCCGATCTGGTAGATGATCGTGCCGACGTAGTTCAACTGGCGCGCCGCCTGCGCCGCGCGGGCGAGCCATTGCATCGCATCGTCGGCATGCGCCGTCGACGCGGCGAGGGCCAGCACAAATACGGCCGGGACGAGCCGGCCGGAGGCGAGGCGGGCAAGGCGAGACGGGTGCCGCATCGGCGGTGACGGTTGGTTCGTGGTCAGGGGACCGTCATTGCGCGACGGCGGGACGCGCCGGATTGCTCGCCGCGACGTCGCGCAGGTACGGGCCCACGCCCTGCAACGCGTTCGCCGGCGCGTACTCCTGGTGCGCGATCAGGTAATCGGCCGGCACCGTGGCCGGACGCATCTGGGCGGCTCGCACCGTCCCCGCTTCACGCGCCTTGGCGAGGCCGGCCGGCGTCGCGTCGATCATCGTGTAGGCGGTCCAGCCCACGACGGTGACCGCCGCCACCGACGCGGCGACGGCCCACGCCCAGGAGGCCACCCCGGAGACCGGGCGCGTGCGCGGCGCGACCACCGTCGGCTCCTGGGCCAGGTGGCGCGCAACGGCGGTGCCGACGCTGCGCGTCACCGCCGTCTCGCCGCGCAGCGCGTCGCCGATCGTGTGATAGCAGCCCCACGTCGCCATCGCCGCCTCGCTTTTCAGCATCGCGCAGACGCTGTCCAGCTCCGACGCGTCGATCTCGCCGTCCATCAGACGCGAAATTTGCTCGCTCATCACCATCTCCGGTTCTCGTCGGTGCCGAGCAGCGGCCGCAGTTCGGCCGCGATCGACTCCCGTGCGCGAAAAATGCGCGATCGCACCGTGCCGATCGGGCAATTCATCACGCTTGCAATCTCCTCGTAACTCAGTCCCTCGATCTCGCGCAGCGTGATCGCCGTGCGCAGATCGTCGGGCAACTGCTCCATCGCCCGATTCACCGTCGCTGCAATTTGCTTGCCGAGCAGCTCCGCCTCGGGCGTGGCCGTATCGCGGAGCTGCTCGGCATCCTCGAAGCTCTCCGCGTCCTCGTGGTCGAACCCGGTCGACGTCGGCGCCCGCCGGCCCATCGCGACCAGGTAGTTCTTGGCCGTGTTGATCGCGATCCGGTACAGCCACGTGTAGAACGCGCTGTCCCCCCGGAAGCTCGGCAGCGCGCGGTACGCCTTGATGAATGCCTCCTGCGTCACGTCCTCCACCTCCGCCGGGTCGCGCACGAGGCGCGACAGCAGCCGCCCCAGCTTGCGCTGGTATTTGACGACCAGGAGCTCGAAGGCGCGCTTGTCACCGCGTTGCGCTCGCAGCACGAGCTGCTGATCGACTTCGCGATCACCCATTAAGCGGGCAGTCCCTGATTCATGTCGTTGTTATACCCGCCGAACGGCGGGCGCGTTTGCCGGCAGAACCGTCCCCGCGCCTGCTTCGGCATCGCGGACGGCACGTGGCGCACACTTGAGGCAACAGACCATTCGGCGCGCTCCAAGTTCAGCCCCGGAACCCGTCCAGGACCACCGCCGGGCGCACCTCGCCCGTCGAGATGCCCCGGTAGTTCCGGATCGTGCGCCGGGCCCAGGGGGCGAGCACCTGCCGGGCGGCGGCGTCGACGACGCCGAGCGCCTCGAGCACCGCGACGATCGCCGGGTAGAGTCCCCGCTTCTGCCCGTCGGCAACCTTGATCGCGATGCCGAGCCCCTGGCTGCGAATGCCGATCGCCTGCACGCCCTCCGCACCGATCTTCGTCACCCAGTCGCCACGGCCCGCCTGCATCAGCGCGAGATCGCTGCGCTGCTCGCCGGATACCATCTCCGGATGCGCCGTCATCGCCGCCGCCACGGTTGCCGGCGCGTTTCCAAGGTCGGGATCGGAATCGGCGGTTGCAAGCCGCGCGAATGCCCGCGCGAGCGCGGCCAGCGGAACGGCATAGTTCGGCGCCGAGCAGCCGTCGATGCCGCGAACGAGCCGCGCCTCCGGGACGCCGGTGAATGCGGCCACCGCGCGGCGAATCGTCTGCTGCAGCGGGTGGTCGGGCGCGAGGTAATCGGCCTTCGAATGGCCATGCTGGACGCAATACGCGAGCATCGCGCTGTGCTTGCCCGAGCAGTTGTGCTGCAGCGGCGAGTACGGCGGCGGTGGCGGCACGTCGCCGCGTGCCTCGTAGAAGCCGGGGGCGTGCGTCCCGCATTGCAGGTCGGCCGCCGAGCAGCCGCAGCGCGCGAGCATGTCCTCGACGCCGGCGACGTGCCGCGGCTCCCCCGAGTGGCTGGCGCACATCAGCGCGACTTGCGCGCTCGAGAAGCCGAAGCGCTCGACGCCCCCCGCCGCCACGAACGGCAGCGCCTGCAGCGGCTTCAGCGCGCTGCGCGTATAGGTGAGCGCACCGGGGTCGCCGGCCGAGCGCAGGAGCCGGCCGCGCGGATCGACGACGGCGACGGCCCCGAAATGGACGCTTTCGACCGTGTCGCCGCGGACGACCTCGGCGAGCGGCACATACGCAGGGGTGGCCGGGGATGCGGGCATTCTGGCGATCGCGGACAAACCGCGATTATCGCCTATCGGCGCCCCTCGCCCCCCGCCGCCCCGGGTTGCACCGCCATCGGCGGCCCGAGGCGAAGCCGCCCGCCGCACCGGGCGCGGGCCGTTAGCGGCGCGGCGGCGGCGTCCCCAGGGCGGCCCGGATCTGCTCGAGCGCTCCTGCGTCCTCGATCGTGGTCAGGTCGCCGGGGTCGCGCGATTCGGCCAGCGCCTGGATCGAGCGGCGCAGCAGCTTCCCCGAGCGTGTCTTCGGCAGCAGCGTCACGAAGTGCACGTGCGACGGGCGGGCGATCGCGCCGAGCTCCCGATCGACCGTCTGCATGATCTCGCGCTGCATCGCCTCGGACGACGCGGCGTCGGCAACACGCGCCGGGTCCTTGACGACGGCGAAGGCGATCGGCACCTGCCCCTTGACCTCGTCGTGAACGCCCACGACGGCCACCTCGGCGACGCCGCTATGCGCCTGCACCGCCTCCTCGATTTCGCGCGTGCCGATCCGGTGCCCGGCGACGTTGATCACGTCGTCGGTGCGGCCGAGCACGAAGTAATAGCCTTCGGCGTCGCGCGTCGCCCAGTCGAACGTCGAATAGAGCATGCGTCCCGGAATCGTCGCGAAATAGGTCGCCACGAACCGCTCGTCGTCGCCCCACACGGTCGTCATGCACCCGGGCGGCAGCGGCGGCGCGATCGTCAGCACGCCGCGCTCGTCGGTCCCGACGTCGGCGCCGGTGGCGCTGTCGACGAGCTTGACGTCGTACCCGTACACCGGGAACGACGGCGAGCCGAACTTGCGCGGCGTGTCCTCCACGCCGAGCTGCGCCGCGAGGATCGGCCACCCGGACTCCGTCTGCCAGTAGTTGTCGATGATCGCAACGCCGAGCGCCTCGGCCGCCCAGCGCGCGGTCGGCTCGTCGAGCGGCTCTCCCGCGAGGAACAGGTAGCGAAGCGACGACAGGTCGTGCCTCCGCATGTACGACACGTCCTGCTTCTTCAGCACGCGGATTGCCGTGGGCGAGCTGAACATCGTCTTCACCTGATGCCGCGCGACGAGGCTCCACCAGATCCCGGGATCGGGGCGGATCGGCAGGCCTTCGTAGAGGATCGTCGGCGAGCCGTTGATCAGCGGGCCGTAGACGATGTACGAATGGCCGACGACCCAGCCGATGTCGCTCGTGCAAAGCATCGTCTCGCCCGGAGCGAGACAGAAGATGCGCCGCATCGACGAGGCGAGCGCGACCGCGTAGCCGCCGGTGTCGCGCTGCACGCCCTTCGGCCTGCCGGTCGTGCCGGAGGTGTAGAGGATGTACGACGGCTCGCTCGACTCGAGCCACGCCACCGGCGCCTGCGCGTCGAGGTGCTGCGCGCGCAGTTCCTCCCAGTCCACGTCGCGCCCTGCGACCCGCTTCGCAGCCGGGTCGACGCCGCGATGCACCAGCAGCACCTTGTCCGGCTTGGATTCCGCGAGGCCGATCGCCTCGTCGAGCAGCGGCTT
>DASURV010000098.1:0-22720 GCA_036375455.1 Casimicrobiaceae bacterium | reverse complement strand
CCCGGCATGCCGGCGTTCGACGACGAATTGTTCGGACCGGTGGCGGCGGTCGTGCCCGCGCGCGACGAGGCCGAGGCGGTCGCGCTCGCCAATGCGTCGTTGTTCGGTCTGGGCGCGGCGGTCCTTACCCGCGACACCGCGCGCGGCGAGCGGATCGCCGCGGACCTGATCGACAGCGGCTGCGTGTTCGTCAACGACGCGGTGCGCTCCGATCCGCGGCTGCCGTTCGGCGGCATCAAGGCGAGCGGCTATGGCCGCGAGCTTTCGAGCTACGGCATCAAGGAATTCGTTAACATCAAGACCGTCTACGTTGCCTGACGGGTGAGAGATGCATTGCAGCCGCGTGATCGCGCGCGCCCTCGCGGGCGCGCTGCTCGCCGCGAGCCTCCAGGCGGCCGGTGCCGATCCCGCCAAGGTATTGCGCGTGGCGCTGCCGCGCGCTGAGACCGGCTTCGATCCGGCGCAGGCGAGCGAGATCTATTCGGGCGCGGTCATCGCGGCGATCATGGAGCCGCTGCTGACGTTCGACTACCTCGCGCGGCCGGCGAAGCTCGCACCGCTGACGGCCGAGGCGCTGCCGGTGGTCGCCGACGGCGGCAAGCGCTACACGCTCAAGCTGAAGAAGGGCATTCATTTCGCCGCCGACCCGGCGTTCAACGGCAGGCCGCGCGAGCTGACCGCCGGCGATTACATCTACGCGATCAAGCGCCTCGTCGATCCGAAGAACCGCTCGCCGAACGCGTTCTACGTCGAGGGCAAGATCGCGGGGCTCGACGATCTCGCCGCGAGGGCGCGCAAGCACGGCGACCGCTTCGATTACGACGCGCCGGTCGCGGGGCTGCGCGCGCCCGATCGGTACACGCTGGACATCACGCTCGCGCACAGCGACTACACGTTCGCCCAGGTGCTCGCGCTGCCGGCGCTCGCCGCCGTTGCGCGCGAGGTCGTCGAGGCCTATCCGGGCGAGACCGCGGCGCATCCGGTCGGCACCGGGCCCTACGTCCTGAAGAAATGGGTGCCCGCGTCGAAGATGATCCTCGAGGCGAATCCCGGCTTTCGCGGCTACACCTGGAACTTCGAGCCTGGCGACGACCCCGTCGACAAGGCGATCGCCGCCCGGATGCGCGGGCGGAAGATGCCGCAGATCGGCACGATCGACATCAGCGTGATGGAAGAGCCGCAATCGAGCTGGCTCGCCTTCCAGCGCGGCGAGCTCGATCTGCTCAACCTGCCGGCCACGTTCGCGCCGGTAGCCCTGCCCGGCGGCAAGCTCGCGCCCGACCTGCAGCAGAAGGGCGTGTACCTGTCGCGCATCCTCGCGCCGGCGATCAACTACACGGCGTTCAACATGCGCGATCCGGTGATCGGCGGATTCGGCAAGGAAAAGCTCGCGCTGCGCCGCGCGATCGCGATGGCCTACGACGTCGACGCCGAGGTGGAGATCATTCGCAAGGGGCAGGCGGCGGCGCTGCAGATGGTGATTCCGCCCGGCGTCGCCGGGTACGACCCGCGCTATCGCAGCGGCGTGCGGCACGATCCCGCCACGGCCAACGAGCTGCTCGACCGCTTCGGCTACCGGAAGGGTCCCGACGGCTACCGCCACCTGCCCGACGGCAGGCCGCTCGTCCTCACGTTCGCGAGCCAGACCGACGCGACGGCGCGCGAGTTCGACGAGCTCTGGAAGAAGGCGATGGACTCGATCGGCATTCGCATGACGATCGAGAAGGGCAAGCTCGCCGACCAGATCCGCGCGGCGATCGCGTGCAAGCACCAGGTCTGGAGCTACGGCTGGATCGCCGACTATCCGGACGGCGACAACTTCATGCAGCTTCTCTACGGCGGCAACGTCGGGCAGAGCAATGTCGCGTGCTACAAGTCCGCGACGTACGATGCGCTCTACGAGAAATCGCGCCTGATGCCGGACTCTCCCGATCGCGACCGGCTCTTCGAGCAGATGATGCGCCGGTTCGAGACCGACATGCCGTGGCGGCTCGGCACGGCGCGCTACCAGAACGCGCTCGTGCAGCCGCGCGTGGTCGGCTACAAGGCGCACCCGGTGCTGCTCGCCGACTGGATCTACGTCGACGTCGAGACGACGAAGTAGGGTCGGAGACGCCTTTGGACTGCTCCTGCGTCGGCGCACGCTCGCCCCTGAGAAGTCGTCTCTGACCCTGCTTTGCGGGGGCGGGCGCCCGCGGGAATATTCGCGTCGGGCGATGCCGTTGGCGTCGATTGCGGCAGAATCACGCACTTCGATCGATTGCGGAACTCCTCATCATGGCGCAACGCGGCTATCTCCGGCACCCGACGATATGCGACGACACGATCGTCTTCGTCTGCGACGACGACCTGTGGCGCGTCGATGCGAAAGGCGGCGTGGCGCGCAGGCTGACGGCGGGTCTCGGCGAGCCCTCGACCCCCGCGCTGTCGCCCGACGGCCACTGGATCGCGTTCGTCGGCCGCGACGAGCAGCACCCGGAGGTGTATCTGATGTCCGCGGAGGGCGGCAGCGCGCGCCGGATGACGTGGCTCGGCCCCGATGTGATGGTGCGCGGCTTCGCCCCCGACGGCCGCATCCTGTTCGTCACGACGTACGGCCAGCCGTTCTTCCGCAACTATCGCGCGTTCACGCTGCCGGTCGAAGGCGGGATGCCGGAGCCGATTCCGCTCGGCCAGGTCAACCACCTCGCATTCGGCCCCGCGAGCGCGAAGGTCATCGGGCGCAACACCGCCGATCCCGCGCGCTGGAAGCGCTATCGCGGCGGCACGGCCGGCCATCTGTGGGTCGATGCCACGGGCAGCGGCGAGTTCCGGCGCATGAGCGAGCTTCCGGGCAACCTCACGAGCCCGATGTGGATCGGCGCGCGCATCTACTACCTGTCCGATGCCGAGGGCGTGGGCAACCTCTATTCGTGCCGGCCGGACGGGTCGGAGCGGCGGCGCCATACCGATCACGACGATTTCTATGCAAGGCATGCGCAGACCGACGGCAGGCGCGTCGTGTATCAGTGCGGCGCGGACCTCTGGCTGTTCGATCCCGCGTCCGATGCGACGACGCGGCTTGCGATCGACGTGCCGTCGCATCGGACGCAGGCGGCGCGCAAGTTCGTCGATGCCGCCGAGAATCTCGCCGGATTCGACGTGCATCCCGCGGGTCACAGCGTCGCGATCGAGGCGCGCGGCAAGCTCTTCGCGTTCGCGCTGTGGGAAGGCGCGGTGCGCCAGCTCGGCGTTGCCGACGGTGTTCGCTATCGCTGCGGCCAGTGGCTCGCCGACGGTGAGACGCTCGTCGCCGTCAGCGACGAGACGCAGGACGAGCGCCTCGTCGTGATCCGCGACGGGCAGGCGAAGACGCTGCCGTGGGACATCGGGCGCGTCGTCGCCATGCGGGCGGCGCCGGCGGGGACGAGGATCGCGATCACCAACCATCGGCACGAGGTGCTCGTCGCCGACCTCGACGCGAATACGTTCAGCGTGATCGATCGCAGCGACAGCGGCCGATCCGAGGATCTCGCGTGGTCGCCGGACGGCGGATGGCTCGCGTACTCGTTCTGGGTGAATCCGCGGCATTCGGCGATCAAGCTCTTCGACGTCGCCAATGCGCGCGGCGCGCTCGCGACGCAGCCGGAGTTCCGCGATTACTCCCCGGCTTTCGATCCGGGCGGCAGGTACCTGTACTTCCTGTCGCTGCGCACGTTCGACCCGGTCTACGACAACGTGCAGTTCGAGCTCTCCTTCCCGCGCGCCGCGCGCCCCTACCTCGTCGCGCTGCAGGCCGATCAGCGCCCGCCGTTCGAGCCCGAGCCGAAGGGGATGCAGGACGACGAGCCGAAGGCGCGCAATGCGGAGCCGGAAAAGCCGCAGGCGATTCGCGTCGATCTCGACGGCATCGCGCGCCGGGTCGCCGCCTTCCCGGTGCCCGAAGGGCGATTCGGGCAGATCGCCGGCGTGGCCGGCGACAAGGTCGTGTGGACGCTGCTGCCGGTTGCCGGCGCGCACGGACGCGGCGGCCACAAGGAGTCGCCGGGGCGCCTCGAGCAGTTCGACTTCCGGACGATGAAGAGCGAGACGCTGGTCGACAGGGCGGACCGCTTCGTCGTGGCGAACGACGGCGTCACGCTGCTGCTGCGCGAAGGCAAGCGCCTGCGCGCGATCCGCGCCGACCGCAAGCCGGATCCGCGCGAGCGCGTCGCACCCTCGGGCGACGAGCCGTCGCGCAAGAGCGGCTGGATCGATCTGTCCCGCGTGCGCCTGTCGGTCGACCCGCGGCGCGAATGGTCGCAGATGCTGCACGAGGTCTGGCGACTGCAGCGCGACCAGTTCTGGGTGCCGGACATGTCGGGCGTCGACTGGCAGGCCGTCTATCGCCGCTACGAGCCGCTGCTCGCGCGCATCGCGACGCGCAGCGAGCTCTCGGACCTGATCTGGGAGCTGCAGGGCGAGCTCGGCACGTCGCACGCGTACGAGGCCGGCGGCGATCACCGCAAGCCGCCGCCGCTCACGCTGGGGCAGCTCGCGGCCGAGTTGCGTCTCGCCGCGGACGGGACGAGCTACGAGATCGCGGGCATCGTCGACGGCGATCCGTGGGATGCCGGCGCGGATTCGCCGCTCAACGCGATCGGCGTGCAGGCGAAGCCCGGCGAGCGCATCGTCGCGGTCAACGGCCAGCCCGTCTCGCGCGAGCGCCCGCCGCAGGCGCTGCTCGTGCACCAGGCGAAGGCCAAGGTCGAGCTGACGCTCGCCTCGGCGAACGCGACGCGCAACGTCCTCGTGACGACGCTCGCCGACGAGGTGCCGGCCCGCTACCGCGAGTGGGTGGAGCGCAATCGCTCGTGGGTCCACGACGCGTCGCAGGGCCGCGTCGGCTACCTGCACCTGCCCGACATGATGTCGGCGGGGTTCGCGGAGTTCCACCGCTATTTCGGCACCGAGTGCGATCGCGACGCGCTGATCGTCGACGTCCGCTACAACCGCGGCGGCCACGTGTCGCAGCTCCTGCTCGAGAAGGTCGCCCGCAGGCGCATCGGCTACGACCTCACGCGTTGGGGCCAGCCGGAGCCGTACCCGATCGAGTCGCCGGCGGGCCCGGTGGTCGCGCTCGCCAACGAGCACGCGGGCTCGGACGGCGACATCTTCTCGCACTGCTTCAAGCTGATGAAGATCGGCCCGCTGCTCGGCACGCGCACCTGGGGTGGCGTCATCGGCATCAATCCGCGGCACAGGCTCGTCGACGGCACCGAGACCACGCAGCCCGAGTACTCGTTCTGGTTCACCGACGTGGGATTCAACGTCGAGAATCACGGCACCGATCCGCAGATCGAGGTCGACAACGCGCCGCAGGACGCGCGGGCGGGACGCGATCGGCAGCTCGAGAAGGCGCTCGAGGCGGCGCTCGCGCTCGCGGAGAAGTCGGCGAAGCCGCAGTTCGGCGAGCGCCCGGTGCTGCGCCGCGCCGCGTTGCCGCCGCGGCGCACGCCGTGATCGGGTAGCCCTTTCGCCGCGCGCGCCACGGCGCGGCGAAAGGGTCGCCGCCTACATCTGGCTCGAGCGCTTCAGCCAGTCGACGGTGCCGGGCACGCGCGCCTCCTTCGTCTGCACGCGCGCGTAATGGACGAGCGCGCCCTTGCTCGTGACCGAGTACAGCGTCTGCTTGCCCTCGTCGTCGTCGCCCTCGCGGACCGAGCGGTCGAGCAGCCCGTGCTTCTCGAAGCTGCGCAGCACCTTGTGGAACGTGTCCTGCGATAGCGACTTCAGGTCGTTGACGCGGAACACCGGATAGTCGCCCGGGCCGAACGTGCCCGCGAATTGCGCCCCCATCGCGGTGTCGAGGACCGTCCAGGCGTCGGTCTGGATCCGCGATTGCAGCGAGCGATACTGGTCGACGGTTTCGGTGCGCAGCCAGCCTTCGAAGCGGCGCGCCTTGCCGGCGTCGTTCTTCGGCGCGAGGCCGCTGTCGAACACCTCGGTGCAGTAGTTGTCGGAATACGAGAGCAGGTCGCGCAGGTTGAAGTTCAGCACCTTGTAGAGCTCGTTGAAGCTCGTCGGGACGATCGGCAGGTAGGTCTTGTCGGGATCCACCGCGAACTCCACGATCCGGCTCTGCAGCACCGCGTCGGTGGCCTCGGGGCTCAGGTGGTTCACCTCGACGACCGGCCGCGTCGTGAAGCCGTTCAGCCGTGGCGACGACGCGATGCTGTGGACGACGCCGTGCGCGCCGCAGAACACCCAGCGCAGCCCGATCGTGTTGAAGAGCCGATCGCGCAGCGCCTCGAGCGTCGCACGCGCCTTCGCCGTCGTCTCGAGCAGCTCGAGGTTGTCGACGATGCAGACGACGCCGCCGTTGCCGTGCGTGCGGAAGATCTCGGTCAGCCAGCCGGCGACCCGGTTCTCGAAGCCGCTGATGGCGAAGCCGGACGACGCGTTCGGGGCGATCCCCATGCCGGCGCTGACGCCGCCGAGGCCCATCGAAAAGGCCTTGGCGCGCGGCGAGTTGAGCCAGTTGTCGACCTGGCCCATCCCTTCCATGCTCAGACCGAGTCCCTTCATGTTCTCGGAGAGCTCGAGCAGCGTCTGGGCGACGGCCATGAACACGCGCAGCGAGAAGGACTCGGTCGTGTCGGCCTTGTCGAGCTGGAACGTCTGCCGGCAGGGAATGAGGAGCTGGTCGGTCTGTTTGCGGGCGAAGGCCTTGAAGCACTTGTGCGCGGCGATGTTGACCAGGCTGGTCTTGCCGAAGCCCACCGGCCCCTCGACGCAGGTGATCTTCTTCTGCTTGTGCAGCCGGCGACAGACGACGTCCACCTCGCCTTCGCGGCCGACGAGCAGCCGCTCGCCGCGGTCGTCGGGGTTGAGCGCGTTCGGTTGCAGCGGATTCTCGAGGAACCCCCAGTCGACGTAGTAATCGCGCATCGTGTGCCCTCCGGTCGCGGACCGGGCTCGTGGGACCGGCACTGTGCACCGAAACGACTGTCGAGGGTAGCACTTTTCGCCGCGGAGTCGCGGGGGAAGCGCGCTCGCGGGAAGCGCGGCAGCGGACGGGGGATAATGAAGCGGCCCGCACCACGGTGGCAGCCCATTCGATGAACGTTCGGCCTTTCGCACTGGCGTTTGCGCTCCTGGCGATGTCCGCGCTGGCCGCGCCCGCGCCGGTCGTCACGCTGAGCGTGACCGGCGTCATCGGGCCCGCGACGGCGGAATATCTGCAGCGGGGCCTCGCCCACGCCGAGCGCGAGCATGCGCAACTGGTCGTGCTGACGCTCGACACGCCGGGCGGTCTCGACACGTCGATGCGCCGCATCGTCCAGGATCTGCTCGCCTCGCCGATCCCCGTCGCCGCCTATGTCGCGCCATCGGGGGCGCGCGCCGCGAGCGCCGGAACCTACATCCTGTACGCGAGCCACATCGCGGCGATGGCCCCCGGCACCAACCTCGGCGCCGCCACACCCGTTTCGATCGGGTTCTCCCCCCCGCCGGCGCCCTCCGAGAAGGACGGCAAGAAGCCGGCTCCCGCCGACGCGCACGAGCGCAAGGCGATGCAGGACGCGGCCGCGTACATCCGCAGCCTGGCGCAGCTCCGGGGCCGCAACGTGGAGTGGGCCGAGAAGGCGGTCACCGAGGCGGCAAGCCTGTCGGCGGTCGAGGCGAAGGAGCAGAAGGTCGTCGAGCTGATCGCGAGCGACGAGCGGGACCTGCTGCGCCAGCTCGACGGGCGCAAGGTCGCCGTCGCCTCCGGCGAGCGCGTCTTGCAGCTCGCCGGAGCCCCGACGATCGCGTTCGCGCCGGACTGGCACTTCCGCGCCCTCGCCCTCATCACCGATCCGAGCGTGGCGATGATCCTGATGCTGCTCGGCATCTACGGGCTGATCTTCGAGTTCGGCCACCCCGGCTACGTGTTCCCGGGCGTGTTCGGCGCGGTCTCGCTGCTGCTCGGCCTCTACGCGCTGCACCTGCTGCCGGTCAACTACGCGGGGCTCGCGCTGATGGCGATCGGCATCGCCTTCATGGTCGCCGAGGTGTTCGTGCCCGCGTTCGGATCGCTCGGCATCGGCGGCGTCGTGGCGTTCGTGATCGGCGCGCTGATGCTGATCGACACCGACGTTCCGGGCTTCGGCATCCCGCTCACGCTGATCGGCGTCCTGGCGCTCGTGACCGTCGCGTTCGTCATCGTCGTCGTGCGGATGGCGGTTCGCGCGCGCCGCGCGCCGATCGTGAGCGGCGTCGGGTCGCTCGTGGGCGCGGACGGTGAGATGCTGGACGACGCGACCGAAACCGGCTGGGCGAGCATTCGCGGCGAAACGTGGCAGGTGCGCACGGCGTCGCGGCTCGCGCGCGGCCAGAAGATTCGCGTCGTCGGCATGGACGGGGTCCTGCCGCGCGTCGTACCGACCGAGGAATCTCTGAGCGCCTCCCGTGCGGGAGTCGTTCGAAAGCTCGAAGGAGCCTGACATGGCGTTGTTCGGTCCGCTGATCCTGATCTTCCTCGTCGTCCTCCTCGCCGTGTCGTCGCTGCGCGTGCTGCGCGAGTACCAGCGCGGCGTCGTCTTCCAGCTCGGGCGCTTCTGGAAGGTGAAGGGGCCGGGGCTCGTGATCCTCGTGCCCGGCATCCAGCAGATGGTGCGGGTCGACCTGCGCACCGTCGTCCTCGACGTGCCGAGCCAGGACGTCATCTCGCGCGACAACGTCTCGGTCAAGGTCAACGCAGTCGTCTATTTCCGCGTCGTCGATCCGCAGAAGGCGATCATCGAGGTCGAGAACTTCCTGATGGCGACGAGCCAGCTCGCGCAGACGACGCTGCGCTCGGTGCTCGGCAAGCACGAGCTCGACGAGATGCTGTCGCAGCGCGAGCGGCTCAACGTCGACATCCAGCAGACGCTCGACGCGCAGACGCTGTCGTGGGGCATCAAGGTCTCGAACGTCGAGATAAAGCACGTCGATCTCAACGAATCGATGATTCGCGCGATCGCGCGCCAGGCGGAGGCGGAGCGGGAGCGCCGCGCGAAGGTCATCCACGCCGAGGGCGAGATGCAGGCGGCGCAGAAGCTCTTCGAGGCGGCGCAGGTGCTCGCGCAGGCGCCGCTTGCGATTCAGCTTAGGTACCTGGAAACCCTCACGGTGATCGCCGCGGACAAGAACTCGACGATCGTCTTCCCGCTGCCGATGGACATCATAGCGCCGCTGCTGAAAGCGTTTCCGACTGCGCCGCCCGGCCCGAAGCCGGACGAGGATGTGGCGTAGCGGCCGGGTGAAGGGCATGCCGCCCGCCCGCGCGGCGGCATGATCCGCTCCGCGATGGCGCTCGAGACCACCCGCATCCAGTTCCGCCTGCGCATCACCAAGGGCGAGGACATCGCGCTCGGTCCGGGCAAGATCGACCTGCTCGAGGCGATCGGCGCCACCGGCTCGATCACGGCGGCCGCGAAGGCGCTCGGGATGTCGTATCGGCGCGCCTGGGTGCTCGTGGACACGATGAATCGTTGCTTCGAGACCCCGGTCGTCGCCGCCGAGGCGGGCGGCTCGCGCGGCGGCGGCACGCGCGTGACGCCGCTCGGCGCCGAGGTCGTGCGCCGCTATCGCCGCATCGAGGCGAGCGCCGCGCGGGCCGGCGCCGCCGACCTCGCCGCGCTCACGCGGCTACTGCGCTGACGCCTGGTCGTCGCGAAAGAGCTGGTAGAGCAGGATCGCGCCGAACGTGGCGGTGCCGATGCCGCCGAGCGTGAATCCGCCGAGCTTCAGCGCGAGATCGCCGGCGCCGACCGTGAGCGTGACCGCGGCGGTGACGAGATTGCGGGCGCGGGAGAAATCGACCTGGTTCTGCACCCAGATTCGTCCGCCGGTCGCGGTGATGAGACCGAATACGACGATCGACAGGCCGCCGAGCACCGGACCGGGGATCGTCATGATGAGCGCGCCGAACTTCGGCGAAAAGCCGAGCGCGATCGCCACGCCGGCCGCGACGACGAACAGCAGCGTCGAGTAGATCCGCGTCACCGCCATCACGCCGATGTTCTCGGCGTACGTGGTCACGCCCGTGCCGCCGCCCATGCCGGCGACGATCGTGGCGAGCCCGTCGCCGACGAACGCGCGGCCGAGATAGGCGTCGAGATTGCGCCCGGTCATCGCGGCCACGGCCTTGACGTGACCGAGGTTCTCGGCGACCAGCACGACGGCCACCGGCGCGATCAGCGCGATCGCCTGCGCGTTCCACGCGGGCGCCGTGAGCCGCGGCAATCCGATCCACGGCGCCGCGGCGACCGCGCTGAAGTCGATCGGCTTGCCGAGCCCGATCGCGTTGGTGCAAAGCGCGTAGAGCAGGTATCCGGCGAGACCGCCGAGCAGCACCGGCAGGCGGCGCGCGAGCCCCGGTGCGCGCACGGCGATGAGCCCGACGGCGACGATCGTCGCGATCCCGATCCACGTGTCGAGAGCGCTCCCCGCAATGCCCTTCACGGCGATCGGCGCGAGGTTGAGCCCGATCACCGCGACGACGCTGCCGGTGACGACCGGGGGCATCAGGCGGTCGACCCAGCGATGGCCGGCGCCCATCACGACGAGCCCGATGACGACGTACAGCACGCCGGCCGCCACGATGCCCCCGAGCGCGACGGCCAGGTTGGCGTTGGGGCCGCTGCCGGCGTATCCGCTCGCCGCGATCACGACCGCGATGAACGCGAAGCTCGACCCGAGGTAGCTCGGCACGCGGCCGCCGACCAGCACGAAGAAGATCAGCGTGCCGATGCCGGAAAAGAGGATCGCGACGTTGGGGTCGAAGCCCATCAGCAACGGCGCGAGCACCGTCGCGCCGAACATCGCGACGACGTGCTGCAGGCCGAGCGCGAGCGTCTGACCCGCCGGCAGCCGCTCCTCGGGCGCGATCACGCCCTCGGGGCGCAGCGTCCAGCGCGGGAAATACGAGGCATCGGGGGAATTCATTGCGGCACCGGGTCGGCAGACGCGCCATTGAACACCGGAATCGCCGCGCTGTCTGCCATGCCGGAAGCGCCGATGGACAGGCGATCCCCGGCGCGTTATAGTGCGCCTCGTTATATATCACGGAATACGACGAATGCGCATGACGGCGCCGCCCCGCCCACCCCGCCTGGCGGCGCTCGCCGTCGCCGCGCTGCTCGCGGGTGGCCCGGCGCTCGGCGCCGACGTGCCGAACGTCGCGGTGGCTTCGAACCTGCAGTTCGCGCTGCCCGACATCGTCGCCGCCTTCGGGCGGGCGGGCGGCGGCGACGTGCGCCTCGCGTTCGGGTCGTCGGGCAACTTCCGCCGCCAGATCGCCGACGGCGCGCCGTTCGAGCTGTTCCTCTCCGCCGACGCCGCGTATGTCGACGACCTCGCGCGCGAGGGACGCACGGCCGGCGACGGCGTCGTCTATGCGGTCGGCCGGCTCGCGTTGTTCGTGCCCAAGGGCTCGCCGATCGAGCCCGACGCGCAACTGCGCGGCGTGGCGGCGGCGCTCGCCGACGGGCGCCTGCGCAAGTTCGCGATCGCCAATCCCGAGCTTGCGCCCTATGGTCGCGCCGCGCGCCAGGCGCTGATGCACGCCGGGCTCTGGCAGGCGATCGCGCCACGGCTGGTGCTCGGCGAGAACATCACGCAGGCCGCGCAATTCGCCGCGAGCGGAGCCGCGCAGGGCGGGATCGTCGCCTATTCGCTGGTGCGCTCGCCCACGATGGCGGATCGTGGCGCGTACGTGCTGCTTCCCGCGTCGGTGCACGAGCCGCTCGTGCAGAAGATGGCCCTGCTGAAGGGCGCCGGCGCCACGGCGCGCGCGTTCTACGACTTCCTGCAGCAGCCCGCCGCGCGCGCGATCCTCGAGCGCTACGGGTTCGAGCCTCCGCAGCGCGCCGCCGCGCGGTCGCGACTCGACGGCGCACTTCCGCCCGGCGGTTGATGGACTGGCAGGCGCTCACGCTCTCGCTCGAGCTCGCCGCGTGGACCGCGGGCATCCTGCTGCCGGTGGGAATCGTGATCGGGCGCGTCCTCGCGTGGCGCCGCTTTGCCGGGCGTCGGCTCGTCGAGGCGGCGCTCGCGCTGCCGCTGGTCCTGCCGCCGACCGTGCTCGGCTATTACCTGCTGTCGGCGTTCGGCACCCGCTCGCCGCTCGGGCGCGCGTTCGATGCGCTCGCCGGACACCCGCTCGCGTTCAGCTTCGCGGGGCTTCTCGCCGCATCGGTGATCTTCAACCTCCCCTTCGCGATCCAGCCGATGCAGCGCGCATTCGAGGCGATCCCGGCCGATGTCCGGCCCGCGGCCGCGTGCTGCGGCATGAGCCCGTGGCGCATCTTCACCGCGATCGAGTTGCCGCTCGCGTGGCCTGGGGTGCTGTCGGCGCTCGTGCTGACGTTCGCGCACACGCTCGGCGAATTCGGCGTCGTGCTGATGGTCGGCGGCAACATTCCCGGCGAGACGCGCACGATCGCGATCGCGATCTACGACCGCGTGCAGGCGTTCGACACCCAGGGCGCGGGGCTGATGGCGGCGGTGCTGCTGGCGCTGTCGCTCGTCGCGATCGCGATCGCGTATTCGACCGCGTCGCGCGCGGAGCCGGCGCGTGGATGACGGCCGCCTCGCCGTACGCGTCGCGCAGAACGTTCCGATTCCCCTCGACGCGACGTTCGATTGCGGTCCGGGCGAGCTGCTCGCGCTGACCGGGCCGTCGGGCAGCGGCAAGTCGACGCTGCTGCGCTGCATTGCCGGGCTCGAGCGCGCGGCGCGAGGCCGCATCACGTGCGCGGGCAGCGTCTGGCTCGACACGCGGCTGCGCGTGAACGCGCCCCCGCAACGGCGCTCCGTCGGCCTCGTGTTCCAGCAATACGCGCTGTTTCCCCACTTGAGCGCGCTCGGCAACGTGATGGCCGCGCTGGGCCACCGCCCGCGCGATACCCGCGAGCGGCGCGCGCGGGAGCTGCTCGCAGGCGTGCACCTCGCCGGGCTGGAGCACCGGCGGCCGGCACATCTGTCCGGCGGGCAGCAGCAGCGGGTGGCGATGGCACGCGCCCTCGCGCGCGATCCGCAGGTGCTGCTGCTCGACGAGCCGTTCGCCGCGGTCGACCGCGTGACGCGGCAGAAGCTCTATCGCGAGCTCGCCGGGCTGCGTCGCACGCTGGCGATGCCGATCGTGCTGGTCACCCACGATCTCGACGAGGCGGCGATGCTCGCCGATCGCATGTGCATCCTCCATCACGGGCGCACGCTGCAGATCGGGCCCCCGCACGAGGTCATGACGAGACCGGTCGACGCGCTCGTTGCGCGGCTCGTCGATCTGCGCAACGTGTTCGAGGGCGTCGTCCGCGCCCACGACGCGACGACGGGACGCGCGCTGCTCGACTGGCAGGGCGTGGTGCTCGAGGTCGCCCACGCGCCGCCCTATGCGGCGGGCACGCGCGTCGCGTGGACCGTCCCGGTGAGCGGCATCGTCCTGCACCGGCGCGACCGGCCTTCGCGCGGCGAGCACGAGAACCCGGTGTCCGGAGCCGTCGAGGAATGCCTGGCGCTCGGCGACGACACGACGATCGGCATCCGGGTCGCCGCCGCGCGCGGCGCGCTGCTCACGCTGCGCGTGCCGACGCACGTCGCGCGGCGCAACGGCATCGAGGTCGGGGTCGCCGCGGGCGCGTCGCTGCTCGCCAACGCGATCCACCTGATGCCGTGGCGGGACATCGGTCGCGAAGGCGCCGGCTGACTGCGGGTTGTCCGTCCCTGTCCAAATCGGTATCGTGGAAACGCCCCCCGCAGCCCTGCGGGGTGCGATCGAGTCCATCGACGAGGAGAAGGCCATGGCGAAGAAGGCGGCATCGGCGGAAGGCGTCTATCGCGTAATCGACGTCGTCGGCAGCAGCGACACGTCCTGGGAGGACGCGGCGCGAAATGCGGTCGAGACGGCGGGCAAGTCGCTGCGCGACCTGCGGATCGCCGAAGTGGTGAAGCTCGACGTCAAGATCGAGGGCGGCAAGGTGCTCGCGTACCGTGCGCGCCTGGCGTTGTCGTTCAAGTACGAGGGCTGAAGCGCGCGCGCCGCGACCCGCCGCGCGTTGCCGGCGCGGCGCGAAGGACCCGGCGGATGCGGTACGATGACCGCCCATGCGCATCTCCGAGCGCGCCCCTCGCGGGGCGTGCCCGGAGGTGTGCGCACGCTGCGCCCGGCCCATGGATTTTGCGTTCGTTCTCGATCCGCTGCCCGACCTGAAGGCGTACAAGGACTCGAGCGTCGCGATGATGCGCTCGCTCGCGGCCCGCGGCCACCGCGTCTTCGCGCTCGCGCAGCCGGACATCTACTGGCAGGACGGTGCGACGCACGCGAGGACGCGCCCCGTCGAGCTGCGCGCCGACGATCACGACTGGTACGCGGCCGGCGAGCCCGAGGAGCGGCCGCTGCGCTCGTTCGGCGCCGTCCTGATGCGCAAGGATCCGCCGTTCGACATGGAGTACGTCTACTCGACGTACCTGCTCGAGGCCGCCGAGCGCGAGGGCGCGCGCGTGTTCAACCGCCCGCGCGCCGTCCGCGATTACAACGAGAAGATGGCGATCGCCGACTTCCCCGATTTCATCGCGCCCACGCTCGTCACGCGCGACGCGCGCCGCATCGGCGAATTCATCGACGAGCACGGCGACGTGGTCATCAAGCCGCTCGACGGCATGGGCGGCGCGTCGGTATTTCGCGTGCGTGAGGCCGATCCCAACCGCAACGTCATCATCGAGACCGTCTCGCAGCTCGGCGCGCGCACCGTGATGGCGCAGCGCTTCATCCCGGAAATCGTCGAGGGCGACAAGCGCATCCTGCTGATCGCGGGCGAGGTGGTCCCGTATTCGCTCGCGCGCATTCCCAAGCCGGGAGAGACCCGCGGCAATCTCGCCGCGGGCGGGCGCGGTGTCGCGCAGCCGCTCTCGCCGCGCGACCGCGAGATCGGCGAGGCGCTGGCGCAGCCGCTGTGGGCGGCCGGGCTGCTGGTCGTCGGCATCGACGTCATCGGCCCGTTCCTGACCGAGGTCAACGTGACGAGCCCGACGTGCTTCGTCGAGATCACCGAGCAGTCGGGCTTCGACGTCGGCGGCCGCTTCGCCGACGCGCTGCTTCGCGCCTGCGCACCGGCATGATCGGCCTTTTGATCGTCGCGCATGGCGCGCTCGGGCAAAGCCTCGTCGACGCCGTCACGCACGTGCTCGGCGCGCGGCCGCCGCAATTCGGCGTGTTCGCGGTCGGCGCGCAGGACGATCCGCTCGAGCTGCTGCCGCGGGCGCGCGAGGCGGTGGCCGCGCTCGACACCGGCGAAGGCGTCGCCGTTCTCGCGGACCTCTATGGCGCCACGCCGTGCAACCTCGCCGCCAAGCTCGCGCAGGCGGGCCGCGTCGAGGTGATCGCGGGCGTGAACCTGCCGATGCTGGTGCGAGCATTCACTTACCGGACGAAGGGCATGGATCTGCTCGTGAAGAAGGCGATCTCGGGCGGGTGCGAGGGCGTGCTGCACCTGTAGGCTCGTTGGCGAACTGCGTGACCTGTCACGGGAGGATCGAGTCACCATCATGCAGCGACGCGAGGTCGAGATCATCAACAAGCTGGGACTGCATGCGCGCGCGTCGGCGAAGCTCACGCAGCTCGCCGCCCGGTTCGACAGCGACGTGCAGATGATGCGCAACGGCCGCAAGGTCAATGCCAAGAGCATCATGGGCGTGATGATGCTCGCCGCCGGCAAGGGCTCGAAGGTCACGCTCGAGATCGCGGGTCCCGACGAGGAGCAGGCGATGGAGGCGCTGTGCGCGCTGATCAACGACTGCTTCGGCGAGGGCCAGTGAAGACCCGCCGCATGCGGCGCCGCGCGCCCCGATCGGCCGTGCAATCCGGGCGGAACCAATCCGCAGCGTCCCCGCTCCATAGGGAGGCTCTCGTCGTTGGTGGCGAGAGGCATTCCCTTCACGATGAGCGAACGGACCGCCATGCTGATACGCGAAATCGAAATCACCAACCGGTACGGGCTCCACGCACGGGCGTGCGCCAGGATCGTCCAGATCGCGTCGCGCTTCCGCTGCGACGTGTCGCTGGTGAACGGGATGCGGCGCGCCAGCGCGCGCAGCATCGTCGCCGTCATGCTGCTCGCGGCGGCGGTGGGAACGACGATCCGCGTGGAAACCGACGGCCCGGACGAGATGGCGGCGATGACCGCGATCGTGTCGCTGCTGAGCGACGGCCTCGAGCAGCGCATGTGAGCGCTTGCCGTTCGCACGGGCGGGTGCGCGCATGGTGAGCGCTTGCCTTCCGCACGGGCGGGTGCGCGCATGGTGAGCTTCGCGCTGCACGGCGTCGGCGTATCCGGCGGCATCGCGATCGGGCGTGCGCAGCTCGTCTCGCACGCGACGCGCGAGGTCGCGCACTACGCGATTCCGCAGGCGCAGGTCGCGGCGGAAATCGAGCGCTTCGAAAGCGCCGTCAAGGACGTGCAGCGCGAGCTCGAAGGACTGCATGCGGCGCTCACGAGCGGCGACGTGCCCGGCGAGTTCGGCGCGTTTCTCGACGTGCACTGGATGATCCTGAACGATCCGACGCTCTCCGAGGCGCCCAAGCGGATCATCGCCGAGCAACGCTGCAACGCCGAGTGGGCGCTCGCCGTGCAGATGGGCGTTCTCGTCGAGCAGTTCGAGCAGATCGAGGATTCGTACCTGCGCGAGCGCAAGGCCGACGTGGTGCAGGTCGGCGAGCGGGTGCTGAAGCGCCTGATGGGCCGGCCGGGATCGCTGCCGCCGCCGAGCGTCGAGGAGCAGACGATCCTGGTCGCGCACGACCTGTCGCCGGCCGACGTCATCCAGTTCAAGCATCATCATTTCGGCGCGTTCCTCACCGACCTCGGCGGGGTGACGTCGCACACGGCGATCGTGGCGCGCAGCCTGAACGTCCCGGCGGTGGTCGCCACGCACAATGCGCGCCAGTTGATCCGCGACGGCGAGACGCTGATCGTCGACGGCAGCAATCACGTCGTCATCGTCAACCCCGACCGCGCCGTGCTCGCCGAATACCGGCTGAAGCAGAACGAGTTCGGGCTCGCGCGCCAGAAGCTGAAGCGGCTGCGGAGCAAGCGCGCGGAAACGCTCGACGGGATCTTCGTCGACCTGCAGGCCAACATCGAGCTCCCCGACGACATCGAGCACGCGCTCGCGAACGGCGCGACCGGCATCGGGCTGTTCCGTTCGGAGTTCCTGTTCCTCAACCGCAGCGGCCTGCCGTCCGAGGACGAGCAGTTCGAGGCGTTTCGCACGGTGGCGGCCGGCATGCAGGGCAGGCCGGTGACGATTCGCACGTTCGACCTCGGCGCGGACAAGCACAAGGAGGAATTCGAGGGCCTCGCCCGGGTGGCGCCGAATCCGGCGCTCGGCCTGCGCGCGGTGCGCTTCTGCCTCGCCGAGCCGCGGATGTTCCTCACGCAACTGCGCGCGATCCTGCGGGCGACGCATTACGGCAACGTGCGCATCCTGATTCCGATGCTCGCATCGGTGTCCGAGATCGACCAGACGCTCGCGATGATCGCGCGGGCGAAGGAAAGCCTGCGCGAGCAGGGCGTGCCGTTCGACGCCGACGTCAAGGTCGGCGGCATGATCGAGATTCCCGCCGCCGTGCTCGCGATCGGCGCGTTCCTGCGCAAGCTCGACTTCGTCTCGATCGGCACGAACGACCTGATCCAGTACACGCTCGCCGTCGACCGCTCCGACGAGGCCGTGTCGCACCTGTACGACCCGATGCATCCCGCGGTCGTGCGCCTGATCGGCCTCGCGATCGCCAGCGCGACGAAGGCCGGCGTGCCGATCGCCGTCTGCGGCGAGATGGCCGGCGAGATGCAACTGACGCGCCTGTTCCTCGGGCTCGGCCTGCGCGAGTTCTCGATGCACCCGTCGCATCTGCTCGGCGTGAAGCAGCGGGTGCTGCAGACCGACGTGTCGGCGACCGCGGCGCTGATCGAGCGCATCCGCCGCGTCGACGAGCCGGAGAAGCTCAACGCGCTGCTCGAGAAGCTGAACGCCTGAGCGCGGAACCGCGCGCAGGCTTCGACGGTCAGACCGACCGAGAGTCGCGGCGCCGTTGCGGTGTTCGCGAGGCTCGCGGTCCAACCCGTCGCCGCATGCGCGGTGTCGCGGGCGGCCGCTGCGTGGCCGGACGTCCGTCAAGTTCGCTCTCCCCGCAACGCCTCCACAAGGCGCCGGGCGGCCCTCTTGCAGTCGCCGCGGTGCAGATCAATAAGCTCTAAGGAGGTTTTCATGGACTCATTTACTCGGCGCGATGCGCTGAAGGCGGCGCTCGCCCTCGGCGCGGCGCCACTGGTCGCATATCCGCAGGTGTCGTGGGGCGCGGACGAAACGCCCATCCGCATCGGCATGCACGATCCGCTCACCGGCACCTACGCGGCGGAGGGCGAAAGCGAGGTTCGCGGCGCGAAGCTGGCGCTGGCGGAGGTGAACGCCAAGGGCGGCATCCTCGGCCGGCCGGCCGAGCTGATCGTCGAGGACGACAACGCCAACGCCGGGCTCGCGGCGCAAAAGGTGCACAAGCTGATCGAGAAGGACGGCTGCTCGATGATCATGGGCGCGGTGTCGTCGGCCACCGCGCTGTCGGTGAACCAGGTCGCGCACCAGAAGGGCATTCCCTACATGGTGACCGGCGGCCATACGGATCCGGTCACCGGCGACGAATGCCACTGGACGACGTTTCGCGTCTGCACGACGACCTACATGCTCGCCAACGGGCTCGCCGGGACGCTCTACAAGAAGTTCGGCGGCAAGTGGTACTTCATCACCCCCGACTATGCGTTCGGACACACGCTGCAGGCCGCCTACGCGAAGATCCTGCAGGGGCTGGGCGGTCAGGTGCTCGGCAACTCGCTCTCCCCGCTCGGCACCACCGACTTCTCGTCGTATCTGATCAAGGCCCAGTCGACCAACCCGCAGGTGCTGATCCTGCTGGTCGACGGCCAGGACCTGGTGAACTGCATGAAGCAGGCGGTGCAGTTCGGCTTGCAGAAGAAGATGCCGATCGGCGGCGGGCTCTCCGAGCTCGAGGTGCTGCGCGCGCTGCCCACCGAGGCGCGCATCGGCTGGTGGACGCTCGAGTGGTACTGGAACCAGCCGCGGACGCCGCACGTGAAGGAGTGGGTCGAGCGCTACCGCAAGGCCTACCCCGACGGCAGCTATCCGAGCGCGCGCACCTGGTTCGGCTACGCCGGATTGCATGCGCTGGCGCTCGGCGCCGCGCGCGCGAAGAGCACCGATCCCGCGAAGCTCGCGCATGCGCTCGAAGGACTGGAGTTGCCGCCCGAGGTCAAGCTCCAGCCGAACGACGTCTACTTTCGGACCGAGGATCACCAGTTGATGTCGAGCGAATTTCCGGGCGAGATCATCACCCACGGCAAGTACCCGGATCTGTTCGAGGTGGCGAGCATCGTTCCCGGCGACAAGGCCGCGCTGCCCGCGACGCAGACCGGCTGCAAGCTCGACTACCCCGTCTGAGACGAACGACGCGACGCCGTGCCGCGCGGGCCGCCGCGCTGCACGGCGCGCCTGTATCCGGTGCAACTCCTTCTCTTCAACGCCTTCAACGGCCTGATCCAGGGCACGTTCTACGCGCTGATGGCGCTCGGGCTCGCGCTGATCCTGAGCCTCAACTCGGTGATCAACATGGCGCACGGCGGCTTCCTCGTCATCGGCGCCTACCTTGCCTACACGCTCGCGCCGTATCTCGGCTTCTGGGGCGCGCTCGTCGCGGGACCGCTGGGTGCGGCGCTGATCGGGCTCGTGGTGGAGCGCACGCTGGTGCGACCGCTCTACCGGCGGCCCGACCCGCTCTATACGCTGCTGCTCACGTTCGGCCTCGCGCTGATCATCCAGGACCTGGCGCGCCGCATCTGGGGTCCGCAGGGGCTGCCGTTCCAGGTGCCGGCCGGACTCGATTCGCCGGTGAGCACCGTGCTCTTCTTCATCACCGGCTATCGGCTGCTCGTCGTCGCGATCACCGTGATCGCAGTGGCCGGTCTGTATCTGTTGCTGCGCCACACGCGGATCGGCATCCGCATCCGAGCGGGCACGCGGGATCTCGAGACGGTTGCCGCGCTCGGCGTCAACATCTACCGCTTGCGCGCGCTCAACTTCGGGCTGGGCTGCCTCCTCGCGGGACTGGCGGGCGTGCTCGCCGCGGGCGTGCTCGGGCTGACCCCGCCGATGGGCGCGAGCCTCGTCATGCCGAGCTTCGTCGCGATCATCGTCGGCGGCGTGGGCAGCCTGGTCGGCAGCATCCTCGGCGGCCTCCTGATCGGCGTCGCCGCCGGCATCACCACCACCTACTACCCGGCTGCGAGCGAGGCCGTGATCTACCTGATCATGCTGATCGTGCTCGTGATCCGCCCGCGCGGGCTGCTCGGCGAAGAGGGGCTGTTCGAATGAGCACGGCGGGCGAGGCGAAGCCGAGCCGAGGACCGAAGGGCGCGGCGCCGCGCGGAATGAGGGAGGCCGACGCGCGGATGCGATGTCATTCGCCGCCAGCGCAAGGAGGCCGAGAATGAGCACGGAGGGCGATCCGAAGGGCGCGGCGCCGCGCGGAATGAGAGAGGCCGACGCGCGGATGCAATGTCATTCGCCGCCAGCGCAAGGAGGCCGAGAATGAGCACGCTCGCGCGGGCCGATACCTCGCTCGGGTTGTCCGCGCGCGCGCGGCGCAAGCTCGGACCGCGCGCGGCCCTGCTCGCCGCGCTGTGGCTGGCGCTCGCGACGTTGCCGCTGTGGATGCCGATCGTCGGCGGGTACACGGCGCTCGGCACGAAGATCCTCGTCTATGGCATCGCGGCGCTGGCGCTGAACCTTCTGCTCGGCTTCGCGGGCGGGCTGTCGTTCGGCCACGCCGCCTATTTCGGCCTCGGCGCCTACGGTGCGGGCATGACGCTCAAGTACCTGGCGCCCTCCACGCCGCTCGCGATCCTCGTCGGCACGCTCGCGGGAGGCATCGCGGCGACGCTGCTCGGGCCGCTGGTGATGCGCCGGCGGGGCATCTACTTCGCGATGATCACGATCGCGATCGGACAACTGCTGTACTTCGTCGCCGTGCGCTGGAACGAGGTCACCGGCGGCGAGGACGGGCTCGCCGGCTTCCAGCGCCAGCCGATCCATTTCGGCAACTGGCTCTATGACGTGCGCGACGAGACCAAGTACTACTACCTCGTGCTCGTCTGCTTCGCCGCGGCGGTGGCGATCATGCGCATGCTGCTCGCCGCGCCGCTCGGGCACACGTGGGTGGCGATCCGCGAGAACCGGCGCCGCGCGCAGTTCCTCGGCGTGCGCGTCGATCTCTACATCTGGGCGGCGTTCGCCGTCTCCGGACTCTTCACCGCGCTCGCCGGGACGCTCAACGCGCTGCTCTTCAACTTCACCTCGCCGCAGGACCTGCATTGGATCCTGTCCGGCAACTTCGTGATCATGATCGTGCTGGGCGGCATGCGCAATTTCTGGGGTCCTCTGCTCGGCGTGACGATCTTCGTCGTCGCGCAGGATTACCTGTCGAGCCTCACCGACAACTGGATGACGCTGATCGGGCTGCTGTTCGTGCTGATCGTGCTGCTGTTCCCCAAGGGCATCCTGGGCCTGCTCGCGCGGCGCGCGCGAGGCGCGCCGTGAGCGACGCCGGATCGCGACGCGCAGGAGGCGAGCGCGCGCAGTGCCTGCTGCGCCTCGACCGGGTCAGCCGCCACTTCGGGTCGCTGCGCGCCGTCGAGGGCGTCTCGTTCGCGATGCGCGAGGGGGAGTTGCGCGCGGTGATCGGACCCAACGGCGCAGGCAAGACGACGTTCTTCAACCTGATCACGGGATTCGTGCCGCCGACGGCGGGCGAGATCCGCTTCGACGGCGAGGACATTGGCGCGATGCCCGTCGTCGACCGCGTGCGCAAGGGCATCGTGCGCACGTTCCAGATCACCGAGGTGTTCCTCGACCTGTCGGTCTACGAGAACCTGAGCTTCGCCGCGGAGACCGCGGCCGGCCTCAACGGGCGCCCGTGGCTGCCGCACGCGCAGCGCGCCCGCATCGTGCGGCGCACCGACGAGCTCCTCGCCGTAGCGGGCCTCGGCGCGAAGGCCGACCGTGTCGTCGGCGAGCTCGCGCATGGCGACCAGCGCGTCGTGGAGATCGCGCTGGCGCTCGCGATGGAGCCACGCCTGCTGATGCTCGACGAGCCGACGGCGGGGATGGGGGACGCGGAAACGGAGCAGATGGTCGACCTGATCCGCACGCTCCATGCGAGCCGCCGGCTGTCGATCCTCTTCATCGAGCACGACATGGGCATCGTGTTCGATATCGCGCAACGCATCACCGTGCTCGACCAGGGCCGCGTGCTCGCCGAGGGTACGCCGGCCGAGATCTCGGCGAACGACGCGGTGCGCGCCGCATACCTCGGCGAGGAAGCCGGGACATGAGCCGCGCCGAAGCGTCCCGAGATGCCGATCGCGCCCTCCCGCGCGGCGGCGAGCGGCAAGAGGCGTCAGCGTGCGGAGGCCCCGGATGGGCGTGATGCTCGAGGCGCGCGACGTCCACGCGTTCTACGGCAAGAGCCACATCCTGCACGGCGTGTCGCTCGCGGTGAACGAGGGCGAGATCGTCGCGGTGCTCGGGCGTAACGGCGCCGGCAAGACGACGACGCTGCGCAGCCTCGTCGGGCTCACGCCGCCGCGCAGCGGCAGCGTCACGCTCGCCGGCC
>DASURV010000097.1:0-3088 GCA_036375455.1 Casimicrobiaceae bacterium | reverse complement strand
CGTCCCGACGTTCGCGGCGATGCCGGTCGTGCTCTTCGACGTCTTCGGCGAGCAGGGCCATCCGCTGCGGGCGACGATCAGCGACCTCGGCCCGCTGCTCCTGTCGCGCGTCCTCGAGCTCAACGACACGCAGCAGGGCGTGCTCACGCTCGCATTCAAGCTTGCCGACGACAACGGGCTGCTGCTGCTCGACCTGAAGGACCTGCGCGCCCTGCTCCAATATGCGGCCGACAATGCGCAAAATCTGCAGACGTCGTACGGCAACATCTCGGCGGCGTCGATCGGGGCGATCCAGCGGGGCTTGCTGCAGCTCGAGCACCAGGGCGGCGCCGATTTCCTCGGCGAGCCGATGCTGAATATCGACGACCTGCTGCAGACCGAGGGCGGCCGCGGCAACGTCAACATCCTCGCGGCCGAACGCCTGATGCAGTCGCCGCAGCTCTACGCGACGATGCTGCTGTGGCTGCTGTCCGAGCTCTACGAGCGGCTGCCCGAGGTCGGCGACCGCGACAAGCCGAAGCTCGTGTTCTTCTTCGACGAGGCGCACCTGCTGTTCACCGACGCCCCGAAGATCCTGCTCGACAAGATCGAGCAGGTCGTGCGCCTGATCCGCTCCAAGGCAGTCGGCGTGTTCTTCGTCACCCAGAATCCCCTCGACGTGCCGGACATCGTGCTCGGCCAGCTCGGCAATCGCGTGCAGCATGCACTGCGCGCCTTCACGCCGCGCGACCAGAAGGCGGTCAGGGCCGCGGCGGAGACGATGCGCGCCAATCCCAAGATCGACACCGAGAAGGCGATCGGCGAGCTCGGCGTCGGGGAGGCGCTGATCTCGTTTCTCGACGAGAAGGGCCGGCCCAGCGTCGTCGAGCGTGCGTTCGTGCTGCCGCCGGCGTCGCGCATCGGCCCGATCACGCCCGACGAGCGCAAGGCGGTGATGGAGAGGTCCCCGGTGAAAGGCGCCTACGAGACGACGGTCGACCGCGAATCGGCGTACGAGAAGCTCGCCAATCGCGCGGCCGCGTCGACGAGCACTTCGGCCGCGCCGGATGCCGGAGGCGGGATCCTCGACTCGCTCAAGGGGTCGCTCGGGGGCCTGATGACCGGCAGCGGACGCAAGGACAGCCTGGTCGAGGCGATGGCGAAGAGCGCGATGCGCAGCGTCGGCTCGACCGTCGGCCGCGAGATCGTCCGTGGCGTGCTGGGGTCGCTCCTCGGCCGCCGCCGCTGAGCAAACCCTTCCCGCGTGGTCCGGACTCGGGGTCGCACCAGGGCCTGTTAACAGGCTGTAGATCCTGCACGATCCGACAAGGCGGTCCGCGCGGATCGACAGCCGGCGCGCGATGCGGCAGATCAGCACTGAAATCCTGGTCATCGGCGCCGGCCCCGCAGGCGCCGCCGCCGCGGCCACGCTGGCGTGCCGCGGCCGGGAAGTGGTGCTGGTCGACCGCAGCGAGTTCCCGCGCGACAAGGTCTGTGGCGACGCGCTGATACCCGACGCGCTGCACGCGCTCGAGGCGCTGGGACTGCAAAGCCGCGTCCTCGCCGAAAGCCGGCAGGTGCCGGCGATTCGCGTCTACGCGCCGAACGGCGTGCACGTCTCGGTGGACGTCGACGCGCAGTGCGTGCCCCGCAGGCGCTTCGACGACATCGTGCGCGAGGCGGCGGTGGCGTCGGGCGCGGCGTTTCTCGCGCCCTACGAGCTCAGCGGAGCTCTGGACGACTCCGGCCGTGTCGGCGGCGCCCGGTTCGCCGATCGCCGGACGGGCGACGCCCTGACGGTGAGCGCGGCCTTCACGGTCCTCGCCACCGGCGCCGCCGCGAAGCCGCTCGAAACGTTTGCGGTGTGCGAGCGGCGCAGCCCGAGCGCGGTCGCCGCGCGCATCTACGTTCGCGTTCCGCGCGAGCTCTCGGAGGTGACTCGGCACTGCTCGATCTCCTACGACCGGCACATCTGCCCCGGATACGGATGGATCTTCCCGGGGCCTTCGCACGTCTTCAACGTCGGCGTCGCCTATTTCACCGACTCGCGCCGCCCGCCGCCGACGGCGAATCTGCGCGAGCTGCTGACGCGCTTCCTGACGACCTTCGCGCCGGCGCGCGAGCTGATGGCGGTCTCGCAGCCGCTGACCGACGTGCGCGGCGCGCCGCTGCGCACGGCGCTCGCCGGCGCGGCGCTGTCGCGCCCCGGCCTGCTCGTGATCGGCGAAGCCTGCGGCCTGACGTACTCGTTCACCGGCGAGGGAATCGGCAAGGCGATCGAGAGCGGCATCATCGCCGGCGAGCTGCTGGCGGGCGGTTCGGCGCGCTCGCGCCAAGGCGTCGCCGGCGAATATGCGTCGGCGATCCGCGCCCGGTTCGCGCCGCGGTTTCGCGCGTACAAGCTCGCCCAGGAGTGGCTCGCCCATCCCGCCTTGCACGACTTCCTCGCCTGGCGCGGCAACGCCGGCACCTACGTCGCCGAGCAGATGCGCGAGCTGCTGCTCGAAAGCGGCGATCCGCGCGCGCTGTTCTCGGTGCCCGGTCTGCTGAAGGCGCTGGTGCGGTAGCCCGCTCAGCTTCCCTGCACCTGCATCTGGGCGAAGACCTCCTCGGCCATGTGGAACGCCGAGTTGGCCGCCGGGACCCCGGCGTAGATCGCGCAGTGGAGGAGCACCTCGCGGATCTCGTCGCGCGTGACGCCGTTGTTGAACGCGGCGCGCACGTGGAGGCGGAACTCCTCGCCGCGGTTGAGCGCGACCATCAGGCCGATCGTCAGCAGGCTGCGCGCATGGCGCGAAAGACCCGGCCGGGTCCAGATCTCGCCCCAGGCGTAGCGCGTGATCAGCGCCTGGAACTCCTCGTTGAAGTCGTTGCGCTTCGCGATCGAGCGGTCGACATGCGCATCCCCGAGCACGGCGCGGCGCACCTCCATCCCCTGGTCGTAGCGTTCACGTTCGTCCATCGAGCGGTCACTCCTTGCGGCCGGTGAGGAAATGCACGAGCGCCTGCGTGAACGCGGACGCCGCCTGGATGTTGGACAGGTGCGGGGCCGGCAGCTCGAGATATCGCGCGCCTTGGATCCGGTCGGCGATAAAGTGGCCGTCGCCGG
>DASURV010000096.1:0-18958 GCA_036375455.1 Casimicrobiaceae bacterium | reverse complement strand
GGCTCGCCGCGCTCGAACAGCCGCCTGCGAAGCTGCGCGAGCGTCGCCCGACCCTCGACGCTGCCGTGCACCTGCAGCGCGAGGAAGCGTTGCAGCGTGAGGCGATACGAGGCGGCGAGCTCGTCGCCGAAGCGCGCGAGCGTGACGGCCGTCATCGCGTCGGGCCAGTCGGCGCGCTGCACGAACGACGGCGTCGATGCGACGAGGACCAGGCGGCGCACGCGGGCGGGATGGACGAGCGCCCATTGCAGCGCGATCTGTCCGCCGAGCGACCAGCCGAGCACGTCGAGCGGGGTGTCCCGGTCGCCGAGGGCATCATCGATTGCAGCGGCAAGCGACGGCAGGTCGAACGGCGCGACGGGCGGCGAGCGACCGTGACCCGGGATGTCGACGACGTGCACGCGATGTCTGCGCGCGAGTGCCGGCACGAGCGGCGCGAACAGCCCCCCGTGCATCGCGAAGCCGTGCAGCAGCACGAGCGCCGCGCCGAAGCCGGCCGCTTCCACGTGAACCTGCGCCACCGCGCTGTCCATCTCGTCAGCGCGCTTGCGCGGCCACCGCGTGCAATGCCGCGACGAGCTCGCCCACGTCGGATTCGGCATGGGCGGCCGACAGCGATACGCGCAGGCGCGCCGTGCCTGCGGGCACCGTCGGCGGCCGGATCGCGGGAACGAGGATGCCGCGTGCGAGCAGCGCCTCGGACACGGCAACTGCTTCGCGCGCGTCCCCGACGACGATGGGCTGGATCGGCGTCACCGAAGGCAGGAGCTTCCAGCGCAGGTCGTCTGCCCCCGCGCGGAACAGCGCGACGAGGCGCGCGAGACGCTCGCGCCGCGCGCGATCGTCCCGGATGCGGGCGAGACTCGCGCGCAGCGTCTCGGCGAGCGCCGGCGGAGCGGCGGTCGTGTAGACGTAGGAGCGGGCCGTCTGCAGCAGCGTCTCGATCACCAGCGGATGCGCCGCGACGAACGCTCCCGCGACGCCGGCCGCCTTGCCGAGCGTTCCCATGTACACGATCCGCGGCGATGCGAGGCCGCAATGCGCGAGCGTGCCGCGCCCCTCGCCCAGCACGCCGAAGCCATGCGCGTCGTCGACGACCAGCCACGCGTCGTGCGCTTCGGCGAGCGCGAGGAGCTCGGGCAGCGGCGCGATGTCGCCGTCCATGCTGAACACGGCGTCGGTCGCGACGAGCCGCCGCCGCGCGCGCGTTGCACCGAGCGCGCGCCGCAGCGCGGCGACGTCGGCGTGCCGGTAGCGGGTGAGCGCCGCGCGCGACAGCAGCGCACCATCGGTCAGGCACGCATGGTTGAGGCGATCGGCGAAGATCGCGTCCTCGCGTCCGGCGAGCGCCGTGAGGATGGCCAGATTGGCGAGATAGCCGCTCGAAAAGAGGAGCGCGCGCGCGTCCGCGCAGGGCGCGACGAACGCGGCGAGCTCCCGCTCGAGCGCATCGTGCGGACGCTGGTGACCGACGATCAGATGCGACGCGCCCGCGCCGACCCCCCAGCGCCGCACGGCCGCGCATGCGGCGTCGGCGAGCTCGGGCGCGCCGGCGAGCCCGAGGTAGTCGTTGCTCGCGAACGCGAGGAAGGTGCGCTCGCCGATGCGCACGCGCGGTCCCTGCGGGGTGTCGACGAGCCGGCGCGTGCGCAGGAGCCCCTCCGCGCCGCGGCGCTCGAGCGCGAGCGCCAAATGCGCGAGCGGCGCACTACGTTCGATCGAGCCGTTGCGCGGCGCGTTCACTCACCACCAGTCCGAGCTTGTCGAACAGCGCGCGATCGGCCGCCACGTCGGGATTGCCGGTCGTGAGCAGCCGCTCGCCGTAGAAGATCGAGTTGGCGCCGGCGAGATAGCACAGCGCCTGCACCGGCTCCCCCAGCTCGCGGCGGCCGGCCGAGAGCCGGATCATCGCCCGCGGCAGCGCGATCCGCGCCACGGCGATCGTGCGCACGAACTCGAGCGGATCGAGCGCCGGCGCCCCGCCGAAGCGTGCGTGCAACGGCGTCCCCTCGACCTGCACCAGGTGATTGATCGGCACCGACTCCGGCTGCGGCGAGAGGCTCGCGAGCTGCGCGATCAGCCCGGCGCGATGCCGGCGCGTTTCGCCCATGCCGACGATGCCGCCGCAGCAGACGCGCAAGCCCGCGTCGCGCACGCGCTCGAGCGTGTCGAGCCGGTCCTGGTAGTCGCGCGTCGAGACGATGTCGCCGTAGAACTCGGGCGCGGTATCGAGATTGTGGTTGTAGTAATCGAGCCCGGCGCGCGCGAGCTGCTCGGCCTGGCCGTCCTTCAGCATGCCGAGGGTGCAGCAGGTCTCGAGGTCGAGCGCCTTGACCGCGGCGACCATGGCGAGCACCGGGGCGAGGTCGCGCTCCTTCGGTCCGCGCCACGCGGCGCCCATGCAGAATCGCGACGCGCCCGCCGCCTTCGCCGCGCGCGCCGCCTCGACGACGTGCGCGACGTCGAGCATCTCCTCGCTCGCCACGTCGGTGTGATAGCGCGCCGCCTGCGGGCAATACGCGCAATCCTCCGGGCATCCGCCGGTCTTGATCGACAGCAGCGTCGATAGCTGGACGGCGTTTGCCGCGTGATGCTCGCGATGCACGTGCTGCGCACGCAGCAGCAGGTCGGCAAACGGCATCGCGAACAGCGTCTCGATCGCGTCGATCGCGGCGGGCGCGGCGCCCCGCGCTGCCGGCGGGCGGGCGAAGGTGACGTTGGCTTCGGACACGCTGGTGTGCTCTCCCACGCTTGCTGCGTCGCCCAGGCCCGCATGGACGTCCTGGAGGGCGGCCCGGCAGCGCTCGTGCATTCGGCCGATCGCGCGAAAGACGGTCCGGTCCGACAATGTCCACGCGAACGCCGGGACACTATGGCATGTTGTCAAATGCAAGCGGGACGGAATTTGACAGCGCGCGCACGCTGCGCAGCCTCGTGCGCGGCGCCGCCGCCGTGAACGTGCTGCGCCGCGCGTTGCCGCAGGCGTGCGTCGCGTGCGCGGCGGCGAGCGGTGAGCGGCTGCTGTGTGCCGAGTGCGCCTCGCAGATGCCGCGCATCGGTGCGGCATGCCCGCAATGCGCGCTGCCGTCGCCCGGCGGCGCCGTGTGCGGCGCCTGCCTCGCGCGCGAGCCTGCGTTCGCGGCCACCGTCGCCGCATGGCGCTACGACTTTCCGGCCGACCGGCTGCTCCACGCATTCAAGTACGGCGGCCGGCTCGCGCTCGCCGAGCCGTTCGCGACGGCGCTCGCGCAGGCCGTGCATGCGCGGGCGCTGCCGCCGCCCGACCGGCTGATCGCGCTGCCGCCCGCGGCGCGGCGCCAGCGCGAGCGGGGATTCGATCACGCGCGGGAGATCGCGCGGCACCTCGCCCCCCTTGTCGGCGTGGCGCTCGGACCGGGACTGCGCCGCACGCGCGATGCGCCGCCGCAGGCGGGCTTGACGTTGCGCGAGCGCGCGCGCAACGTTCGCGGCGCGTTCGAGGCAACGTCGGCGCTCACCGGGCTGCGCGTGGCGATCGTCGACGACGTGATGACCACCGGCGCGACGCTCGCGGCGGCGGCCGCGGCGGTGCGCGCAGCCGGCGCCACCCGCGTCGAGGCGTGGGTCGTCGCGCGAACGCTGCCGCCGACGAACCCCGACCCCCGACCCCCGAACTCCGATCCCTGATCCCTGATCCCTGATCCATGATCCCTGATCCCTGATCCCTGATCCCTGATCCCTGACCATGTTCGCCGTCGTGCTGGTCCACCCCGAGATTCCGCCCAACACGGGCAACGTGATCCGCCTGACGGCCAACACGGGCACGGAACTGCATCTGGTCGAGCCGCTGGGCTTCCGCATGGACGACCGCGAACTGCGCCGCGCCGGCCTCGACTATCACGAATACGCGCGCGTGAGCGTGCACCGC
Organism: Casimicrobiaceae bacterium; assembly: GCA_036375455.1. Taxonomy (GTDB): domain Bacteria; phylum Pseudomonadota; class Gammaproteobacteria; order Burkholderiales; family Casimicrobiaceae; genus VBCG01. Next base: position 15,051 of record DASURV010000096.1, on the reverse strand, counting down.
AACTTCGGCGCGTGCCGCGCCGCGCTCGATCGCGTGCCGCGGCGCTGGTTCGCGTTCACGACTCAGGCGGCGCGCTCGGCCTACGACGTCGCGTATGCGCCGGGCGACGTGCTGACGTTCGGATGCGAGACGACGGGCCTCCCCGACGCGATCCTCGGCGAGTTCGCGCCCGAGGCACGCGTGCGCATCCCGATGCGCGCGGGCGTACGCAGCCTCAACCTGTCGAACGCGGTCGCCGTCGCCGTCTACGAGGCGTGGCGGCAGTCAGGGTTCAGCGAACGTTACCTGTTCCCTGTCACCTGAAGCGCCTGCATCAGGAACCGCAGCTCGTAGTCGCGATCGGTCACGCGCTGCTGCTGCGTCTTGCCGGTCCCATGCCCGCTGTCGAAGTCCATGTAGAGCAGGAACGGCGACACCTGTCCGACGTGGTTCTGCACCTCGGCGACGAACTTCTTCGCATGGAGCGGATCGACGCGCGAGTCGTATTCGCCCGCGACGACGAGCGTTTCCGGCAGATTCACGCCCGCGCGCACGTTCTGGTACGGCGAATAGCGGAGGATCCAGCGGAAATCGGCGTCGCGCCCGGGGTCGCCGTACTCCGGGATCCAGTAGCGCGCGATCAGGAATTTGTGATAGCGGACCATGTCGAGCAGCGGCACCTGGCAGATCGCGGCGCGAAAGAGATCCGGGCGCTGCGTGATGACCGCGCCGACGGTCAGGCCGCCGTTGCTCCCGCCTTCGACCGCCAGCCTGCCGGGCGTCGTGTACCGCTCGCGCACGAGCCACTCGGCGACGGCGATCGTGTCGTCGAACGTATTCTGCTTGTGCGCGAGCATCCCCTGCTCGTGCCACTTCTCGCCGTATTCGCCGCCGCCGCGCACGCCGGCATCGACGAATACGCCGCCCCGGTTGATGAACGACGCATAGCTGCCGAGGTAGAACGGCGCGACCGTGCTGTTGAAGCCGCCGTAGACGTGGAGCAGCGTGGGGTTCGCGCCGCTTCGCGCCAGGTCCTTCCGGTGCGCGATGAACACCGGAATGCGCGCGCCGTCGCGCGCGGCGACGTAGACGCGCGTCGCGACGATCTGCGACAGGTCGAGCGGCGGGTCGTCCTGCCAGACGAGCGTCCAGTCGAGCGCCTTCCCGTCGAGCCCGTAGACCTTGTACGGCGCGGTGAACGAGGCGAGCGTCGCGTAGGCACGATCGGCGTCGAGGTCGTACGCGATGCCCGATACGTTGCCGAACTCGGGCAGCGGCAACGCACGCGCCAGCGCGCCGCCATGGTCGTACACGGCGAGCTTCGACAGCACGTCCTCGCGCAGCGTCGCGACGATCCACCGGCTCGTCACCGTCACGTCGTCGAGCACGCTCGCCTGCTCGTCGATCAGCGTCGTCCAGTCGGCGAAGCGCGGCTTCGCATAGGAGGCCGCCATCAGCTTCCAGTTGGCGGCGTGGTCGTTCGTGCGGAAGTACATCCGCTCGCGCCTGAAGATGCCTTCGGCGCGGAACCTGTCGCTCGAATAGACGGTTGCCGGCGCCTCGGTCGAGCCGGTACGCCGGATGCGGATCGTGTTCGACCAGAAGTCGCCGGTCTCGAAGACGGTGACGTCCGTGTCTTCCGGTTCGTACACCGCGCAATAGTTCTTCGCATCGTCGACGGCGAGCAGCAGCTCGTCGTCCTTGCGCTCGCCGCCGAGCCGATGCCGCAGGCAGCGCATCGGCTGCTGCGCCGCATCGGACTCCGCGGTGCGCGGCGTGATGAACGCGTAGCGCTCGTCGCGCGCCCAGCCGAAGCTGTCGAGCCCGGTGATGACCGGGCCGACCTGCGCTCCGGTCGTGCTGTCGATGATCCGGAAATCCTTGCGCTCGGTGCCCTGCGCGTAGACGCCGACGGCGAGCCGCGTCGCATCGCGGCTGGGAACGACGGCGCCGATCTTCGTCCTGCCCGAGGGGTCGAGCGCGACCGGGTCGAACAGCAGCACTTCGCGGCCGTCGATCCGCGCGAAGAGCTTCGCCTGCGGCTCGCCGCGCCGCGTGCGCTGGAAGAACTCGCGGCCGTGCTTGAACAGCGGCGGATCGGTCTTGTCGCGATCGAAGTAGCGCGCGAGCTCCTCCCTCATGCCGGGGACCGGCGGCGCATTGCGGTCGAGGAACTGCAGCGTCGCCGCGTGCTGGGCGCGCGTCCACGCCGCGACGTCGGGATCCTTGCCGTCCTCGAGCCAGCGATAGCGATCGGTGAGCGTCGTGCCGTGCAGCACGTCGACGACCGGCCGCGCCGGCGTCTCCGGCGGAAAGAAGGCCGGCGCGCCCGTCACGGCCGCGGGGACCGCCGCCGCGAGCCACGCGGCGAGGCCGAGCGTCCAGCGCCTCGATGCGTTGCGCGGGACATTCACGCGTCTGCCTCGGGCCTGGGCTCGCGCGCGAGCAGCGTGAGCACGGCGTCGCGCGGAGCGATGCCTTCGTGCAGCACGCGATGCACGGCGTCGGCGATCGGCATGTCGACCCGGTGATGCGTCGCGAGCGCGCGCACGGCGCGCGCCGCCGGCACGCCTTCCGCGACGTGTCCGAGCTCGGCCAGCACGGTCGCGAGCGGCTGACCGCGCGCCAGGCCGAGGCCGACGCGGCGGTTGCGCGAGAGGTTCCCCGTGCACGTCAGCACGAGGTCGCCCAGCCCGGCGAGTCCCATCAACGTTTCCCGCCGGCCACCGAGCGCGGTGGACAGGCGTCCGCATTCGGCGAGCCCGCGCGTGATCAACGCGGCGCGCGCGTTGTCGCCGAAGCCCAGTCCGTCGCTCGCGCCGGCCGCGATCGCGAGGACGTTCTTGACCGCGCCGCCCACCTCGACGCCGGCGAGGTCGTCGCTCGGATAGGCGCGCAGCGTCTCGCCGCGCAAGAGCGCCGCGACGCGATCCGTCAACGCGGGATCGGTGGCCGCCACGACGAGCGCCGTCGGCAGACCCTGCCCGACCTCGACGGCAAACGTCGGGCCGGACACGGCGCCCACCGGATACGGCCACTGCGGCGACGCCGCCTCGTGCGCAAGCGCCCACTCGGGCGTGCGCCGGGGCGTGGCGACGAATCCCTTCGACAGCCAGAGCAGCGGCGCGAAGACGCGGGCTTCTGCGAGCGCGCTCATCAGCGGCATCAACTGCGCGACCGGCACCGCCGCAAACAGCAGATCGGCGCGCAGCGCGCCGAGATCGGACGTGATCGTCATGTCCGGCGGAAGCGCGACGCCCGGCAGGTAACGGCGATTCTCCTGCTCCGCGACGCACGCGCGCGCGCGCGCGGACGAGCGGATGTAGAGTGTCACCCGCGGCCGCGCATGCGTGCGCAGCGCCAGGTGGACCGCGAAGGCGGTTCCCCAGGCGCCGCCCCCGAGCACCGCGACGTCAGGCACGTTCTGCATGCTTTCCGCCGTGCACGACACGGGTCGGCATCCGGGACTCGCGCCGCGGCGCCGATTCCTCTCGCGTCAGAAGCCGAACACCAGCGCCAATCGCACGTAGCCGGCCGGCCCGTCGCGATGACGCACCTTGACCCATCCCGGTTTGGACGTCGCCGCGGGCGACGCCGCCGGCTCGGCGAGCTCGAGCAGCACGTCGCGCTCGGCGCGGAACACGATCGGCGCGGCGTCGTCGGCGCTCGCGCGAACGTCGGCGCTCGGCGCGCGCACGATCAGCATGCGCTTGTCGGACAGCGCCTTGTTCTGCATCCAGCCGATCGTGCCCGCCGCGTCGCGGACCTTCGTCCACCCCTCGACGTCCACCAGCGTCTCGACCGGCACGTCGCGTCCATAGACATAGAGCGGCTTGCCGCGCGCCGAGGGTGCATCGTAGAGCACCGTCGCCGGCTCGAGCGTGGCGCGAAATTCCGCGGCACTCGCCGCGAGGGGCAGCGCGAGCAGCGCGAGCAGGGCACGAACGGCAACCGACGTCTTCGGACTGCGGACGGTCGAGGCGCGCCCGCCAGAGCCTGTCGACGCCATGGGCACGAACGCGTTGCGGCGCCTAGTTGGGAGCGGCCTGCGTCGCGGTCGCGCCCTGCGCGAGCTGCTGCTGGTAGAGCGCCTCGAAGTTGATCGGCGCCAGATGCACGGGGGGAAACCCGGCGCGCATCGTCGCGTCCGCCACCGTCTCGCGTGCGTAGGGGAAGAGCACGGCGGGACAATGGATCGCAAGGACCGGCTGGAGCTGGTTCGGCGGGACACCGCGAATCGCGAACACCCCCGCCTGCGCCGCCTCGATCAGGAACACCGTCTTGTCGTTGGCGCGCGCGGTGACGGTGAGCGTCAGCACGCACTCGTAGACGTCCGGAGCCACCTGCTCGCCGCGCGTGCGCAATCCGATCTCGATCTGCGGCGCTTCGGTCAACTGGAAGGATTGGGGCGCGCCGGGATTCTCGAGCGACAGGTCCTTCACGTAGATCTTCTCGATCGTCAGTTGCGCGTTGGCGCCGCCTCCGGGCGCGGCGGCGGGTTGCGAATCCGCGTTCGCGGCGGGCGATTCGGCCATGCTGGGAAACTCCGGTGAAAGACGAAGCGCTCGATTCTACCCTGTCGGCAGAACCTCACTTCTGCACCGGCAATCCTGCGTCCTTCCACGCCCGCAAGCCGCCGCGCAGGCTCTGCACGCGCTGGAAGCCGAGGCGCGCGAGCGTCGACGTGGCCGCGCCGCTGCGCATGCCGCGCTCGCAATAGACGATCACCGGTCGCGCGACATGCTTCGTCAGCTCGGCGCCCCGATCCTTGAGCTGGGACAGTGGAATATGCAGCGCGTTGGGCAGTCGCCCGCCGGCGAACTCGCCGGTCTCGCGCACGTCGAGCACCAGCGGATTCTCGCTGTTGATGAGGCGCGTCGCGTCGAGCGTGCCGATTTCGCGGACCGGCGAGAGCCGCCGCTTGGCGAGCGGCCACAGCAGCATGGCGCCGGATACGACGAACACCAGCACGAGCGGCCAGTTCTTGACGAGGAAATCTACGGCGAAGGCCATGGCGCGACGCGACGACGGCAAAGACTAAAATGATAGCTCACCGTCGAGCCGCTCTGCTGCGGCAGCCGCCGCCCGCCGCATGGAAATACAGGTCCCGCCCTCCGTCTCGCCCGCCGCGCAAGCGACGGCCGTCGTCCCGGCCGTACGCCCGGTCGTGCTGCTGATCCTGGATGGATTCGGCTGTCGCGAGGACGCTCCCGACAACGCGATCACGCGGGCCCGCACGCCGCGCTGGCGCGAGCTGCTCGCGACCTGCCCGCACACGACGATCGACGCTTCCGAGCTGCGCGTCGGCCTCCCCGAAGGGCAGATGGGCAATTCCGAGGTCGGCCATCTGAACATCGGCGCCGGCCGCGTCGTCTACCAGGATTTCACGCGCATCGACGTCGCGATCCGCGATGGCCAGTTCGCGCGCAATCCGGTGCTCGTCGACGCGACCGGCGTCGCGCGCGACCGCGACGCCACGCTGCACGTGCTCGGCCTGCTCTCGCCCGGCGGGGTGCACAGCCACGAGCGGCACATCGCCGCCATGGTCGAGATGGCGGGCGCGATCGGCGTGCCGCGCATCGCCGTGCATGCGTTTCTCGACGGCCGCGACACGCCGCCGCGCAGCGCGGGCGCCTCGCTGGCGTTCATCGAAGGCGCCTGCGCGCGCCACCCGGGCGCACGCGTCGCGTCGCTGTGCGGGCGCTATTACGCGATGGACCGGGACCGGCGCTGGGAGCGCGTCGCGCCCGCCTACGCTTTGCTCGTCGACGGCACGGCGCCTCATGTGGCGCCGGACGCGCAGGCGGGCCTCGCGGCGGCTTATGCGCGCGGCGAAGGCGACGAGTTCGTGCAGCCGACGGCGATCGTCGATCCGGGCGGCGCGCCGACGCGAATGGAGGACGGCGACGTCGTCGTGTTCATGAACTTCCGCGCCGATCGGGCGCGGCAGCTCACCCGCGCGCTGACCGATGCCGCCTTCGACGGCTTTGCGCGCCCGCGCATCCCGCGCCTTGCCCGATTCGTCTGCCTGACGAGTTATGGCGACGAGCTCAAGGGCCTGCCGGTCGCGTTCGGGCCGCAGGTGGTCGCCAACGGCTTCGGCGAGTACCTGGCCCGGCTGCATCTGCGCCAGCTTCGGATCGCGGAAACCGAGAAATACGCGCACGTCACGTATTTCTTCAACGGCGGCACCGAGGCGGCGTATCCCGGCGAGGACCGGATTCTCGTCCCCTCGCCGAAGGTCGCCACGTACGACCTGCAGCCCGAGATGAGCGCCATCGAGGTGACGAATCGCCTGGTCGACGCCATTGCGAGCGGCCGCTACGACGCGATCATCTGCAATTACGCGAACGGCGACATGGTCGGCCACACGGGCAATTTCGAGGCGGCCAAGCGCGCGATCGAGACGCTCGACACCTGCGTCGGTCGCGTCGTCGACGCGGCGCGCGCGCACGGCGGGGAAGTGCTGATCACGTCCGACCATGGCAACGCCGAGCGGATGCACGACGACGCGACCGGCCAGCCGCATACGGCCCACACGCTGAATCTCGTGCCCTGCGTCTACGCCGGGCGCCCGGCGACCCTGACGGCGGGCGGCGCGCTCCAGGACGTCGCGCCGACGCTGCTCGCAATGATGGGATTGCCGAAGCCGCGCGAAATGACCGGCCATTCGCTCGCGCGGTTCTGAGCTCCGCGCGCCGACCGCCCCGAGCAGCGGCCGGCGGGAACTTCATCGCGCGGCGGCAGACCAACGCCGCGGCGGCTCGCGGTCCAGCCGCAGCACGGCGTGTTGCCCCCGATCGGCAGGCGATCCGCGGGCCGCCGTCCGGTCCTCCCGGCCCTATTCCAGCGATGCCCGTGGACGACGGTCCCGGGCGGCGCCGTCCGGCGGATAGGCGTCCGCCGCCGATTGAGTTTCCCTGCGGGGTCAGGCGTATACTTTTGCCCACGTGCGATCGGCCGCGGTTCTCGAGGGGGAACCGGCCGGTCGCGACGACGAAATCCGAGGTTGGCGATGCGCGACGGAATGAAGAAGGCGGGTTGGATTGGCATGGGTGCGGTGCTCGGTCTGCTGCTGAGCCTGAACCTCTCGGTGTTCGCGCAACGGGAGTCGCGCCTGCCGATCCCGTACGAGGATCTGCAGCTTCTGTCCGCGGTGTTCGGCAAGATCAAGACGGACTACGTCGAGCCCGTATCGGACGACAAGCTGATCCGCGAGGCGATCAACGGCATGGTGCGCGGGCTCGACCCGCATTCCGATTTCCTCGACGCCGAGGCGTTCCACGAGCTGCAGGTGGATACGCAAGGGAAGTTCGGCGGCCTCGGCATCGAAGTGGGCATCGAGGACGGCGTCGTGCGCGTCGTGTCGCCGATCGAGGACACGCCCGCGTTCAAGGCCGGCATCAAGGCCGGCGACCTGATCGTCAAGATCGACGACATGGCGACGCGCGGCATGCCGCTGTCGAAGGCCGTCGAGAAGATGCGAGGCAAGCCGGGCACGCCGGTGATGCTGACCGTCGTGCGCAAGGAGGTCGACACGCCGCTCACGTTCACGCTGGTGCGCGAGGAAATCAACGTCAAGAGCGTCCGCTCGAAGATGCTCGAGCCCGGCTACGGCTTCATCCGCATTCGCAAGTTCCAGGAGGACACGGGCGTCGATCTCGCCAAGGCGATCCGCGACCTGTACGCGAATGGTCCGCTCAAGGGGCTCGTGCTCGACCTGCGCAGCGACCCGGGCGGGCTGCTCAACCAGGCGGTCGCGGTGTCGTCGGCGTTCCTGCAGAAGGACGCCCTCGTCGTCTACACGGACGGCCGCACGCCGGACGCGCGGATGCGCCTCACCGCCAGTCGCGAGAACTACGTGCGCCGCGGCGACGACTACCTGCGCGACCTCCCGGCGGCCGTCAAGAACGTGCCGATGGTCGTGCTGGTCGATGCGGGAACGGCGTCGGCGTCGGAGATCGTCGCTGGCGCGCTGCAGGACCACAAGCGCGCGACGGTGCTCGGCGCACAGACGTTCGGCAAGGGCTCGGTCCAGACGATCCTGCCGCTCGGCAACAACACCGGATTGAAGCTCACGACGGCGCGCTATTACACGCCCTCGGGACGCTCGATCCAGGCGAAGGGGATCGAGCCCGACATCCTGGTCGACGACGGCCGTGATTCGCCGAACCGCATCCGCGAGGCGAATCTCGAGCATCACCTCGACGTGCCCGGGAGCGCGGGCGCCGCGACGAAGGCGACGACCGCGGCCGCCAAGGCCCCGGCGGCGGGTCAGGACATCAAGGCAGTGCCGAAGCCGGGCGGGCAGGCGGAAACGCTCGCGCCCCGCCTCGATTTCGGCTCGGACCAGGATTTCCAGCTCAGGCAGGCGATCAATCACCTCAAGGGTGCGCCGGTCATCGAATCGGTCAAATCGCTCGCGGCGCAGGCGAAGCCGCAGTAGCGGGGCGGGTATCGGGTTTCCGGTATCGGACGAACGACAAGGCCCGGCACCGCCGGGCCTTGTCGTTTCAGGAACCAGGGTCTCGGATCCGCGAGCCACGCTTCGTGTGCGCGCGCAACGCATCGCCTTGCGACGCCTGTTGCCTGTTACCTGTCACCTGTTACCTGTTACCTGAGATGGACGACTCGCAACTGCTGCGCTACAGCCGCCACATCCTGCTCGACGAGCTCGGGCCGGAGGCACAGGCGAAGTTCGCCGCGGCGCACGCGCTCGTGATCGGCGTCGGCGGCCTCGGGGCGCCGGTCGCGCAGTTCCTGGCGGCCGCCGGCGTGGGGACGATCACGCTCTGCGACGCCGACCGCGTCGACCTCACGAATCTGCAGCGGCAGATTCTCTACGCAACCGGCGACGTCGGACGGCCGAAGGTCGACGCGGCCGCGGCGCGCCTTTCCGCGGTCAATCCCGACGTGACGCTCCGGCCGCTCGCGGCGCGCGTCGGAGACGACGCGCTCGCGACGCTCGTTGCCGAGGCCGACGTCGTCGTCGATTGCTGCGACAACTTCGAAACCCGGCACGCGGTCAACCGCGCCTGCATCGCCCGCGGCCGGCCGCTCGTTTCCGGCGCGGCGATCCGCTTCGACGGCCAGATCGCCGTGTTCGATGCGCGGGATCCGGCAAGCCCCTGCTATCACTGCCTGTTCGGCGAGGGCGACGCGCTCGAGGAAACCCGCTGCGCGACGATGGGGGTCTTCGCGCCGCTCGTCGGCATCGTCGGCGCGACGCAGGCGGCCGAGGCGCTCAAGCTGATCGCGGGCGCGGGCGAATCGCTGGCCGGACGGCTGCTGCTGATCGACGCACTGTCGATGCAGTGGCGCGAAATGCGCGTGCCGCGCGATCCCGATTGCATCGTCTGCCGGGGGCGATCGTGACCAGGCCGCGGGCAACGAGGGCCGCGATCGCGCGCTGGCGCCTCGTGATCCTCGTGCTGGCGACGCTGGTCATGACGCTGCTGCCGGTGACGATCGACGGCGCGATGGCCGCCTGATCCGGGACGACGAAACCGAGACTACTTGCGCGGCGCCGCCGCGATCAGTCGATCGCAGGCGCCGACTTCGCCGTCGCGCGCCAGTGCGCTCGCCCAGGCGGCGAAGTGCTCGACCCCCCGCGCGCGGGTCGCGGCGGCAGGCGACTCGAGCTCGGCCGCGAAATCGGGCTGGGCCTGCGCGCAGCGCGCGGTCGCCTCGAGGATGCGCGCGTGGCGCTCCTGCGCCGCGGCGCGCGCCTTCGGATCGGCGGCGTCGATTTCCGCGATGCGCGCGCCGGCTCGCCGCAGCGCGAACGTCGCACCGCGCGTCATCAACGCCTCGCCCAGCTTCGCGCACGCCGCCTTCATCCGGTCGCTGCGCCCGCCGGGATCGGCACACAGGGCGCGCAGCGGCGCCGCCCATGCCAGATCGTGCGCCGACGCGTAGCTCACGGCCGCCTCGGCCCGGGCGGCGGGATCGACGTCGATCGCCAGGGCGCGCAGATAGTCCCACCAGTGAAGCGCGACCTCTGACCAGTAGTCGTCGAACCGGGACGCGCTCGCGGCCTGCTCGACATTGCTCGCCGCCGCATCGACCTCGCCCCGCTGGCGCGCGCGGTCGGCGAGCAGCACCGACGGGACGCCGTTATCGATGTCGCGGCGCGCCCAGTCCGCAAGCCGGTCGACGGTCTCGCACTCCGGGAGCGGCGGGCGGACGTGCGTGAGGCACGCCGTCGCGAGCGTCGCCTGGTAGAGCTTCTCCTGCGGCGCCGCCGTTCGGGCCGCCGCGTAATGGCGCACCCGCGATGCGATGTCGGCGGTCTCGAGCTCACCGGCGAGCCAGTCGGTGCGCGGCTCCTTCGCGGTGAGCAGTCGCAGCCGCAGGTCGGCGTCGAGCCGGTTCAGGTCGGCCTGCCAGCGCGATTCGGGCGCGGCGGCCGGCTGCGCGATGGCGAGCGACGCCGCCATCGCGAACGCGATCGCCAGCGCCGGCGGGGGAAGCTTCGGGCGCCTCATCAACCGAAAAGGAATTTCCGCTGCAGGGGCCAGCCGTCCTGCGGTGAACGTTTGAATCCGGATTTGGCGAACAGTTGCCAGCGGCCGACGACATAGGCCATCAGCACCGCGGCGTCGGCGTTCGCGTCGCCGTGCCAGGCATTGGCCGCCTGCGCGATGCGCAGCGATTGCCGCAGCGTCGCCTCGAGCTTGTCGGTGAGCTGGTTGATCCGCGCCTGCAGCCGCTCGTCCTCGTGGACGAGCGCGTCGCCGATCAGCACGCGCGTCATCCCCTGGTTCTTCTCGGCGAAGCGCAGCAGCATGACGACCGTCTGCTCGGCCTGCGCGACGCCGTCCTGCGACTCGACCTGGATCTTGTTGATCAGCGAGAACACCGTCGTCTCGATGAACTCGATCAAGCCCTCGAACATCTGCGCCTTGCTCGCGAAGTGCCGGTAGAGCGCGGCCTCGGACACGTCGAGCTTCGCCGCGAGCGCCGCGGTCGTCACCTTCTCGCCGCGCGGCGCCTCGAGCATCGTCGCGAGCGTCTGCAGGATCTGCAGCCGCCGCTCGCCCGGTCTGGTCGCCATGGGTGGCCGTTCGTTCGTGCCGGGTCACGCGGCCGCGCGAGGCGGCGCCTCGTCGGCCCGGATCATCGTGCCCACGCCCTGGTTGGTCAGCACCTCGAGCAGCAGCGCGTGATCGACGCGGCCGTCGATGATGTGCGAGCTCTTGACGCCGTTCCTGACCGCGTCGAGCGCCGATCCGATCTTCGGCAGCATCCCGCCGCTGATCGTCCCGTCCTCGAACAGGCGGTCGATCTCGCTCGCGGTGAGCCCGGTCAGCAGCCTGCCGTTCTGGTCGAGCACGCCGACGGTGTTCGTCATCAGCACCAGCTTTTCGGCGCGCAGCGTCTGCGCGAGCTTGCCGGCGACGAGATCGGCGTTGATGTTGTACGCCTCCCCCTCGGGGCCGACGCCGATCGGCGCGATCACCGGAATGAAATCGCGCGAGTCGAGCAGGCTGATCAGCTCGGGGTCGATGCGCTCGATCTCGCCGACGAGCCCGATGTCGATCAACTGCCCCTGCTCGGTGTCGCTGCGCAGCAGCATCTTGCGCGCATGAATGAACGCGCCGTCCTGTCCGGTCAGGCCGACGGCCTTGCCGCCCTGCTGGTTGATGAGCCCGACGATCTCCTGGTTCAACTCGCCGAGCACCATCTCGACGACGTTCATCACCCGCTCGTCGGTGACGCGCATCCCCTGGCGGAATTCGCTCTGGATGCCCATCTTGTCGAGCAGGTCGCCGATCTGCGGACCGCCGCCGTGGACGATGACCGGATTCATGCCGACGAGCTTCAGCATCACGACGTCGCGCGCGAAGCCGGCCTTGAGGTGCGCCTCGGTCATCGCGTTGCCGCCGTACTTGACGACGATCGTGCGATCGTGGAAGCGGCGGATGTACGGCAGCGCCTCGGCAAGGATCTGCGCCTTGACGGCGGCGTTGACGGCGTCGATCGGCATCGGGAGTCTCTGAAGCGGCGGTGCGGCGCGATTGTACCCGAAGCGCGCAAGCCGCCAGCGGCGGGGGTCCCGGCACGAGTGAGCGCTGACAAGGACGGCGTGCGCCGCGGCCGCGCGCCGCGCGATTTGCTATCGTTGCCGGTCATGTCGAGCTACCTGCCGGACGCCGTTCCGCTGTCCGAGATCCGCCGCGCGCTCGTCACGAAGCTGCGCCACCACGGCGACGTCCTGCTCGCCTCGCCGGTGTTCTCGACGCTCAAGCGCGCGGCGCCGCACGCCGAGATCGACGCGCTCGTCTATCGCGAGACGGCGCCGATGCTGGCGAACCACCCCGCCATCGCGCAACTGCACACGATCGACCGCGAATGGAAGCGGCGCGGCATCGCCGCGCGGGCGGCCGAGGAATGGAAGCTGCTGCGGGCGCTGCGCGCGCGGCGCTACGACCTGCTGCTGCACCTCACCGAGCATCCGCGCGGCATGACGCTCGCGCACCTCTTGCGGCCGCGCTTTGCGGTGACGCGCGAGCGCGACCGGCGCGCATGGCTGTGGAGCGTGCGGTTCACGCACTTCTACCGCCTGCCGAGGCACACGCCGCGGCATGCGGTCGAGGCGAACCTCGACGCGCTGCGGCGCATCGGCATCTATCCGGAAGCGCCGGACAAGAGGCTCGTGCTCGTGCCCGACGCCGCCGCGCATGCGCGCGCCGAGGCGCTGCTCGCGGCGCACGGCCTGGCGGCGTTCGCGTTCGTGCACGCGCATCCGGGATCGCGCTGGTTCTTCAAGTGCTGGCCCGCCGCGAGCACGGCGGCGCTGTTCGAGCGGATGTGTGCGCAGGGCCATCGCCTCGTCGTCACGGGAGCGCCCGATCCGCGCGAGCGCGCGCTCGTCGCGGCGATCCTCGAACGGCTGTCGGCGGCGGCCCGTGCCCGCGTCGTCGACATCACCGGCGAGCTGACGCTTCCCGAGCTCGCGGCGCTGACCGCGCGGGCGCGCGCGTTCGTCGGCGTCGACTCGGCGCCGATGCATATCGCGGCCGCGATGGGAACGCCGACGCTCGCGCTGTTCGGTCCTTCCGGCGAGCACGAATGGGGCCCGTGGATGGTGGCGCAGCGCGTCGTCGTGTCGCGCGCGCATCCGTGCCGCCCGTGCGGCATCGACGGGTGCGGAGGGGGCAAGGTCTCGGAATGCCTGACGACGCTCGCGGTGGAGGACGTCCACGAGCACTTCGAGTCGCTTCTGGCCGATTCCGCCGCGCGCCGTCCGGCAGCCGACGCGGTCTGAATGACGGCCGGCGATGCGGCTTGCCGTCATCCGCCAGCGCTATACCCCGTTCGGGGGCGCCGAGCGCTTCCTCGAGAGCGCGCTGCAGGCGTTGCTCGACCGCGGCGTCGGCATCGCGCTGTACACGCGCGCGTGGTCGGGGGCGCCGCGGGGGATCGAGCCGCATATCGTCGATCCGTTCCACGTGGGCGGCCTGTGGCGGGATGCCGGGTTCGCCCGCGCCGTGTGCCGCGCGCTCGAGCGCGCCGACGTCGACCTCGTCCAGTCGCACGAGCGGCTCGCGTGCTGCGACCTGTTTCGCGCCGGCGACGGCGTCCACGCCGCGTGGCTCGACGAGCGCCTGCGCCACCTCCCGCCGCTGCGCCGCCTCGGTGTGCGCGTGAACCCGCATCACCGCTACCGCCTCGCGATGGAGCGGCGGATGTTCGCGAGCCCGCGGCTTCGCGCCGTCATCTGCAATTCGCGGATGGTGCAGGACGACATCCGCACCCGGTTCGACGTCGCCGACGAGCGCCTGCACGTCATCTACAACGCGGTGGCGAGCGACGTGTACACGCCCGAGCTCGCCGCGCATCGCGTGCCGGTCCGGACACGGCACCGGATTCCCGACGAGGCGACGGTGTTCCTGCAGGTCGGCTCCGGCTTCGAGCGCAAGGGCGTCGCGACGTCGATCGCGGCGCTCGCGCGCCTGCCGGCGCCCGCGCACCTGGTCGTCGTCGGCAAGGACCAGCACCTGGCGCGCTACGCCGAGCGCGCGCGCGCCCTCGGCCTGTCCGGCCGCGTCACGCTGACCGGGCCGCAGGCCGATCCGCGTCCCTACTACGGCGCCGCCGATGCCTTCGTCCTGCCCACGCTCTACGATCCGTGCCCGAATGCGGCGCTCGAAGCGATGGCGTGCGCGCTGCCGATCGTCACCAGCACGCGCTCGGGCGCGGCGGAGCTCGCGCTCGGCGGCGATGCGGGATTCGCATGCGCGCCCGGCGACGACGCCGCGCTCGCCGCGCACCTGCGCACGCTGCTCGACAAGCCGCTGCGCATGCGCATGGGGGCGAACGCGCGCAAGGCGGTGCTGCCGCTCACCGCCGACGCGATGACGGCGCGGCTCGTCGCGCTCTACGGCGAGCTGCTGCGGGAGCGACAGGATTGATCGCTGCTATACTGGCCCGTCGATGACCGGCATGCATCTCTACCGGCGACTGCTGCATTACGTGCGCCCCTACTGGTGGGCGTTCGCCCTCGCGGTGGTGGGCATGGTCATCATGGCGGCGGGCGACCTCATCATGGCGATGCTGGTCATACCGATCGTCAACAACTTCCAGCATCCCGATCCCGTCCTGACGCAGTGGCTGCCGCTCGCGGTCATCGGCGTCTTCGTGTTTCGCGGCATCGGCTCGTACATCTCCGGCTACGGGATGGCCTGGACCGGGCATCGCGTCGTCTTCGACCTGCGCCGCGCGCTGATCGACAAGCTGCTGCGGCTGCCCACGCCCTACTACGACGTCACCCCCGCCGCGGTGGTCCAGTCGAAGCTCACGTTCGACGCGCACCAGCTCGCGCAGGCCGCGTCGGGGACGATCACCACCGCGATCCGCAGCTCGCTGACGGTCGCGGCCAGCATCGTCTGGCTGCTCTACATCAACTGGCGGCTCACGCTGATGACGTTCTTCGTGCTGCCGATCGTCGCCGTCGTCATCCGCTATTTCAGCCGGCGTCTGCGGCGCATCGCCCGCGACGTGCAGACGCGCACCGGCTCGATGACGCACGTGCTGGAGGAGATGATCGGCGGGCACCGGATCGTGCGC
>DASURV010000095.1:0-4825 GCA_036375455.1 Casimicrobiaceae bacterium | reverse complement strand
GATCAGCGCCAGGAACTCGTCGCGCGTCGTCTCCGATTCGCGGAACGTGCCGAGCACCGACGAGGTCACCATCTCCGAATTCTGCTTCTCGACGCCGCGCATCATCATGCACAGATGACGCGCCTCGATCATCACGCCGACCCCGCGCGCGTCGATCGAGTCGAAGACGGCCTGCGAGATCTGCTCGGTGAGGCGCTCCTGGAGCTGCAGCCGGCGCGCGTACATGTCGACGAGACGCGCGAGCTTGCTCACGCCGAACACGCGACCGGTGGGGATGTACCCGATGTGGCAGCGGCCGAAGAACGGCAGCATGTGGTGCTCGCAGAGGCTGTAGACCTCGATGTTCTTCACGATCACCATGCTGTTCGTCGATTGGGTGAAGATGGCGCCGTTGATCAGCGCCTTCACATCGGTGCGGTACCCCGACGTCAGGAACGTGAGCGCCTTGGCCACGCGCTCCGGAGTCTTGACGAGCCCTTCGCGGTCCGCATCTTCGCCGAGCGCCTGGATCAGCTCGCGCGTCAATCGCTCGATCCTGGGGATGTCGACGGGCATGGGAGGTGGGTGACGAGGCTGGCGAAGCGGGTTATCGTAAACGTTGTGCCGGCGCGGGGCACGGGTGTATGAAAGATTTGCGCCCGCCGGCGCCAATCGGACGCTTGCCCGCAACGCCCCGGCCACCGGTCGTCGTGTAAAAGATGCACACCGCTTCAACCGACGGCCGATTTCGGGCAGGATGAACGGTCGTCCCGGCCGCGCGTTCTGGGCGGCTCGTCCTGCGGGTGGCACGGGCACGACGGAGAAAGGCGAATGATCTGCGCGAGTTGCGGCAGGCAGAATCCGGCCGGCGCGCATTACTGCATCCACTGCGGAGCCGAGCAGTCCGTGCCGACGCCGATCGCCGCGGTCGCGGCGGCGTCGACGGCGGTCATCGCGCGGAGTTCCCGCGCCCGCGCCGCCAACGCCGCGCAGGCGGAGCCCGCGATCGTCGCGCCGCTGCGCCCCGCCAATCCGATGCCGTCGGACGACAACCCGCCCCGCGCCGACGGTGCGAGTTCAGCGGAGCCGCCCGCTTACGACGCGCTTCCGCGCCGTCCCGGCCTCGCCGTCGCGCTGATCGCGGGCTGCGTGGTCGTCGCGTTCGCGGCGATCGCGGGCTGGTACCTGTACGGCGGCGCGCATTCCGATGCCGCGGCCGATGACGCAGCGGAGCGGGGTGCGAGCGTCGCGCAGCGGGACGACGCGATGAAGGGCGAATCGGCGCCGGGGGCGGCGAATGCGCCCTCCGCCGCGACGGCGGCGGTATCGCCGTCCGGCGGCGCGGAGACTGCGGCGGCGGATCGCGTCGCCGACGCAGCGAGCGCCGGGGCGGGCGCATCCCGTGCAGCGGAGTCCGCGCCCATCGAGATCAGGCAATTGCCTGCGCGGCCCGCGGCCGCTCGGCAGCCGCGGCGCCCGCCCCCGGAAAGGGCGGCCGCGCCCGCAGCCGCTGCGGCGGCGCCCGAGCGGACGCCCGCGCCTGCGCCGCGCACGCCGGTGGCGGCCGCACCGGCAGCCGTGGCGCCGGTGAGCGACCGCTGGACGCGAATGAACGACGAGATGTCGCGCTGCACGCGCGAGGACTTCATCGCGCGCGTCATCTGCAGCCAGCGCGTGCGCTTTCGCTATTGCGACGGCTATTGGGGCAAGGTCGAGCAATGCCCGGCGAGCCCGCCGCCCGAGCGGGGCCAGTAGCCGCGAGCCGCTTCCGCAGGCGGCGCCGCGCTGGCGCCGTGCAGGGTCCGCAGGCGTAGGCCCATCCCTACAGCGAATTCCGCTGCGAGCCGATCCTCGCAGCGGTGCGATCGCGTCTACGCTGACGTTCATCGATCCCGCGGGAGGGGATCGCATCCGGGAGCGAACATGACGAGCATCGTGGCGGGAATCTTCGATGACGGGGAGGCGGCGACCGCGGCGGCGCATGAATTGCGCGGCGCGGGCTTCGGCGCTGCGGACCTCGACCAGTTCGCGTTGAGCCCGCCCGGGCGGCATCACGCATTGCCGCTCGGCGGGGACGAGGACGCCGATCCGAAGGCGCGGGGCGGCGATGCCGGCGCGCTGCAGGGTGCGGCGATCGGTTCGGCGGTCGGCGCGGTGGCGGGGCTCGCCGCCACGCCGCTCGTGGGGCCGATTGCCGTGGCGGGTGGAGCCGCAGCGGGCGCGTATGCGGGATCGCTCGCCGGCGGCGTCAGGCGGATGGGCGACGATCGCCCCGCACCGTCGCAGCGGCCGGCGGGCGTCATGGTGGCCGTCAACGTCGATACCGCGGAAGACGAGGAGCTCGCGATCGACGTCCTTCGCGAGCGCGAGGCCCGAATGATCGAGCGTGCCGACGGCGCGTGGCGCGACGGCAAGTGGTCCGACTTCGACCCCGTGCGCGCGCCCGACGTCGTCGAGGCCGGGTCGGCCCGTGCCGATGACGCGGGAGCGGCGAGATGACGCGAGGACGCGAGCGGCGCGCGGCGCCGGCGCTGCGTCGTCTGCAGGAGGGCCGCTGGGGTTACGTCCTCGCGTGGCTGATCGGCATCCCGGTGCCGATCCTGGTGCTGATCTTCCTGTTGCGCGGCTGCACGTAACCCGTGGGCTAGCCGCGACCGACGAACGGCATCTTCGTCGCCATCACCGTCATGAACTGCACGTTCGCGGTGAGCGGCAGGCTCGCCATGTAGACGACGGCGCTCGCGACGTGCGCGACATCCATCAGCGGCTCGATCGCGATCTCGCCGTGCGCCTGCGGCACGCCGCTCGCCATGCGCGCCGCCATCTCGGTGGCGGCGTTGCCGATGTCGATCTGCCCGCACGCGATGTCGTGCCTGCGGCCGTCGAGCGACGTCGATTTCGTGAGCCCGGTGATGGCGTGCTTGGTGGCCGTGTAGGGCGCCGAATTGGGCCGCGGCGCGTGCGCGGATATCGAGCCGTTGTTGATGATGCGCCCGCCGCGCGGCGACTGCGCCTTCATCATGCGGATCGCGTGCTGCGTGCACAGGAAGGCGCCGAGGAGGTTGGTGTCGATCACGGCGCGCAATTGCGCGACGGACAGGTCCTCGAGCGGAACGGCGGGGGAGCCGATCCCGGCATTGTTGAACAGCAGGTCGAGCCGGCCGAAGCGCTCGGCGACCGCCGCGAACAGGTGCTCGACCGCGGCGGGGTCGGTGACGTCGGTGACGACGGGCAGCACGTCGCCGCTGCGGCTCCCCGCCGCATGCACGGCGTCGTCGAGCGCGTCCCGGCGCCTTCCCGCGACGGCAACGCGATAGCCCGCCTCGACCAGCGCGAGCGCCACCGCCCTGCCGATGCCGCTGCCCGCCCCCGTCACGATCGCCGTCTTCGTCTGCTCGGTCATCGATTCGTCCCATCGCTCGACACCCGCGACACTAGCACGGCGCGGTGCCCCGACAACGCGAGCCGCTCGCTCTCGCTGCGGCCGCGCTCCGCCGTGTGCCGGCTGCGGGTGCCCGGCGGCACGAACATCGCCGGCGGCGCAATGGCGTTGCCCTGGGCGTAGTCGACGCCGACGCTGCGCAGCGCGTCGAGCGTCGCCGCGGTTTCCACCGATTCGGCGATCGTCTGCTTGCCCATCACGCGGCCGATCCGGTGGATCGCCTCGACCATCGCCGCGTCGACCGGGTCGTGCAGCATGTTCTTGACGAAGCTGCCGTCGATCTTCAGGTAATCGACCGGCAACTGCTTCAGGTAGGTGAACGACGACACGCCGACGCCGAAATCGTCGAGCGCGAAGCGGCAGCCCGGCTCGCGCAGCGCGCCGATGAAGTCGGCCGCCTTCGAGAGGCTGGTGACCGCGGTGGTCTCGGTGATCTCGAAGCAGATCGCGGCGTGCGGGATGCGGAAGCGCGCGAAATTCTCCCGGACGTAATCGAGGAACTGGTCGTCGCCGATCGACGTGCCGGAGACGTTGATCGCGTAGGTGCCGATCGCCTTGCCGGCGGCGCGGCGCTCGGCGAGCACGCGAAACGCGGTGCGGATCACCCAGCGGTCGATCGAGGGCATCAGGTGATAGCGCTCGGCGGCCGGGATGAACGCGATCGGCGGGATCAGCTCGTTCTGCTCGTCGATCAGGCGTACCAGCAGCTCCTCGTGCCGGACGTCCGCGCCGGGGCTGTGCATCGCGCGCATCGGCTGCGAGAACAGACACAGGCGGTCCTCGGCCAGCGCGCGGTGCAGCCGGTGCACCCACTCCATCTCGCCGCGGCGCAGGGCGACTTCGCTGTCCTCGGGACGGTATACCTGCACGCGGTTGCGTCCCTTGTCCTTCGCGAGATAGCACGCGGCGTCGGCGGCCGACAGCACGCTCGCGAGCGTGTGCGGACCCTCGGCGAGATTGACGAGCCCGATGCTGACGCCGATCGTGAACGAGCGGTTCTTCCAGGCGAAGCGGAAATCGACGATCGCCTTGCGCAGCCCCTCGGCGATCCGCAGCGCGGGCGCCGGCGGACAATGCGGCAGCAGCACGCCGAATTCGTCGCCGCCGAGGCGCGCGAGCACGTCGCCTTCGCGCAGCCGCGGCCGCAAGAGCGCCCCGACCTGGCGCAGCAGTTCGTCGCCGGCCGCGTGTCCGCTGGTGTCGTTGACGACCTTGAACTGGTCGAGATCGAGATACAGCACCGCATGCTGCCCGTCGTCCGCCTTGCGGTGCTCGACGATCGCCCGCACGCGCTGCTCGAACTCGCGCCGGTTGAGCAGCCCGGTCAACGCGTCGTGGCTCGCGAGATTGGAAAGCCGCGCCGCATACTGACGCTCCCGGCTCATGTCCTGGATCACGAGGACG
>DASURV010000094.1:0-2424 GCA_036375455.1 Casimicrobiaceae bacterium | reverse complement strand
TGGATCAAGCTGCGCTTGCGCCATCTGCTGTGGCGCATACGACCCGACGTCGTCCACGTGCACTGGGCGCACTTCGCCGTCGCGGTTCGCAGCGTCTGGCGCGGCCCGCTCGTCGTGACTGCGTGGGGGTCGGATGTGTATCGCAGCGAGACGTTCAGTGCGGAAGAATGGCGCGCGCTCGGCGAAACCATGCGCGCCGCGGAACTCGTGACATGCGATTCGGCGGATCTGGCGCAGACGATCTGCACGTCGTTCGGCGTTGACAACGAGCGGGTGGCGGTCGTGCAGTGGGGGGTCGACACCACCCTGTTTCACCCCGACGGGCCGGACCGCCGGGTGGAGCTCGGACTTGCCGGCCGCGAAGTGATCTTCAGCGCGCGCAGCTTCGCGCCGGTCTACAACCAGGAAACGGTGATCGCCGCGTTCGCCCAGGTGCGCAGGCGGCGCCCGCGTGCGTTCCTGCTGATGAAGCGCTACGGTGGCGATCCCGCGTATCTCGAGCGCATCCGCGCCGACATCGCCGCACGCGGGCTCACCGACGACGTCCGCATCCTCGAAGCGGTTGCATACGACGACATGCCCGCGCTGTATCGCACCGCCGACGTAATGGTTTCGATCCCGCTGTCCGATGCGGCGCCGATGTCGCTGTTCGAAGCGATGGCGGCCGGCGTGCCCTCGGTCGTCTGCGACCTGCCGTCACTGCGCGAATGGGTGCGCGACGGCGAGACCGGTTATTTGGTCGATGCGCGAGACACGTCCGCCGTGGCAGCCCGCGTGTGCGCAGTGCTCGAGCATCCCGAGCGTAGCAAGCCTGTCATGCAGCAGGCGCGCGCACTCGTAGTCGACAAAGCGAGCCAGGCCGCGCACATGAGCGTGATGACGGGGCATTACCGCCGCCTCGCCGCCGGTCGTTAGCGCGTCCGAGCGTCACGGCAGAGCCGTCGGTTGCCGGCGGCACCCAACCGATCCCGCTGCCGTCGCGCCGTCTCTCGCAGCGAAGCCGCCGGTCGTCCGCCGGCGCAGACATTGCGCCCGGAAATGACATATGATCCGTTCCCCCGGGATCAGCGGCTCCACAGAAGAAGCGCCGATTTCGCGGTCCGCCGGCTTGCCGCGGATTTCTCTTTTTGGGCCCCTCATGTCGGACGAGCCAGGCGCTCGGAACACCTCGATCGAGGTTCGCAACGCCCAGCGCAGCTTGCGCCGGCGCCGGCTCGTTTCGTGGCGCTTCGGCAAGGCGCGCGGTCCCGCGATCCATCTGAGCCCGGTGCAGGCGCGCTACGTCGACGACGTCAACCGCCGCGTCAGCTCGGGCGGCTATCGCCTCGAGCACGGCCCGTGCGTCTGCGGCGCCGAGGGCGGCACGATCATCGCGCAGGTCGATCGCTATGGCATCGCGCTCGACACGGTACTGTGCGCGGCATGCGGCACGCTTCGCTTCGATCCCTACCTCGCGCCCGAGAGCCTGGCGGAGTTCTACCGCTTCCGCTATCAGCAGATGTATGCGCGCGCGCCGGACCCCGATACGTATTTCGCGCGGCAGAAGCTGTACGGCCGGCGGCTGCTGGACGGCATGCAGAAGGATCTGCGGCACGGCGCGGTCGTCGCCGAAGTGGGTTGCGGCGCCGGCGGCGCGCTCGCGGTGTTCGCGGAGGCGGGATACGAGACGTACGGCTGCGATTACTCGGCGGAACTCGTCGCGCAGGGCAGCAATCGTGGCGTGAAGAACCTGGTCGCCGGCGACGTCGAAGCACTGATCGAGCGCCTGTCGTCGGCGCAGCGGAAAGCCGACCTCGTTTTTCTGCATCACGTGTTCGAGCACGTCGGCGCGCCGGGAGCATGGCTCGCGCGGGCCGGGGAGATGCTTTCGGAGGACGGCGTCATCGTCGTCGCCGTGCCCGACGTCACGGGCATCCATCGCTATCCGTCGCCCGACGGCGATTTGCGGCAGTTCCTGCACATCGCCCATAAATTCAACTTCTCCCCGAAGGGCCTGGCCGCGCTGGCGCAGGGCGCCGGAATGCGCGCGTCGTACGCCGACGTCCAGAAAGGCGATCAGGCGCCCGAGATGTGGGTCGCGTTCGGCCGCCGGCCGTGGCTATGGGAGCAGTCCGGCGATTTCGATGCGGCCGATCCGCGCACGCTGCTGCGCTACCTGCGTGCGACCGAGCTCGACTGGCTGCGGCGCGGAGTGCGGCGGCGTCTCGCGCGGTCGCTCGACGCATGCGCGCTCGCCGCGCGGCGATTGCTTCCGAACCGGGATTCGCGCGCGCAATAAATCCCGAACGAGCACGTGAAGGCAGCCAGGCGCGACCCGCTGCACGCGGACAACACGTAACGACACTTAGGAGCCTTTGAAGTACTCCCGCGCGGGAGTACTTCAGAGTCTCCCTAGACGACGCCTGCGCGAAACAGGTCGTGCAG
>DASURV010000093.1:0-6627 GCA_036375455.1 Casimicrobiaceae bacterium | reverse complement strand
CGCTCGGCGGTGCATTGGGTCCCTATGCGCTGCAGGCGACGATCGCCGCCTGCCATGCGCGTGCGCGCACGGCCGCCGAGACGGACTGGCCGCGCATCGCCGCGCTCTACGACGCGCTCGCGCAGCTTGCGCCCTCGCCGGTCGTCGAATTGAATCGCGCGGTCGCGGTCGCGATGGCATTCGGCCCGGCCGCGGGTCTCGAGCTCACCGATGCGCTCGCCGCGGAGCCGTCGCTGCGGTCCTATCATCTGCTGCCGGCGGTGCGCGGCGACCTGCTGTCCAAGCTCGGGCGCCTGGACGACGCGCACGCGGAGTTCCAGCGCGCCGCGGCGCTCACGCGCAATGCGCGCGAGCGTACGATACTCGCCGAACGGGCGGGCGCCTGTCAGAGCGCCCGGTTCGGCAAGGGCTCCAGTCAGCCCTCGCATCGACGGATCCGACCCGGTCGTGATCGGATCCGGCCGCACGAGGAAGGAAGCGCGCAATGATCACCCTGCTGGTCGCAGTCGACGGCTCGGAGAGCTCGGCCCGCGCCGTGCATGCGGTGATCAACCTCTATCGGCGCGTCGTCCCGGTCGATATCCGGTTGCTGCATGTGCGCGTAGTCGACGCCGTGCCCGCCGCCGCCCTCTCCGGGCCCAAGGCCGACCCGGAGCAGGCGTTCGAGGCGGGCATGCGGGCGTTGCGATCGGCGCAGTCGCTGCTCGAGCAGGCCGGGTTCGGATGCACGAGCGAGGTGCGCAACGGCTACGTGCCGGCCGTGATCGTCGAGAACGCGAAGCAACTGCACTGCGACGCGATCGTCATGGGCACGCGCGGCATGGGATCGACCGCGGACCTGATCGGATCGATCGCGCGCCAGGTGATCAGCCTCTCGGAGCTGCCGGTGATGCTGGTCAAGTAGATCGGCGACGAGGGCCGGAGTCGTCACCGACGACGAGGCCGGCCCGCCTGACGGTCTACCCGCCGTATTTCCTGATCAGCGCCTTCGCGTCGTCGAGCAGGGCCTGCCCGTTGCCGCCCTTTGCGCCGACGTCGCCGATCCACTCCTTCACCACGTCCTCGTTCGCCTTCTCGAACTTCGCGTACTCGGCCGGCGACAGCGTGTCGAACACGCCGTTCTGGTCCTTCGCGAGCTTGCGCGCCGCCTCCGTCGTCGAATCGAACGTCTTGCCGATCTCGCGCGAGAATTCCAGGCCGCTGTTCGCGTCGATCACCTTCTTCAGCTCGGCGGGCAGGCCGTCGTACTTGGCCTTGTTCATCGCGATCACGAAGATCGAGTTCGACATCTTCGGCTGGCCCGGCGCGTTGTCGAGGTGATACCGGGTGATCTCCTGCAGCTTGATCGGCGGCACGCCTTCCCACGGCACCATTGCGCCGTCGATCACGCCCTTGGAGATCGACTCGGGCACCTGCGGCAGCGGCATCTGGACGGGGGTCGCGCCGAGCGCCGCCAGGAACTTCGTGCCGATGCGCGTCGGTGCGCGCACCTTGAGGCCCTTCATCTGCTCCATCGTCGTGACGTGCCTGCTCGCGAAATGGAAGAGCGACCCGTCGTGCAGGTGCGTCGCAAGCAGCTTCACGCCGGGGAACTCGTCCTGCGCGTGCTTCTGGACGTACTCCCAGAGCGCGGGGCTGCCGACCTCGGCGCTCTTCGCCATGAACGGCAGCTCGAACACTTCCGACTTGACGAAGCGGCCCGCCTGGTACGTCGGAATCGTCCAGATGATGTCGGCCACGCCGTCGCGCGCCTGGTCGAAGAGCTGCGGCGGGCTGCCGCCGAGTTGCATCGCCGGGTAGATCTGGCACTTGAGCCTCCCGCCCGACTCCTTGCCGATCTTGTCGCACCACGGCAGGAACACCTTCTGATGGATCGTCGCGCCCGGCGGCAGGAAGTGGTGGATCTTCAGCACCACTTCCTGCGCGTGGGCCGCCACGGCGGCGAGCGCCAGTACGGACCCGATCGACCAGCGGAGCTTCGTCATGCGCTTCATCTTACGTCTCCTCCTCGTTGCGATGTCAGCGTTGGAACGCGTGCACCAGGTACAGCGAGATCACGGGGAACGACACGAGCAGCAGGATGCGGATCGCATCCGATGCCAGGAACGGAACGACGCCCTTGAACGTCTCGGTGAGCGGCACGTCGCGCGCCAGGCGGTTGATGATGTAGACGTTCATGCCGACCGGCGGGTGGACGAGGCCGATCTCGACCACCATCAGCGCGAGGATGCCGAACCAGATCGACTTGTCGGTCTGCGACAGGCCGAAGTAGTCGAGCCCCATCACCATCGGATAGAAGATCGGGATCGTGAGCAGGATCATCGCGAGCGAGTCCATCACGCAGCCGAGGAAGATGTAGATCGCGAGGATCATGAACATCACCAGCAGCGGCGACAGGCCGCTCTCCTTCACCCACGTCGCGAGCTCGACGGGCATCTGCGAGATCGCAAGCGTCGTGTTGAGCATGTCGGCGCCGAGCAGCACGAGGAAGATCATCGCCGTCTGTTGCGCGGTGCCGAGCGCGCTCTGCACCAGCCCGTCGGCGCGCATGCCGTTGACCACCGCCAGCACGCCGCAGGCCGCGGCCCCGATCGCCGCCGCCTCGGTGGGATTTGCCCAGCCGCCGTAGATGCCGACGATGACGACGACGAAGACGAGCAGCACCGGCAGCACCTGCAGCGTGCTGCGCAACCGCTCGTCCCAGTGCACACGCTGGCCCGCCGGGCCCGCGCGCGGATTCAGCGTGACGACGATGCGCACGACGAGCATGTAGCCGAGCATCGCGATCACGCCGGGCACGACGGCTGCCATGAACAGCTTGCCGATCGATTCCTGCGTAAGGATCGCGTAGATCACGAGCGGCACCGACGGCGGGATCATGATGCCCAGCGTGCCGCCCGCGGCCAGCGCACCGGTCGCGAGCGAGCCCGAATAGCCGAAGCGCCGCAACTCCGGCAGCGCGACCTGCCCCATCGTCGCGGCGGTGGCGAGCGAGCTGCCGCAGATCGCGCCGAAGCCGGCGCAGGCGCCGATCGCGGCCATCGCCACGCCGCCCTTGCGGTGTCCGAGATACGCGCTCACGAAGCGGAACAGCGCGCGGGAGAGTCCCCCGTGCGTCGCGAACTGGCCCATCAGCAGGAACAGCGGAATCACGACGAGGTCGTAGTTGGAGAGACGCGCGTAGGCGAGGTTCTTCAGCGAATTCAGCAGCGCGGCGAAGTTGCCGGTGAGATACGCGTACCCGCCGAAGCCGACGGTGAACATCGCGATGCCGATCGGCACGCGGATCACCATCATTGCCAGCATGATCGCGAACATCAGCGAGCCGGCCTGGACGCCGCTCACGACCGATGGCGTCCCGTCGCCGTGCGGCCGGCGGGCTCGCGGGTCGCCTCGCGCAGGTGATGCCACGTCATGTACAGACCCGCGAGCGCGAGCAGCAGGAATCCCGGCACCATCAGCGCCTGGCCGACCCACACCGGCCAGCCGAGCACGGCGGTGGTGACACCGTCCTCCTTGAGCGACAGCGCGCCGGCGCCCGTACGCCACGCGAGCAGCGCGCCGAATGCGGCGACCAGCAGCGAGCCGAGCGCGTCGAGCAGCGCGACGTGCCGCGGCGCGAGATCGTGGGTGAAGAAGTCGACCTTCACGTCGCCGCGCATCATGTGGCAGTACGCGAAGAACGCCGCCGATGCGAACGCCGCGCACATCTGGAGCACCTCGACGTCGCCCGGAACGGGTGCCGAAAGGAGCTTGCGGCCGACGATCGACACGAGCTCCATCGCGACGAGCGCGACGAACACGAGCCCGCCGGCGATCGCGACGTACTTGGTCAGCGCGAGAAGCGCGCGGCCGGCCGGGCCGAAGCCGGCGCGAGCCGTGGTCGGCGCTCCGACCTGCGGATCCTCCATCGCCCCTCCCTCCCGGAAAACCTCCGAACCGCTCCCGCGCGGGAATCGGTCAGGCACCTCCCAAAGTCCTCCACCGCTCGCGGATCGCCTCCGGAGCAGCCACCGCCTCGATGCGCGCCGGGTCGTCGGGGTGGCGGCGCGCGAACACGCGCACCTCGCGCCCTTCGACCAGCAGCGTCGCGCCGCGCCGGATCACGTGCTGCATCACGAAGCTGCGCCTGCGCCACTCGACGATCGACGTCTCGATCTCGATCCGGTCGCCGTACGTCGCCGGCGCGATGAAGCGCACGCGAAGGTCGACGATCGGCGTGCCGATGATGCCGTCCTGCACCCGCTCGGGGCGCATCAGCCACGGCGGCACGCCGAGCGCGGCGAAGAAGCGCAGCGCGGCGGCGTCCATCCAGCGGGCGAAGTTCGGGTAGAAGACGATCTGCGCCGGGTCGCAATCCCCGAACTCGACCAGGAATTCCGAGACGTGGCGAAACGCCATCGTCAGTGCGTGCGCGCCGGTCGTGCGGACCGGGCTCGCCGCGGGACCCACCGGATCGGCTGGGGCGTCACCGGCCGTGGCGGCGCGCCATGGCGGACGAGCTCGGTGTCGAGCGCGCTGCCGGCTTCGTCGGCGAGCGCCGCCTCGCGCGCCTCGCGAATCGCCGCCGCGCGTGCGCCGCTCGATTGCGCCTCCGTCGCTTCGACCAGATGCTCGAGGATGTGCGCGAGGTTCGCCTTGCCGCGCTCGTTGGTCGCGCCGTAACCCTTGATCAGGCGTCCGCAGAGCGCGATCTCGTAGCCGAGCGCCGCGTCCTGCGTGCACCCCGACTCGATCGCGCGCAGCCACCGGCGCATCCCCCGCTGCTCGTCCTGGTAGCGCGCGCCGATGCGACGCACGCCACGCAGCGCCGCCAGCAGGCGCAGCAGCAGGAAGCCGTGGATCGAATGCGTACGCAGGTGCAGCGGCCACGCGAGCGGGTCGCGCCCGCGCGCCTGCCGGCGCTTGTCCCACGCCACGAGCCTTCGCGCGAGGCGCGGCGGCAGCATCCCCGCGAATTCCGGCACTCCGGGCTTGAAGTGATCGACGATGCGCACCACGTCGTGCGTGCCCGCGCCGATCTCGCGGTGCACGCGGGCGAAGCGCGCGGCGCTGCATTTCAACGACGCGACCCGGACGATGTCGTCGAACGCCATCCACAGCGCGAGGAAGCGCGCCGTCTCGCGCAGCACGCGGGCATCGTGACGAGCGGCCGGATCGTGCGCCCGCTCCGCCTTGTCGACGGCGCGCAGCCGCTCGATGTACGACTCGCCGTATTGCGCGTCCTGGAACTCGACGACACGGTCGTATCCGAGCGCCACGATGTCGCGCGCCGCCGCCGGGAACGCATCCGCCTCGCGCCGCGCGTTCGCGGACACCGTCACCGCCGGCTGCGCGCCGGCCGCTTCGCCGTCCGCCACTCCCGCCGGCGCCGGTTCCGCGACCGCTGCAAATCCCCGCTCGAAGCCGCGCAAGCTGCCTTCGATGCCGACGCCGGCCGCGCGCACGACGTCCTCGTACACCGCGCGGTCGATCGGCAGCACTCCGCTGCCCGCGATGGCGCCGAGCATCACGCTGCTGACGACGGTGCCGGCGTCGCGTGCCGCCGCGTCCATGTCGAAGGCGCGAAGCTCGCGGCTGTGCCGGCGCGCGGTGTCGAGCAGACGCTCGGAGCTGAAGCGGCCGTCGCCGAGGACCATCTTCTCCGCGGTCGTCAGCGTGCGACTGGTCGACGCGATCAGCAGCGTTCGGTCCGCGCTGACGTGCCCGGCCTGCAGGATCCGGCCCGCCTCGAGCAACTCGGAGGCGATCACGAGGTCGACGTGCCCCGGCACCGGATAGAGGCCGAGCACCGGCGCGCGGCCGCCGAGTGTCGCGCGCGGCTCCGGGAACACCTCGGCGTAGTAAGTCGTCGCACCGGTGCGCTGCGCGACGCCGGGGATCGACGTGCTCTGCGCGACCAGGCCGGCGTTCGTCGCCGCTTCGACAAGCCATTCGGCGAGCACGCCGCCGCCCTGCCCGCCGAGCGCGCCGATCAGGATGGAGATCGGATCGCTCATGGCTGCAGCAGGCCGATCACCGCGCGCCGCAAGCGCTGCGCGGCGCGCTCGATCCAGTGCGCATTCACGATCGTCTCGCCGCGATAGAACGACGGACAGAGCGTCGCCGCGTGCGCGTTCTCGCCGCACAGGCCGCAGCCGACGCAGCCGTCGAGCACCGTGGCGACCGGATCGACCTTGAGCGGATCGCTCCCCGGCTTGACGGAGAGCGTCGGACAGCCGGAGAGGCGGATGCACGAGTGATCGCCCGAGCACGTGTCCTCGTCGACCCCGTACTTGACCTTCACCACGCGCCGGCCCGACTTGAGCCGCGCCGCGCGCCAGGGCCTGACGCGCCGCTGCCGCTCGAGCTGACACTCGCCTTCGGCGACTATCACCTTCAGGCCTTCGAAGTCGCTGGTGAACGCCTCCTCGAGCGTGCGCCGCATCCGGTCGACCTCGTAGCTGTCGACGCGGCGGATCCATTTCACGCCGAGCCCCTCCAGCGTGCGCTCGATCACCTGGTTGTGCGCGACCAGGCTTTTCGTCTTGTCGGCAGTCGCCGCCCTGATCGCTTCGTCGGGCGTGGAAATGATCTCCTGCGTTCCCGTCGCCGACGTGTAGCCGTTCTTGAAGATCAGCAGCACCG
>DASURV010000092.1:0-15066 GCA_036375455.1 Casimicrobiaceae bacterium | reverse complement strand
TCCCCGGCGGCGCCGACCGCGATTATCCACGCAAATGCGCGGCGCGGGGCGCGACCGCGCCGCCGTCCGTCATGCGCCCGCCGGACCCGTTCAGGGATTCCTCAGCGCGACGAGCTTCTCCGGCTCGATGCTGAGGTGGATCGGCTCGCGGATGCGCGTGCGCAATCGCGGATGGGCGCGCGCGAGCAGCAGGCGCTCGCCCACCCTGACCCGGAAATCGATCGCCTCGCCGAGGAACACCTTCTGGTCGACGAGCGCGAGCCGGACGTTGACCCCTGCCGGCTTCGACTCGGCGAGCTCGACATGCTCGGGACGCACGAACAGCACGACGCCGTCGCCAGGTCCCAGCGCGTCGCTCGCGAGCGCCCGCACGACGCCGATGTCGGTGTCGACGCGCACGAACGCGGGATCGGTCTCGCGCGCGATCACGGTTCCCGGGAGGAAGTTCGACGCGCCGACGAAGTCGGCGACGAACGTGTCGGCCGGCTGCTCGTAGATCGTCCGCGGCGCGCCGACCTGGACGATGCGACCTTCCTTCATCACCGCGATCTCGTGCGACAGCGCCAGCGCTTCGCTCTGGTCGTGCGTCACGTACACGGTCGTGATGCGAAGCTCGCGCTGCAGGCGCTTCAGCTCGAAGCGCATCCGCTCGCGCAGCTTCGCGTCGAGATTGGACAGCGGCTCGTCGAGCAGCAGCAGCCGCGGCTCCATCACCAGCGCGCGCGCGAGGGCGAGGCGCTGCTGCTGCCCCCCGGACAAGCGGCTCGCGTCCCGCTCCGCGATGTCGTCGAGCGCCACGGTCTTCAGCACGCGCATGACGCGGGCCTCGATCTCGCGGCGCGCGAGGCGCGGCCGGCGCACCGTCAGCGGAAACGCGGCGTTGCCGAACACGTCCATGTGCGGCCAGATCGCGTACGACTGGAACACCATCCCGATGCCGCGGCGGTTCGCCGGGACGAACAGGTTGCGCGCCGCGGAGAACACGACGGTCGGGCCCACGGCGACGTCGCCGGCGCGCGGCCGCTCGAGCCCGGCGATCGAGCGCAGCGTCGTCGTCTTGCCGCAGCCGCTCGGTCCGAGGAGCGTGAAGAACCTGCCCTCCGGCACCTGGAACGACACGTCGCGCGCGGCCAGGATCGGCGCGCCGCGCTCCGTCGCGTACTCGGTCGACAGCGCCTCGACGCGCAGCATCATGCCTCGCGGATGCCGAACGCGCGCGCGCTCGCCTGCGCGAGCATGACCAGCGCGAGCAGGACGAGCACGAGCATGACGCCGAGCGCGGCGAGCTCGACGTGCTGGCCGTTCTCCCAGAGCTCCCAGATCGTCACGGAGATCACCTCGGTCCCCGGGCTGTAGAGGAGGATCGAGCTCGACAGCTCGCGCACCGAGACGATGACGACGTAGATCCAGCCCGCGACGAGCCCGGGCTTGAGCAGCGGCAGGACGATGCGCCGGAAGGCCGTCCACCACGACGCGCCGCTCATGGCCGCCGACTCCTCGAGCTCCCGGTGGATCTGCAGCATCGACGCCGTCGCATAGCGCAGGCCGTAGGGCATGAAGCGCGTCAGGTAGGCGATGAGCAGGATCCACAGCGTGCCGTAGACGCCGATGTCGACGTGCAGGTAGAAGACCATGATCGCGAGCCCGAGCACGAGCCCGGGGAACACGATCGGCAGCGACGCGAGCTGATCGAGCAGCGCGCGTCCGGGAAGCCGCGTCCTGACGACGATCCAGCAGACGACCGACGTGACGGCCATGACCAGCGTCGCGCTGCCGAGAGCGAGCGCGATGCTGTTCGATGCGGCACGGGCGAGCGACGGCTGCGACAGGACGAATCGATAGGGATCGAGCGTCAGCGTCGCGAGGCCGGCGAGCGAGGGCACCGCGTAGTAGGTGTGCAGCGACGACCACAGCAGCACGAGGAACGGCAGCCCGACGACCGCGGCGAGGTACGCGACGAAGAGCGCGACCGTCGCGAAGCGCCAGCGACCGAGGTCGATCGGACGCGGACGGAAGCCCTTGCCGGTGATCGTCGCGTAGCGCTCGCCTCGCGCCGAAATGCGCGACTGCAGCCATACGGCGAGCGAGGTGATCAGCAGCAGCGTGACCGCGTAGGCCGAGGCGAGGCCGATGTCGCTCGGGTAGCGGTGGATGACGCGATAGATCGCCGACGTGAACACCGGGATCCCGGCCGGCAGGCCGAGCAGCGCCGGCACCTCGAACGACTCGACTGCGCGCACGAACAGGATCAGCAGCGTCGCACCGATCGCGGGTGAGGCGAGCCGCAGCGTGATGCGCCGCGCGACGTCGAGGACGCTGGCGCCGCTCATGAGCGCCGACTCCTCGAGGGCCGGATCGGTCGCGCGAAATGCCGCGCTCATCAGCAGGAACGCGATCGGTGCGTGATGCAGCCCGTCGACCAGCACCATTCCCCACATCGAGTAGACGTCGACGAACACGGCATCGGTCGCGAACAACCGCTGCAGGACGAGATTGACGAGCCCGATCCTCGGGCTGCCGAGCAGGATCCACGCGACGACGAACAGGACCCCCGGGATGATCAGCGGGATCAGCGACAGGCCGAAGAACAGCCGCTTGCACGGCGTGTTGGTCCGCTCGTTCGCCCAGGCGAGGAGCGTGCCCGCGACGAACGAGACCAGCGCCGTGCCGGCGGCGAACTGCAGCGAATTGCCGAAGAGGCGCGCCGTCTCGGCGCTCGCATAGGCGGTGCGATAGTTGTCGAGCGTGAAGCGCGCCGCGGCGGCGGCCGTCTCCGGCGTGCGGAAGCTCTGCCACAGCAGGAAGCCGAGCGGAACGAGCGCGAGGTAGGCGACGAGCGCGACGCAGGCGCCGGCGACGAGCCATGCCGGATCGAGGCCGCGCAGCGGCCGCTCCGCACGCAGACTTCGCCGGCCGGTCCGCGATCCGGCGATCTCCATGCGCAGCCTGCTCATCGATGGACCCGTCGCGGCAAATGGCCGAGCGTAGCATCGCGCCGCGCGGGCTCTCAACCTCGGCGGAACCGGCGTGCCGCTCGGCGGGTAGCCGCAGCTTGCGCGCAACACCGGCGCCGGTCGGGGCTGTCGGGGACGTTCCGGGCTTGCGAACGCCCGCCCGTAGTCGCATCCTTCGCGTTGCGAACCCGCCGACGCCAGCAGGTGGAAACCATGGCCGCGCCGTCCATGCATACCGAGTCCGTCTCGATTGCATCAGGGGTTTCGGGTTATCTCGCCAAGCCGAGGGGCGTTCCCGGCATCGGCGTCGTCGTGATGATGGAGGCGTTCGGGCTGAACGCGTTCGTCAGGAGCGTCTGCGAGCGCTTCGCCCGCGCCGGCTACATGGCGCTCGCGCCGGACATCTACCACGGCGACCTCTACGCGTACTCCGACCGCGAGCGGGCGATCGCCCGCGTCAACGACGTCGACGACGACGTGGCGATGCGCGAGGTCGGTGCGGCGCTCGATGCGCTTGCCGTGCACGGCGCGCGCGACGGGAGGCTCGCGATCATCGGCTTCTGCATGGGAGGGCGCCTCGCGTTCCTCGCCAACGCGGTGCACGGCGCGCGGCTTGCGGCATCGGTGTCGTTCTATGGCGGCGGGATCGCGCCGGCGGTGCCGCGCGGCAAGCGCAGGCCGCTGCTCGATCGCGCCGCCGAGCTTTCCGCGCCGCAACTGCTGATCTACGGCGCGCGGGACGCCTCGATCGCGAGCGACGAGCATGCGCGAATCGCGCAGGCGCTCTCCGACGCGAACAAGCGCTACACGCTCGCCGTGCTGCCCGACGCGCCGCATGCCTTCGCCACCGTCGACCGCGACAGCTATCACGCACCCGCGGCCGAAGCGGCGTGGCGCATCGCGTTCGCCTTCTTCGTCGACACGTTCATGCAGGGCTCGGGCGCCGCCTACGCGTAGGAGCCGCGCGACGACTCGGAGGGCACGCCGCGCGGCACGCGCTCGGAGGCTCCCCGGATGCGCATGGCGTAGAATCCGCCGTTTCGCGCTGACAAAGCCATGAGCATGCGACTTGCCGGCAAGACTGCATTGATCACCGCTGCCGGCCAGGGCATCGGCCACGCGACGGCGCTCGCGATGGCGCGCGAAGGCGCGCAGGTGATCGCGACCGACATCGACGCGGGACTGCTCGAGCGCTTCGCCGGCGTCGCCAATGTCACGCCGCGGCGGCTCGACGTCCTCGACGACGCCGCGGTCGGCCGCACGCTCGACGAGCTGCCGCCGCTCCAGGTGCTGTTCAACTGCGCGGGCCACGTCCATCACGGCACGATCCTCGATTGCGCGCCGAAGGACTGGGACTTCAGCTTCAACCTCAACGTCAGGGCGATGTACGTCGCCATCCGCGCCGCGCTGCCGAAGATGCTGCGCCACCACGAGACGACGGGCCAGGGCGCGAGCGTGATCAACATGGCCTCGATCGCCGGCTCGATCAAGGGGCTGCCGAATCGCTTCGCCTACGGCGCGTCGAAGGCCGCGGTGATCGGTCTCACCAAGTCGGTTGCCGCCGACTACGTGCAGAAGGGCATCCGCTGCAACGCAATCGCGCCGGGGACCGTCGACACGCCGTCGCTCGCCGAGCGGATCGGCGCGTTTGCCGATCCGGACGAGGCGCGCAGGATGTTCATCGCGCGCCAGCCGATGGGACGCCTCGCGAGGCCCGAGGAGGTCGCGCCGCTCGTCGTGTTCCTCGCGTCCGAAGAAGCGGCGTTCGTCACCGGAAACGTGTATTCCTGCGACGGCGGCATGACCATCTGAGCTTTTCTGGACCAGGCAACAGGGAGGAAACGAAGCGATGAAGCTCGTACGTTACGGCCCGCCCGGGCGGGAGAAGCCGGGGCTGATCGACGCGGATGGGACGCTGCGCGACTTGTCGCGCAAGATCCCCGACATCAATGCCGCGACGTTGGCGCCCGTCGTCCTGTCGGGGCTGCGCAAGCTCGACACGCGGCGCCTGTCCGCCGTCAAGGGGCGTCCGCGGCTCGGCCCGTGCATCGCGACGCCGCCGAAGTTCGTCGCGATCGGCCTCAACTACAGCGATCACGCGAAGGAGACCGGCGCGCCGATCCCCGAGCACCCGGTCGTCTTCTTCAAGGCGCAGACGTGCATCGTCGGCGCGAACGACAACATCATGATTCCGCTCGACTCCACGCAGATGGACTGGGAAGTCGAGCTCGGCGTCGTGATCGGGCGCACCGCACGCTATGTCGCGGTGAAGGACGCGATGCGCCATGTCGCCGGCTATTGCATCGTCAACGACGTATCGGAGCGCGAGTTCCAGATGCGGCGCAGCGCGACGCAGTGGAGCAAGGGCAAGGGTTGCGACACGTTCGGGCCGATCGGGCCGTGGCTCGTCACGAGCGACGAGATCAAGGACCCGCAGAGCCTCGACATGTGGCTCGACGTCAACGGCGAGCGCAGGCAGACCGGCAACACGCGCACGATGATCTTCACCGTCGCGCAGCTCGTCGCCGACGTGTCGCGCTACATGACGCTGCTGCCCGGCGATCTGATCACCACCGGCACGCCGCCGGGCGTCGCCCTCGGGATGAAGCCGCCGCAGTGGCTGAAGGCGGGCGACGTCGTGACGCTCGGCATCCAGGGTCTGGGCGAGCAGCGGCAGCGCGTTGTTCCGTTCAAGGGGCGGCGGATCGCGGCGTGAGCGGAGGATCCCGGATCCGGGATCTAGGATCCGGGATCGCCTTCGCGCGGCAGCAACCCTCGCGCGGCGAGATTGCGCATCAGCGCGGCGGCGCCGAAGGTCCACGGGGCGATCGCGTCGGCGTAATCGACGCGATTCACCAGCGCACCGAGCGACGGCGTGGCGATCGTCACGATGTCGCCGACCTCGTGGGTGAAGCCCAGTCCGGGGGCATGACGATCCTGCGTCGGCGCGAACATCGTGCCGAGGAACAGCATCAGGCCGTCCGGATACTGGTGATTGCCGCCGATCGCCTGGCCGACGAGGTCGAGCGGGTCGCGGCTGATCTCGCCGATCGAGCTCGATCCGCGCAGCGCGAAGCCGTCGCGACCCTCGACCGTCAGCGCGAGGTCGGCGCCGCGCACGGTGTCGATCGTGAACGCATCGTCGAACAAACGGATGAACGGCCCGATCGCGCACGACGCGTTGTTGTCCTTCGCCTTGCCGAGCAGCAGCGCGCTGCGCCCCTCGAAATCGCGGAGGTTCACGTCGTTGCCGAGCGTCGCGCCGACCGTTTCGCCGTGCGCGTTGACCGCGAGCACGATCTCCGGCTCCGGGTTGTTCCACGTCGACTGGCGGTGAATGCCGATGTCGACGCCCGTGCCGACGGACGCCATCGGCTGCGTCTTGGTGAAGATTTCCGCGTCGGGGCCGATGCCGACCTCGAGATATTGCGACCACAACCCTTCGGCGAGCAGCACCTCCTTCACGCGCTCCGCCTGCGCCGAGCCCGGCCGGACGCGGCGCAGGTTGCTGCCGACGACGCCGGCGATCTTGCGCCGCACCGCATCGGCCCGCGCCGGGTCGCCTCGCGCCTGCTCCTCGATCACCCGTTCCAGCATGCTGGCGACGAAGGTCACGCCGGCCGCCTTGATCGCCTGCAGGTCGCAGGGGGCGAGCAGGCGCGGCGCCGATGCGTCGCGCCCGTCCTCGGCCGCGTTGCGAAGCGCCGCGGCGAGCGATCCGACGCGCGGCAGGCTGCCGGCGCCGCGGATTTCCCGCGCGATGCCGGGCCGGTTCAGCAGCTCGCTCGCCGTCGGGGCGATGGCGGAGAGGTCGAGCAACGCATCTGCGTCCACGCGCACCAGCGTCGGGCCGTTCGCCGCCGGGACCCAGGCGCGGCCGATCAGCAGTGCCCGCGCAGCGTCCGCGGGCAGGGCGGCGTCGGCGGTAAGGCGGACGGTGATGTCGGTCGTCATGAAGTGCGATCATACGGGCTCGGTAGACCGGTCGCATCCTGCAGGCGATGATCGACTCCACCCGCGGTTGTTCTCCCGACGCTTCGCTCTACCCGGAATGCATGCCGCGCGCGTCCGGCATGCTTGCGCTCGACGAGCGGCACGCGATGTACTGGGAGGAGTGCGGCAATCCGCGCGGCGTGCCGCTGCTCTTCATCCACGGCGGGCCGGGCGGGGGCAGCCTGCCGCATCACCGCCGCTTCTACGATCCGGCCCGCTGGCGCATCGTGCTCTACGACCAGCGCGGCGCCGGCCGCTCGACGCCCGCGGCCGAGCTGACCGGCAACACGACGGCGCACCTCGTCGACGACATCGAGCGGCTGCGCATGCATCTGGGCGTGGAGCGCTGGATGCTCTTCGGCGGCTCGTGGGGCTCGACGCTCGCGCTCGTCTACGCGCAGGCGCATCCGCGGCGCGTCCTCGGGCTGGTGCTGCGCGGCGTGTTCCTCGCGAGCGTGCCCGAGATCGAGTGGTTCGTCGGCGGGATGCGCCGCATCTTTCCCGAAGCGTGGCGGGAATTCACCCGCGTCCTCGCGCCTGACGAGCACTCGGATGTGCTCGCGAGCTACTACCGCCGACTGACCGATCCCGACCCGCACGTCCACCGCGCCGCCGCCCAGGCGTGGGACCGGTACGAGACGGCGTGCTCGACGCTGCTGCCGAAGCCGGAAGGAAGCGGACGCATCGACAGCGAGGCCGGCACGCTCGCGATCGCGCGGATCGAGGCGCATTATTTCGTGCATCACGCCTTTCTCGCCCCGAACCAGATCCTCGACCACGTGCCGCGCATCCGCCACCTGCCGTGCTCGGTCGTCCAGGGACGCTACGACATCATCTGCCCGCCGGCCGCGGCGGATGCGCTCTGCTGCGCGTGGCCCGAGGCCGAACGCATCATCGTCCCGGACGCCGGGCACTCGGTGCGCGAGCCGGGCACGACGCGGGAGCTCGTCGCCGCCGTGCAGCGGATGTACGCACGATGCAAGTAGCCGCCGGCAACGCCGAATGGGCCGCGCGCAGCCGCGCCGCCGTCTGGCATCCCTGCACGCAGATGAAGCAGCACGAGCGCACGCCGCTCGTGCCGATCGCGCGCGCCGCCGGCGCATGGCTTTACGACTTCGACGGCCGCCGTTATCTCGATGCGATCGGCTCGTGGTGGGTCAACCTGTTCGGCCATGCGAATCCGCGCATCAACGCGGCGCTCGCGGCACAACTCGACGCGCTCGAGCACGTGATGCTCGCCGGCTTCACGCATCGGCCGGCGATCGAGCTGTCCGAGCGGCTGTCCGCGCTCGCGCCGCCGGGGCTCGGGCACGCGTTCTACGCATCCGATGGCGCGTCGGCGACCGAGATCGCGCTGAAGATGAGCTTCCACTACTGGCGCCAGCGCGGCGCCCGCGACCGCAGCCACTATGCCCGGCTCGCCGGCGGCTATCACGGCGAGACGGTCGGCGCACTGTCGGTGACCGACGTCGCGCTGTTCCGCGACGCGTACGCGCCGCTCCTGCTTCGCCACCCGGTCGTGCCCTCGCCCGCGGTGCACGACGTCCCCGACGGAGCGGCGGCGCGGGCGGCGGCCGATCGTGCGCTGGAGGCGCTCGAGCGCTTCCTCGCCGAGGACGCGGGGACGATCGCGGCGCTGATCGTCGAGCCTCTCGTCCAGGGCGCGGCCGGCATGGCGATGTACGAGCCCCGGTATCTGCGGCGGGCGCGCGAGATCACGCGCCGGCACGGCGTGCATCTGATCGCCGACGAGATCATGACCGGCTTCGGCCGCACCGGAACGCTGTTCGCGTGCGAGCAGGCCGCGATCACGCCCGATTTCCTGTGTCTTTCGAAGGGCATCACCGGGGGCTACCTGCCGCTGTCCTGCGTGCTGACGACCGACGACGTGTTCGGCGCGTTCTACGACGACGACGTCGCGCGTGGCTTCCTGCATTCGCACTCGTATACCGGCAATGCCCTCGCCTGCCGCGCTGCCCTCGCGGTGCTCGACATCTTCCGCGACGACGACGTCATCGCCGCGAACCGCGAGACCGCGGCGCGCTGGCGGCGCAGCGCCGAGCCGCTCGCTTCCCATCGACGCGTGCGGCACTTCCGCCAGTGCGGAATGATTTTCGCATTCGACGTCGATGGAGCCGACGCCGCGTTCGCGCATGCGTTCGCGGCCGAGGCGTTGCGGCGCGAGCTGCTGCTGCGCCCGATCGGGAGCACCGTCTATTTCATGCCGCCCTACGTCGTCACCGATGCGGAATTCGAGCTGCTCGTCGAGCGGACGATCGCGACCCTCGATGCGCGTTGACGCGCGCTGGTGGGTCGCCGTGCTCGCCGGGCTGGTGGCCGTCGCAGCGCAGGCGGCGCTGCCGCGCGCCGTCGGCCGCGCCTTCCTCGACGCGGGCATCCCGCTCAATCACGTCGCGATCGTCGTGCAGGACGCGGGGAAGCCGAGGCCGCTCTTCGCCCACGACGCGAACCGCCCGCGCAACCCCGCCTCGGTGATGAAGCTGGTGACGACGTTCGCCGCGCTCGAGATGCTCGGGCCCGATTACCGGTGGAAGACGGAAGCCTATCTCGGCGGACCGCTCGTCGACGGCGAGTTGCACGGCGACCTGATCCTCAAGGGCTATGGCGATCCGAAGATCACCGTCGAGCAATGGCAGTCGTTCATCGCGCAACTGCGCGCCAAGGGCCTCGTCGCGATCGACGGCGATCTCGTGCTCGACCGCAGCTATTTCGCGCTGCCGCGCTGGGATCCTGGGGGTTTCGACCACGAGCCGCAGAAGCCCTACAACGTCGGCCCGGACGCGCTGCTCGTCAACTTCAAGTCCCTGAAGGTAACGCTCGCGCCCGACGCCGCGGCCACCGGAGTCGCCGTCCACGCCGATCCGCCGCTCGACGTCGTGACGCTCGGTCCGCCGCCGGCGCTGTCGGCGGGCGATTGCACCGATTGGCGCCAGCGCGCGGCCCCGTCGATCGACGATCGCGGCGACCGTGCGTCGATCGTGTTCGCCGGCAGCTATCCGGCGAGCTGCGGCGAGCGCGATTGGTGGATCGCGATGCTCGATCATCCGCATTACGTGCGCGCGATGTTCGAGACCTATTTTCGCGCCGCCGGCGGCCGCTTCGCGGGCGGGATCAGGGAGGGCCGCGTGCCCGCGGGCGCGGTTCCCTTCGCGGTCCTCGAGTCGCCGCCGCTCTACGACATCGTTCGCGACGTCAACAAGCTGTCGAACAACGTCATGGCACGGCAGATCTTCCTGACGCTCGCGACGACGTCATCGCCGCCGCCGGCGACGCCTGCCAAGGCCGCCGATGCCGTCAAGCGCTTTTTCGCCGCGCGCAAGCTCGCGATGCCGGGGCTCGTGCTCGAGAACGGCTCGGGGCTGTCGCGGCGCGAGCGCAACACGGCGGGCGGCCTCAATCGCCTGCTGATCGCCGCGAACGCGAGCAGCGCAGGCAACGCATTCGCGACGTCGCTCGCGGTGGCCGCGCTCGACGGAACCGTCGAGCGGCGCTTCCACGACGACGGCGTCGCCGGGCAGGCGCTGCTGAAGACCGGCTCGCTCGAAGGCGTGCGCGCGCTGGCGGGCTACGTGATCGACGCGACCGGGCGCCGCTTCACCGTCGTGGCGATCGTCAACGATCCGCGCGCCGCACGCGCCGCGCCGGCCCTCGACTTCCTCGTCGAATGGGTCCATCGCAACGGCGCGACCTGGGACCCGGCGTTACAGCGGCGCTGAACCGGTGACCCGGGATCCTGCGCTGCGGCGCTGAGCCGATCCTCACATGCCGGGCACCGGCTCGCTGCGGTGGAACAGCAGATAGCCCCGGATCACGCGGTAGATGACCCAGATCGTGTCGGCAGCCCAGATCAGGAACGCGATCGGAATGCCGATCAGGATCAGGCCGAGCGTGATCAGGACCAGCCCGCCCAGCAGCGCCCACAGCAGCGACCACCAGAACGTGCGGACCAGCCAGCGGAAGTGCGACGCGACCCACGTGCCCGCCGCCTCGTCGCGCTTCACGTAGGCGACGATGATCGCGACGATCCCCACGATGCCGAGCAGCGGCGCGATCAGCGGGAAGCCGTGCGACGCGACGCCGATCAGGGCGGCGAGCGCGAACAGCGCATAGACGAGCAGCGCCGCGTTGACCGGCGGCTGCCGCGATTCGGTCGTCGACGTCGTTACGGGAGCAGGGTAATCAGCCATCGATGTCTCCGGGTGCCGTCACCGAGAAATTCCCGCCATGCGGGAGCGCCAGTGCCACATCGTGCCGCGGCCCGATGCAACGGTCCGTAAATGGGGGAAGCGGGCCGGCGTATCAAGCCCGGTGCCGCGCGCCGGACGCGCTCGACATCGCCGGCCGTCCCGACGGTCGCGCTCGATATCGCGGTCGCGAGGCCGGATCACAGCACGGTTCGCCGCCACGCGCAAGCGAGCCGCGGCTGCCCGCTATAATGAATCGAGTGGACGCCGCATGCAGACGTCGCGATGGCATCCGCCAAAAAGCCCCCTCCTCGAAGGAGTCGACGATGAACTTCTCCCGCGAATCCCTGCTCGATGATTTTTCCGCGATGATTACCGAAGCCGAGGACCTGCTGCGGCGCGCCGGCACCGAGACCGGCGAGCGCGCCAAGGACCTGCGCGCGCAAGTCGAGGCGAAGCTGCTCGCCGCGAAGCTGCGGCTGCAGGAGC
Organism: Casimicrobiaceae bacterium; assembly: GCA_036375455.1. GTDB lineage: Bacteria > Pseudomonadota > Gammaproteobacteria > Burkholderiales > Casimicrobiaceae > VBCG01. Next base: position 3,425 of record DASURV010000092.1, on the reverse strand, counting down.
TCCAAGGCGATGCGATGGACCACGCCAAGGCAGCCGCGCGCTACACCGACGACTACGTCCACGACAATCCCTGGCCCGCGATCGGCGTCGCGGCCGGCGTCGGGTTTCTGCTCGGGCTGCTGATCAGCCGGCGCTAGTCCCGCCGCTGTCGAAACCCGCGCACGCTCGCCGGCGATCGTCGGGAGAAATCGAATGGGCCGCAAGCATCGTCGGGATGTCGATTCGTCGCGCCGCGATTTCCTGCGCACCGCGGGAGCGGGAGCCGTGGCGCTCGGGCTTGGGGTCGCAAGCGATGCGAACGGGCAGCCGGGCGCTGCAGCGGCCCCGACGGGCCACGACCGTCGCAAGGCGGGTTCCTACAACATCCTGTTTCTCCTGACCGATCAGGAGCGCCATTTCCGTCCCGGAGAGCTGCCCGCCGGATACTCGCTGCCCGCCCACGAACGGCTGAGGAAGCGCGGAACGACGTTCGTCAATCATCGGATCAATTCCTGCGTGTGCACGCCCTCCCGTTCGGTCGTCTACACCGGGCAGCACATCCAGCACACGCGGATGTTCGACAACACGAACTTCCCGTGGATCGCCAGCATGTCGACCGGGATCCCGACGCTGGGGCACATGCTGCGCGAAGCCGGCTACCACACCGCCTACAAGGGCAAGTGGCATCTGACCAAGGAATTCGAGACCGTCAACAAGCTGGGTACGCCGACGAAGATCTTCACCGAGGAGATGGAGGCCTACGGCTTCTCCGACTACTTCGGCATCGGCGACATCATCGCGCACGAGCGCGGCGGGTATCTGCACGACGGCGTGATCGCGGCGATGGGGGTGAGCTGGCTCCGCGGCAAGGGCCGGGATCTCGCGGCGGAAGGCAAGCCCTGGTTCCTGGCGGTGAACCTGGTCAACCCGCACGACGTGATGTTCTACGATACCGACGCACCGGGCACGGTGGTCCAGGCGCAGCGCGGTCTTGCGCACGTCGCGCGCGACCCGGTCGATCCGCTGTACGCGAAGCCGTGGCGCTTCGCGCTGCCGGCGAGCCACTTCCAGCCGCTCGATGCGCCCGGACGACCGCCCGCCCACCGCGATTTCCTCCGCTCGCACGACGCAATGGTCGGCGCGATACCGAACGAGGAGGCGCGCTGGCGCCGGCGGCACAACTATTACCTGAACTGCCTGCGCGACGTCGATCGCAGCATCGCGGCGGTTCTCGCCGAGCTCGACGCGTCGGGTCTGGCCGACCGAACGATCGTGATTCTCACGTCCGACCATGGCGACATGGACGGCGCGCACCAGCTTCACGCCAAGGGCGCCGTCGCGTATCGCGAGCAGAACAACGTGCCGCTCGTCGTCGTCCACCCGGCTTTCCCGGGCAGCAGGCAATGCGCAGCGGTTACGTCGCATGTCGACATCGCGCCGACGTTGCTGTCGCTGACCGGCGCGGCGCCCGGGAAGCGCGCCTCGATCGCCGGGAGCCTTCCCGGGAAGGATCTCTCCGGATTGCTCGCGGCGCCGGAAAAGGCCGGCGCCACGGCGGTTCGCGAGGGCGCACTGTTCAACTACAACATGCTCGCCTACCTCGATGGCGACTTCCTGAACAAGGCGGTCGCGTTCATTCAAAAGGGCGGCAAGCCGAGCGACGTCAGGAACGCCGGCATCGCCCCCGACATGCTGAAGCGCGGCGCGGTGCGGTCGGTCTATGACGGCCGCTACGTGTTCGCGCGCTACTTCTCGCCGAAACAGCACAATCGGCCGGCGACGCTCGAGGAGCTCGTCCGATTCAACGACCTGGAGCTGTACGACTTGCGCGCCGACCCGAACGAAATGAACAACCTTGCGAGTGATCGCGACCGCAACCGCGACCTCGTCGTCGCCATGAACGACAAGCTGAACCGGCTCATCGACACGGAGGTCGGCGAAGATCGGGGGCAGATGCTCCCCGGCGGGATCGACGCGGGTTGGGAAGTGACGCCGGAGACGATGGCCGGCGCCTGACGAGCGGTCACGCGAGCGATTGCCAGATCGCCTCGACGCGCGCGGTGACGGCCGCGTCCATCGCGATCGGCCGTCCCCATTGGCGCGCGGTCTCGCCGGGCCACTTGTTCGTCGCGTCGATGCCGATCTTGCTGCCGAGGCCCGCGACCGGCGACGCGAAGTCGAGATAGTCGATCGGCGTGTTCGGGACGATCAGCGTGTCGCGCGCGGGATCGACGCGCGTCGTCAGCGCCCACACCACCTCCTTCCAGTCGCGGATGGCGACGTCGTCGTCGGTGACGACGATCATCTTCGTGTACATGAACTGGCGCAGGAAGCTCCAGATGCCGAACATCACGCGCTTCGCGTGGCCGGGGTACTGCTTCTTTATCGCGACGACGGCGAGCCGGTAGCTGCAGCCTTCCGGCGGCAGGTAGAAATCGGCGATCTCCGGAAACTGGCGCTGCAAGAGCGGCACGAACACCTCGTTCAGCGCGACGCCGAGCATCGCGGGCTCGTCGGGCGGCTTGCCGGTGTAGGTCGAGTGATAGATCGGATCGCGGCGCAGCGTGATCCGCTCGATCGTGAACACCGGGAAGCGCTCGGCGTCGTTGTAATACCCGGTGTGATCGCCGAACGGGCCTTCGAGCGCGGTTTCGTATCCGCTCGGATCGTCCGCGTCGGGCCTGATGGAGCCCTCGAGCACGATCTCCGCCGAGGCCGGGACCTGCAGCGAATGCGTCAGGCACCTGACGATCTCGGTGCGCCCGCCGCGCAGGAGGCCGGCGAACTGGTACTCGGACAACGTATCGGGCACCGGCGTGACCGCGCCCAGGATCGTGGCAGGGTCGGCGCCGAGCGCGACCGCGATCGGAAACGGCGCACCCGGCGAAGCGAGCGCGTGATCGCGGAAGTCGAGCGCGCCGCCGCGATGCGCGAGCCAGCGCATGATGACCTTGTTGCGTGCGATCACCTGCTGGCGATAGATGCCGAGGTTCTGCCGCTGCTTGTGCGGCCCGCGCGTCACCGTCAGGCCCCACGTGATCAGCGGTCCCGCGTCGCCCGGCCAGCACGTCTGGATCGGCAGCCGCGCGAGATCGACGTCGCCGCCCTCCCACACGACGTCCTGGCACGGGCCCGAGCCGCGCTCCTTCGGCGCCATGTCGAGCACGCGCATGAACACCGGCCGCGTGGTGCGCCAGGCGTCGACGAGCCCCTTCGGCGGCTCGGGCTCGCGCAGGAACGACAGCAGCCGCCCGACGTCGCGCAGCGACGCCTGCCAGTGCGCCGGATCCGCGCCCATCGCCTTCGCGACGCGCTCCGGCGTGCCGAACAGGTTGCCGAGCACGGGAATCGTTCCGCCGTTCGGCGCTCGATGCGACCCCGCGGGATTCTCGAACAGCAGTGCCGGTCCGCCATTGCGCAGCGCGCGATCGCACAGCGCCGTCATC
>DASURV010000091.1:0-9534 GCA_036375455.1 Casimicrobiaceae bacterium | reverse complement strand
GACCTTGGCGCATCCCGGAGGCGAACCGCCAGGCGGATCGTGCGTGACGTTCGTCGCCGTCGTCGTCGTATCGGCATACGTGGCCATCTCTATGATTTCGACATAGCCTTCCGTCGTGCGGTCGAGGTCCGCGCCCGCGCCGTCGGCGCTGAGCAGCGCATTGCGGAACGCGACACCGCCGGAGGGGATCGCCGGCAGCGTGCAGGAACGATCGGCCGTCGTCAGGAGCGTCCCACCGCCCGACGGCGTCAATGCACCGGTCCACACGTCGAAGCCCGACAGGAACAAGTTGAAGTCGAGAACCTCGCGGCTGTTCTTCCCTTCGAGGAAGCGAACCTTGACCGCCTTCACCGATGCGGTGGTGTTCACAACCGAGAGCAGCGAGTTGTACGCGTTGTCGGCATTGTCATTGCGCACTGTGTAGTACGGATAGATCAACACCTGACCCAGGCCATCCGGGTTGAGGTTGACCGCCTGCGCGGCACCGGCCGCACCCAGCGCGCCGATACCGGCGAGCGCGGCGCACAGCGACTTCTTCTTGAAAATATTCATGGTTGGTGATGACTCCGTTGAGTTGCCGTTTAAAGTGATCACTTTAGAAACAACAGCGAGCGAATCTTATTACAGTTCGGTGTTTCATTACAAACAAATCGGCGATCCTCCCGTCATGTCCTGTAGGCTTTTTGCAACGACCCGACCTAGCCCCTATCCACGAACCATGCCTGACCTTGCGCGATGACCCACTTTTCAACGAGCGGCGTCGCGACGCCCTTGAACCGCTTGTAGTCGTAGGTGATCGTCAACTTGACGCTGCAGGTGTCCGCCTCGCATTCCACGCCATCGACCTTCGCCGCGCGATACAGCCCGACCTTGTGCTTCGCCTTGTACAGATCGAGCGGCATCGTCGCTCGAGAGGCCGGGCTCAGGTAGTCGTACGCAGCGGCGAGGTCTCCCTTGATCAACGCGTTCCAGCGTCCCTGGGCGCGCGCCGCGACGGCGTCGCGCTTCGCCTCGGCAGAGGATTCCGCCGAGAGCCCGCCGACGCTCGCACACCCCGCCAGCAGGGCCGTCATCAGGACTGCCGCGCCCGCCGCGAAGTGTCGTCGTTTGGCGACGGTACGGCGGGCCGAGTGCCCAAAAACGTCGCAAAACATCGTTTTAATTCGCCCCGTCCGCTCTGGGGGTCCGTGCCAAAAGGGCAATCGATTTCCCCGGTGCGGCGGGACAAAGCTTGAATAAAGCCTAGCCATTTCGAAATTCATCGTCAATCTCGCGAGAGGCACGGCCGCCGGCGCGACAAGCCTGTTGCGACGGCGCAACATGCAAAAATGATCAATTGTCGGGATTTCCCGACACTTTATTCGGATTTCGCCGCCCGGCGCCTCCCGGTCGTTCGTTGTTTCGACGTGTGTATCCGGCGCCGCGCCGATCGCGGATCCGGGGGCGGAGTGCCGTCGCTCATTTCGGCGGGGGCGGCGGCTCCAGCGTCTGCGTCGGCTGACCCGCCGGCGGCGACGGCGGCTTCGGCACCGCGGGACGCGGCAGCTCCAGCCGGTACGGATTGATCTGCTGGTTGAATTGATCGGAGAGACTCGGCGGCGAGGCCGGCCAGGCGGGCGTTGCGGGGAACACGCGGTCGAGCGTCTCCATCTTGCGCCGCAGGTCGTCGATCACCCGCGAGATGTCGGTGCTGTCGGTCACCGCGCGCGGCGTGATGAACAGCACGAGCTCGCTGCGGTTGTTGTCGAGCGTCTGGTTGCCGAAGAGCCCGCCGAGCACCGGGAGGCGGTTGAGCAGCGGCAAGCCGGTGCTCTGGTTGCCCTTCTGCTCCTGGATCAGGCCGCCCATCACCATCGTCTGGCCCGACGGCACCGCGATCAGCGTCTGGATCGACCGGGTGTCGATCGGCGGCGCCTCGCCCGCGACGGACGTGCCGGGGCTGCTGACCTCCGCCTGCACGTCGAGGGTCACCAGGCCGCCCTCGTTGATGTGCGGCGTCACCTGCAGCAGCACGCCCGTGTCGATGTACTGCGCCGTCGTCGTCACCGCGTTCGTCGTGTTGCCGACGATCGTCTGCTGGTTGACCGGAATCCGGTTCCCCGCCTTGATCGTCGCCTTCTGGTTGTCGAGCGCCGCGATGTGCGGATTGGCGATCACCTTCGTGTTGCCGTAGGTGTCGAGCAGGTGCAGCACCGCCTGGACGCCGCCGGGGAAGTTCGCGTTGTTGATGATGTAGGCGAATCCCTGCGCCGCGACCGCAAGGCCCGTCGCCGCGGCGCCCGCCGCCGACGTCGGCACGGGAATGGGAACGGCGGGATTGATCGACGTGTTCCGCACGACATTGCCGCCGCTGCCGCGACCCGACGGCGCGCCGCCCTTGAACAGCCAGTCGACGCCGAACTGGAGCTGATCGGTGAGCTTCACCTCGGCGATCGTCACCTCGATCATCACCTGCCGCGACGGCACGTCGAGCTTCCTCAGCGCCTGCTCGATGATCGAAAACTCGGAGGGTGTTGCGACGATCAGGATCGTGTTCTGGTCCTTGTCGGCGACGACCTGGATGTTGCGCACCACGCCGCCGGCCGCGCCCTCGCCGGTGACCGCGCGCGCCGCGGCGATCGCGCCGGCCGCCGCCGCGGCCGCGGGCGGGACGATCGGCTGGTTCGGCGGGATCGTCGGCTGCTGCTGGAACGTCGGCGGCGACACGATCGTGCCGGCCGGCGTGCCGGGCGCCACCGTCGGCTGCGACGGCGTCGGCGTCTGCGTGACGCGACCGCTGAACGCCTGCTGCAGCAGCGGTCCGACGCGCTCGGCGCGCTGGTTCTGCAGGTTGTAGACGTAGAAGCGCACGCCTTCGCCGCTGCCGGCGTCGAGGCGCTCGATCCACTTCTTCGCCTGGTCGATGTATTCGGGATTGGGCGAGATGACGAGCAGCGCGTTCATCCGCTCGATCGGGATGATGCGCAGGATGCCGGTGAACGGGCTCGTGTTGCGATCGCCGATCACCTTGTCGAGCTCCTGCGCGACGCTCTTCACGTCGGCGTTCTGCAGCGTGAACACGCCGGCCGACATGCCCGACATCCAGTCGATGTCGAACATGTCGATCGTGTCGATCAGGTGCCGCAGCTCCTGCTCGGTGCCCGACAGGATCAGCAGGTTGCGCGTGATGTCGCCGCGCATCGCCTGCGCGTCCCTTGCGAACGGCTCGAGGATCTTCAGCATCTCGGCCACGCCGACATACTTGAGCGGGACGATCTGCACCGAGTAGCCGGGCGGCAGCGCGCGCGTCGAGCCGCCGAGCTGCGGCGTCACGTTGCCGCGCACGGCGTCCGACTGCGGCACGACCTTCCACAGGTTGTCCTCGCGGACCATCGTCGCGCCGTTCATGCGCAGCAGCGTCTCGAGCGTCGCTGGGAGCGCGTCGCGCGCGATGCCCGACGACGTGCGGATCGTCACCTGCCCGCCGACGCGCTGGTCGATCGTATAGGCCTGGTTGAGGATGTCGCCGAGGATGTTGCGCACGACCTCGCGCAGGTCCGCGCCCTCGAAGTTGAGGACGACCGGGCCACCGCCGGGTGCCGCGGGCTTTCCGGGCGGCGCCTTGGCGCCCTGGCCCTTGATCGTCACGCCGCTGCCCTTGTAGGTGTGATACGGCTCCGCGGCGCTCGCCGCAGGTGCCTGGTCGGTCGGCTTCGCGGTCTCGCGAGCCGCAGGCGCGGCAGGCGCTTCGGTCACCGCCGGCTGCTGCGCACACGCGGCGAGAAGCGGCAACAGCGCCACGGTCAGCGCGCGCGGGACGGGTCGATGGCGTTCGGAGGTCATGTCGTCGATGGGTTCCTTGGCGAGCGCGGCGCGCACGTTCCTCCCGCTGCGCGATGGCCGCATCGCGCGCTGCGAATGCGCCGTCATTGCGGCTGGACGTGCTGCTGCGTGGGCGCCTGCCCGGCCCTGGCGGCTTCCGCGGCCGCACGTGCGGCACGCCTGCGCTCGGCGAGCAGTTCGCTGACGCTGACCGTGCCGGGTCGCGGCGTCGCTCCCGGCGTCGTCGCGCCCGGTCGAACGGGTTGTTGCGCAGCCACGGGCGTGGCGCTGCCGCCCACCGCGGCCGGCGCGGCGGCGACGGGCTGCGCGCCCGGCTGAGCCGGCGCGACCGCCACCGGCGCGACCGACTGGATCGTCGCCTTCGGCCCGGTCGCGATCCTGAGCGGCAGCTCCTCGAAGTCGTTGCCCTGCCGCAGCCGCACGTGATCGGGCAGCACCTCGGCGACCAGCACGTCATCGAGCTTGTCGCCCCTGCGCACGCTGCGCGCCTTGCCGCCCTTCACCTCCCGCAGGAACGCGGTGGCGACGTCGCCGACGACGGTGGTTCCGGTCAGCGTGTAGAGGCCCTTCTTCATCGACCCCGACTCCGCGGTCTGCGTCGCCGGCGGCGCCGGCCGGCGCGTCGGGTTGAAGAGCACGCGCTCGACGGTTTCCTTGCGCGCTTCCACGCCGCCATCGACCCGGTATTCCGGGAGCAGCGAGACCGCGACCGGCTGCGGCGAAGGTGCGGCGGCCGCGGGCGCCTCGCGCGTCATGCCGCGTCCCCAGTCGGTCTCGTAGCCGAGCGCGACCGCGACGATCGCGAACGGAAGGACCCACAGCAATCCGCCGCGCAACCGCGCGCCGTCGTCATCCATCGCGCACTCCTTCGATCATGTCGACTTGGGCGGCGGTGCCGCGGGCTTGGCCGGTTCGGCGTAGGCCCACGCACCGACGTCGAGCTGCACGTTGAGCTCCGGCTCCTGACCGGGCGCCGGCTTGAAGCCCCGAAATGCGTTCAACGGGCGCGCCGTCAGGTTGTTGACGATCAGGTACGGCTGGCCCGTTTCGATCGCGAGCAGGATCTTCTGCAGCGCCGGCGTCGACGCGAAGAACTGCACGTTGACCCCGACCTCGCGAAAGCGGCCGTCCTCGCGCGGGCTCGTGTTCTGGCTCGTCGTGATGCGCCCGCCGTTGTTCTCGATCGCGGCCTTGACGAGCTCCTGCAGCTCCGCGCCCGCGAGGTTGGTCGCCGTGTTGCGCAGGAAGAAGCGGCGGCCGTCGCGCAGTTGCATCGCCTCGAGCGCGACACGCAATTCGGGTGCCTGCGCCGCGATCCGCTGGTAGCGGCGCAACCGGTCCGACGTGTCGGCGATCGCATTGTCGTAGTGGCGATGCAGCAGCACGACCGGTCCGAGCACGACCGCGAGCACCGCGACGACCGCGGCAATGGCGAGAGCGACGGCGAGCGCACGCTGTCGCGACGGTGAAAGCCGGGCCACGATCGCGGGCGTCATTCGCTGTTCCCCTCGCCTTCGGCGCCTTCGGTGCCTTCCGCGTCCGGCGCCGGTTGGGGCTGCGGCTGCTGCGCGACGGGCGCGGTGCCCGACGCCGGCGCCGCCGAGGGATCGACGACCGCCGGTTGCGGCGCTGCGGCCCGCGGTGGCGGCGCTCCGCTCGCCGCCGTGGCGCTCCGCGCCGCGGACGCCGGCGCGGGCGCGGCGGCAGCACCGGCTGCCGGTGCGGCACCCGGCACGGGGGGGCGCGCGGCCGGCGCCGGCGCTGCGGGAGCCGGCACGGCTGCGGACGGCGCCGCCTGAACCGATGCCGCCGCGGGTGGCGCCCCGCCCGGTGCCGCAGTCGTCGCGCGTGCGGCCGCGGGCGCGGCATTTCTCGGCGGCGCGGCGGGCGCGGCCAACGGACGCGGGGGCGGCGCGGGCGGCGTCATGTCGAGCGGCAGCGACGCCGGCTTGGGGAGCGGCTTCAACTGCGCGCCGACGTCGAAGACTTCGCCGGGACCCGGCTGGATCTTCGTCGTCGGCGAGCGCGGCGCCGCCTGCGTGAACAGCCTGGAATTCTCGAGCAGCGAGACGAGCTGGCCCGCGTTCGCCGATTCGCCTCGCAGCGCGAGCTCGTGCTGCCCGTCCTTGCCGCGCACCGTGCGCAACTCGAGCTGCGTGAGCCAGGTGTCGTCGGGAAGGATGTGCGTCACGTCCTCGAGCACCTGGACGGCGCCGGGAAACGCGTACTTGCGCTCGAGCGCGAAGTTGTAGTCGCCGACGCGCCGCTCCAGCTCGGTGCGCAGCGCGTCGGAAGCGCTCGCGCGCTGCCGCGCCTGATCGGAGAGCTGGATGAGCGCGATCGCTTCGTCGCGCTTCTGCCAGATCGGCAGCAGGAGCGCCGTGAGCGCGCCGACGGCGAGCAGCAGCGCCGGCAACACGAATTGCCAGCGCGTCCATCCTTGCGCCGGCGCGCGCCGGTCTTCGGGCAGCAGGTTGATTGTCGACGCCGCTGCGGCCGCGGGCGGCTCGACGACGACGCCGAGCACGCGTGTGCCGAAGCTCTCGGCCTGCCGCACGATCGCGTCGACCACCGTGCGCCGCGCCGCGGCGAGATCGACGCGCAGCGCATTGCGTGCGGTGTCCCGGTCGATCACGGCGGCGTCGAAATAGAGCTCGTCCGCCTTGAACGGCGTGTGCCGATCGAGGTCGTAGGCGAGCGACTGATGCAGGTGATCCTCGAGCGCGATCGGCAGCGTCAGCGTCTTGCGCAGCGACGCGCGCGGCGACAGCGCGACCAGCACGCCGAGCGGAGCGCCGTTGGCGCCGACGAACGGCGCGAGCGCCGCGCGTCCCGCCGCCGCGACGGACTGTGCGTCGCCGTCGAGCGCGATGCGCGCCGCCTCGATCATCCGGAGCTGACCGTCCGAATTCGCAGGCCGCCACAAGGCCGCGACGTTGCCGTCGAACGTCAGCACGGGCCGCGCCCGCCGGCGCGCGAGCGCCGATCGCAGCGGCGCGGGCATCGCGGACGCGAGCTCCCGCATCCACCACCGCCCGAAGCCCGTCAGCCCGAGCCGGCGGGCGAGGCCGCGCGAGTAGGCCGAGGCCTTGAACGATGTCGATTCAGCGATAGCTGCCATCAGGCGCGGTCGAAGAGAGGGACGGTGCGGGCACCGATCGTGACGGCTCGAGCCAGGCGAGCGCGATCAGGGGCCTCCGGGCGTCCGGCGACGGACGCAGTACGGCTTCGCGGACGAAGGTTACACCATCGGGCAGGGAGGCCTGCGCGCGAATGCGCCAGACGGGAACCGGCCCGCTCCCGAACGCCTGCGCCGGCGGGAACGGCGGCACCGGCAGCTTGCTCGCGAGCGCCGCCGCGCGCTGCTCGAGGAAGGCGTCGACCGTCTCGGGGGTCGCGTTCGGAAGCGCGAGCAGCACGTTGCGCCCCGCGGTAGCCGCGTTGATCCCGGGCTGGTGCGAGTAGACGGTGATCACCGAAGCGATCCGCTGGAACACCGCCGGCGTCATGCCCAGCACGCGCGCCGCTTCGCCGATCGTCTCGAACGGCGCGTTCGCCGGCACGTACTTGAGGTTCGCCGCGCGATATTCGGGCGCTTCGGCTCCGTTGGGCCGGCGCAGGTCGTCGGGATCGCGCCAGTCGGCGATCGCGTCGACGAGCGCCGCGGCCGCCGCCTCGTCGAGCCCCCCGATGACGATCAGCAGGTTCGCGAGCAGCGGGTCCGGCGCCGAATTGATGTCGATCTTCGCCGCTTCGTCGGTGGCGCTGACGACGATGGCCACGTCGCCGTCGTAATAGCGATGCGCCTGCCCGTCGAACGTCCAAGCGTCGACGACGCGCGGGCGCATCAGCTCGAATGCGGTCCGCTCGACGGCGCCGTCGGCGACGGCGCGCGCCTGCGCGAGCGACACCGCATTGCGCGCGGCGAGCGCCTCGCTGCGCATGCTGAACGCGAAGCCGCTCGCAATGACCGTCAGGAGCACGGTGAGCCAGAGCGCGAGGACGAGCGCGATGCCCGATTGCGCCGCCGGACCCGCGAAGACGCGAGCGCCCCGGCGCGTCGCACTCATACGCTCGCGCAGCGCTGGCGCGCGATGTCCCACGCGCGGCAGCCCGCTTCCGGCGCCTCGCGCGGCGCGACGTAGAGCGTCGGCCAGGCGGGGCCATGCTTGGGCGTGACGTCGATGCGGATCACCTGCGGCAACTGCTGCGGATCGTCCCAGCGATCGTGCCACGAGGGCGCGGCGGCGGCTGCCGCGTCGCGCTCGCGACCGAAGTAGCCGAGCTTCAGCGACGCAATGTCCTCGGCGAGCACCGAGCGCTCCGCGTTCACGAATTCCGGCGGCGCGTCGGCCGCGAGATCGGGCACCAGCCGCTCGAGCACGAGCGGCGAGCGCGCCTCGTCGCTTCGCACGGCGAGGCGATAGAACCAGAGACCGCCGCCCGCGACGCGCGGCGGAAGCTCGGACGCGTAGCGCAGCTCGTCGCTCGCGCCGGTGAAGAGGAGCGGAAACTCGACGATCTTGCGCATGCGCAGCGGATGCTGCGCCTCGAGATTCGCCCGCAGGAAGTCCTGCGCGAGGCGCATCGACGCGGCGGCCTGGGTTTTCGCCTCGCCGCCGTCGGTGCTGCGCCCGGCGAGCCGCACCGAGCCGAACAGCACCGCCGAGAGCAGCCCGAGCAGCACGAGCGCGATCGTCAGCTCGAGCAGCGTGAACCCGCGTTGCCGGACGCCCGAGTGGCCGCGCGCGCGCGTCATGCGGGATCGGGATTGCGTGCGCCGATCCTCACCGTCGACAACGTGAGCGTGCGCTCGCGCCCGCTCACGCCCGGAAAGCGCACGTCGACGGTGACGCGGTAGAGCCGCGTCGGCATCGCCTCGGACGCGCGCTCGAGATCCGCGTTCGCATCGGGCGGAACATACGGAACGACGGAAGTGCGCCACGCGACGCGCCCGTCGGCCTCGGTGCCGGCGTCGGTCGCCTCGCGCAGCGGCCGCGCCGCCGCCGCGAGCTCGAGTCGGCTCTGCGCGACGAGCAGCGCGCGCGTCCATTCGTCGGCCCCGGACGCGTTGGCGAGCGCGCCGCCGTACAGGCGGAACAGCGCCGTCACGACCAGGGCGACGACGACGAAGGCGACCAGCACCTCGAGCAGCGAAAACCCGGCATGCGCGCGAGGGACGGGTGCGCGGCGCGCGCGTCGACGCGGGCGGGATGCGTGCGCGCGATGCGTCACCGTCAGTCCAGGATCGCGACGCGACCGGTCAGCCAGTCGACGTCGACATCGAACTTGCGCTTGCCCGACGCGACGGTGATGCGCCCGCCATTGCTGCCCCCGTCGGGAAAGAAGCGGATCGATCCGACCTTGTCGTCGACGAGGTCGTTCTGCGCCGTGAAGAGCTTGAGCTCGATCCGCGACGGCAGCGCATGCTCCTTCGGATCGCGATCGACCTTGAAGCGCTTGCCGGCGACGTCGAGCACGAGAAACGTCTCGCGGCGCTCCGAGACCGCCTCGCTTCGCGCGAGCCGCAGCCCCGCCGCAAGCTGCCGCGCCGACGCGCGCAATTCGGTCGTCGACACCGGCCCGCCGAACATCGGGATGGCGAACCCGGTCACGAGCGCGATCAGCGCGAGCACGATCAGCAGCTCGAGGAGGGTGACGCCGCGGGACGCGTTCGTGCTCATTCCCCGTTCGTGATGTCCTTGTTGGGAC
>DASURV010000090.1:0-2092 GCA_036375455.1 Casimicrobiaceae bacterium | reverse complement strand
TGCAGGCGGTCAGGCTCGGCCCTGTCGACGGCGAGAAGAGCGTCGTGGCCGAGGGACTGAAGGCGGGCGATCGCGTCGTCACCGACGGCACCGACAAGCTGCGCGACGGCGCCGCGATCGAGCCCGTCGACCGCAATGCGGCCGCTGCCGCAGCCGCTGCGGCCACCTCGCCGCGGACCGGCGCGGGCGGCGATCGTGCGGAAGCGAAGGGGATGCGCCGCCGCGAGGCGAAGCAGTGAACCCGTCGCGGCCGTTCATCCTGCGGCCGGTCGCGACGTCGCTGCTGATGGTGGCGGTGCTGCTCGCGGGCATCGTCGCCTATCGGGTGTTGCCGATCTCCGCGCTGCCCGAAATCGACTACCCGACGATCCAGGTGGTGACGCTCTATCCCGGCGCAAGCCCGGACGTCACGACGTCGTCGATCACCGCGCCGCTCGAGCGCCAGTTCGGCCAGATGCCCGGATTGCGGCAGATGTCGTCGACGTCGTCCGGGGGCGCTTCGGTGATCACGCTGCAGTTCGAGCTCGACCTTTCGCTCGACACGGCGGAGCAGGAAGTGCAGGCGGCGATCAACGCCGCGTCGAACCTGCTGCCTAACGACCTGCCGCAGCCGCCGATCTACAGCAAGGTGAATCCGGCCGACACGCCGATCCTGACGCTCGCGGTCACTTCGGCAACGCTGCCGCTGCCGCGGGTGCACGATCTCGTCGACACGCGCGTGGTGCAAAAGCTTTCGCAGCTGCCGGGCGTAGGGCTCGTCAGCATTGCAGGTGGCCAGCGGCCGGCCGTGCGCATCCAGGCGAATCCCAGGGCGCTCGCGGCGTACGGGCTCGGTCTCGACGATCTGCGGACGACGATCGCGAACGCGAACGTCAACCAGGCGAAGGGCAGCTTCGACGGCCCGACCCGCGCGTCGACGATCGACGCGAACGACCAGCTTCGCTCGGCCGACGAGTACCGGCAATTGATCGTCGCCTGGCGCAACAACGCGCCGGTGCGGCTTTCCGACGTCGCAGACGTCGTCGACGGCGCGGAGAACGATCGCCTCGGCGCCTGGGCAAATCTGGCGCCGGCGGTCATCGTGAACGTGCAGCGGCAACCCGGCGCGAACGTGATCGAGGTCGTCGACCGCGTCAAGCAGCTGCTGCCGCAGTTGCAGGCCACGCTTCCGGGCGCCGTGCAGGTCGCGATCCTCACCGACCGCACGACGACGATCCGCGCCTCGGTGCGCGACGTCCAGTTCGAGCTGATGCTCGCCGTCGCGCTGGTGGTGATGGTCATTTTCCTGTTCCTGCGCAACCTGCCCGGAACGATCATCCCGAGCGTCGCGGTGCCGCTGTCGCTGGTCGGCACGTTCGGCGTGATGTATCTCGCCGGCTTCTCGATCAACAACCTGACGCTGATGGCCCTGACGATCGCCACCGGCTTCGTCGTCGACGACGCGATCGTGATGATCGAGAACATCGCGCGCTACATCGAGGCCGGCGAGCGGCCGCTCGCCGCGGCGCTCAAGGGCAGCCGCCAGATCGCGTTCACGATCATCTCGCTCACGATCTCGCTGATCGCCGTGCTGATTCCGCTGCTGTTCATGGGCGACGTCGTCGGCCGCCTGTTTCGCGAGTTCGCGATCACGCTCGCCGTCGCGATACTGATCTCGGCAGCCGTGTCGCTGACGCTGACGCCGATGATGTGCGCGAAGCTGCTGCGCCACGTTCCGGACGCGCGCCAGAACCGCTTCGAGCGCGCGAGCGGCCGTTTCTTCGACCGCACGATCGAGCGTTACGGCGTCATGCTCGACTGGGTGCTCGAGCGCGAGCGCGCGACGCTGGTCGTCGCGGTCGCGACGCTGGTGTTGACCGTCCTGCTGTATGTCGTCGTGCCGAAGGGCTTCTTTCCGCTGCAGGACACGGGCGCCATCCAGGGGATCTCGGACGCGCCGCAATCCGTCTCGTTTGCCGCGATGGCGGAGCGGCAGCAGGCGCTCGCGCGCGCGATCCTCGCCGATCCGGCGGTCGCGAGCCTGTCGTCGTTCATCGGCGTCGACGGCACGAACACGACGCTGAACAGCGGCCGCTTCCTGATCAACCTGAAG
>DASURV010000089.1:0-2360 GCA_036375455.1 Casimicrobiaceae bacterium | reverse complement strand
CGCCGCCATGCGCCGCCTGCCGCGCGCCTACGCGCTGTTTCCGGGCCTCGGCACCTGGCGCGCGACACGCCGCGACAACGGCGACTTCGTCGGCTGGTTCGCGCTCAAGTACATCCCCGGGACCGCCGAGATCGAGGTCGGCTATCGGCTGCGCCACGCCGCGTGGGGTCGCGGCTATGCGACCGAGGGCGCCCGCGAGCTCGTGCGCTACGGCTTCGACGACCTGGGCCTGCATCGGATCATCGGCGTCACCCATCCGGCGAACGTCGCGTCGCAGCGGGTGCTCGAGAAAATCGGGCTCGCCGACATCGGCTGGGGACACTATTACGATCGCGCCGTGCGCGTGTTCGAGGTGGTGAACGAGCCGAACTGGCGGCCGGCGTGGCGCAACGCATGAACGATGCAACGACGGTGCGCCGCGCGCTCGCGCAGGCAGGTCTTGCACCGATCGACGCGCAGGCGCTGCTCGCGCACGTTTTGTCATGCGACCGCGCGTGGCTGGTCGCGCATGCGACCGATCCGCTGACAGCCGACCAGATGCAGGCCTTCTTCGCGCTCGCGCGGCGTCGCCGCGAGGGCGAGCCCGTCGCATACCTGACCGGCGTGCGCGAATTTTTCGGACTGCCGCTCGCCGTCGATCGCGGCGTGCTGATCCCGCGGCCGGAAACCGAAACGCTGGTCGAGTGGGCGCTGCGCACGCTGCCGGCCGATCGGCCGCTTCGGGTGCTCGACCTGGGGACGGGCAGTGGCGCCATTGCGCTGGCGATCGCGCACGCGCGTCCGCGGGCGAGTGTCGTCGCCACCGACAACTCGGCGGACGCGCTCTTCGTCGCACGCGGGAACGCCGTGCGCCTTGGGCTATCGAACGTCGAGTGGCTGCACGCCGACTGGTTCGACGCGCTCCCCTCGGCGCGGTTCGACGCGATCGTCAGCAATCCGCCGTATGTCGCCGCAGGCGATCCCCACCTGGCCGAGGGGGACGTCCGCTTCGAACCCTCGCGGGCGCTCGTATCGGGCCCCGACGGCCTCGACGCGCTGGGCGTCATCGTCGCGGGCGCTGGAGATCATCTCCTCCCGGGAGGCCGGTTTGCGGTGGAGCACGGCTACAACCAGGCGGCGGCGGTGCGCGATCTGCTTCGGCAGGCAGGATTCGGGGAACTCGAATCGCTGCGCGACCTCTCCGGCATCCCGAGGGTGGCCGCCGGGCGGACCGGGTAAGGGCCCGGCGGGCCGGTTCGACGCATGCCGCGGCAACCCGGGCGGGATCGCGCGCAGCGCATCCGTCAGCGATCGGTCAGGGCCGCGGCGCGAAACTTCCGGTCATGGCGGCCGACGCCTTATGTGGCCGTCCCGGGTTGTGAATCCGCTGACCCGGCCCCAACGTACACACAATCATGCAAGCATCGATCCTCCACCCCGATTCTCCGCAACCCCCTCGGCGCCAGCATCGGGTGCTGCGCGATCCCGCTGTGTGGGCGTGGCTGATCGTCGCGCTGCTCGCCATTTTTCCGGCGCGCGCGGCGCTGCACGTCATCCTGTAGCGGGTCGTCGGTTCCGGGCGCCCCCGGTCCGTGCCAGCGGCGTCCGATCGCATCACGATCGGTGCGCGCGCGTCGATCGCCTAGAATTCGGCTCCCCTGCCGCGCCGGCCACGAGCTGGTAAGCGGCTGCACTTCGGAGGAACCTTTCGTGCGCACCCGATTGCTCGCCCTGATATCCGCGTTCGCATTTGCCTTCGCGGCCAACGCCATCGCGGAGACGAAGCCGCGCATCGAAAAAGCGGCCGACCTGCCGCGTTTCTCGTACAAGGTCGAAGGCAACGTCGAGGACACCCTTCGCGACGATGCGAAGTTCGCTCGCTTTGCTGCGGTCGTTCGCCGCGATGCCGAATCGGTGCTGCGCGACTACCAGATCGACGACCGCGCGACGCTGCGCCAGCTCGAAGGCGAGCTCGCGCAACTCGATTATCTCGATGGCAAGCCCGATGCCGCGCTCGCGCGTCTCGCGCGCATCAAGGAGCTGCAGGACAAGCCCGCCGACAAGCTGATGTCCGGCATGCAGATGCGCGCGCTGATCGGCGCGCAGCGCAAGGTCGGCGACCGCACGTCCGACGCCTATCGTGCCGAGGTAGGCCGTCTGATCGGCGCCGACCTCGCACCGCTGCCGTACGAAGTCGTGCAGAACGAGGTCAAGGAAGCGAAGGCGAGCGCCGAGATCGTGAGCGAGGCGCTCGTTCTCGGCTATGTGCGCAACGTGATCCAGCCGACGGTCGACAAAGCCGGCGCGCTGTCGTCCGATCTCGCGCCGATCGTCGTCAATGCCAAATACCGGCTGGTCGCGACGCTGCCGCTCAAGCGGAC
>DASURV010000088.1:0-4689 GCA_036375455.1 Casimicrobiaceae bacterium | reverse complement strand
GTCGATCGGCTGGCCGTCGACGTCGGGCAGGTCCACGTCGAGCATGCGGCAGAACGTCGGCGCGAAATCCATGATCGAGACCGTGCGCGCGAGCGTGCCGGGCCGGATGCCGGGTCCGGCCGCGACGAACATGCCGCCCGGGAAATGGTCGCCCGTGCGGCAGAAGCGGTACTCGCCGGCGATCTCGCCGATCTTGTCCGAGCCCAGGCGAATCTTGGAGATCGGCGCATGGCTCGACCATTCGACGAGCAGATCGGGGAGCAGGTCGCGATGCTCGCCGCGATAGAGATCGTCGGTCAGGAGCACGCGCGCGACGACCTTCTTGCCGCTGTCCAGGTCGACGATGTCGAGCAGATCGCGCGTAAGGTCCGCACAGAAGGCGTCGAATTCGGGGCCGCGCGCAATCCGGCCGTTGGGCTCGCGGCCGGCGAGGTTCACGCGAATGCCGCCGTGCGCATGATTGTTCTCGACGACGAAACAGCTGCTTTCCACGGGATTCACGAGCGGCGGACGCGGCTTTCGATCCGGCAGCATGTAGTCCCGCAGCGGCGTGCGGATCGGCTGCAGCAGGTCGCGCAGCGCCGCTGGCGTGCGCTGCCAGCCCCACGTGAGGAACGGGTCGAAGCGGTCGCGCATCCGGCGCGGCTCCGCGACCGGCGGCGGGACAGGCGCGGGTGCCGCGACGCCGAGCGCGAGAAGGATCTTCTCCAGCAGGAACTGCGGCCCGTACTTGTAGCCCATGCCGTGGCTTGCGAGCACGATCACCGTCGTGTCGTCATCCAGCGTGCGGAGCACTTCACCGATCGCGGCGTCGATCGCGACGTAGACCTGCTTCAGCGGATCGCCGACCTCGCGCGCCTGCGCCGCATCGTGCCGCGGGTGGCTCGGATCGTGGATGTGCCAGCACTGGTGGCCGACGCAGTGGCTTTCGCTCCATACCTGTGCGAGGAAATTCCAGTCGCCACGACGGACGAAGTGACGCGTGATGTCCGCGCGCGTCGCGATGCCGCGGAGGAGCTTGTCGCGAAACTCGACGTAACCCGCGGTGTCGCGATCGCCGTTGCAGATGTCGCGCAGCGGGTGGCGGCCGAAGCGCGCCTCGACCTCCTGCGCGAGCGCGTGCGGCCACGTCGTGAAGCCGTACTGCGCGTCGTGCGCGCCCCATTCGACGGTTTGCACGCCGTTCAGGCCTTCCGTCAGCCCGGAGAGCGGCACATCGAGGATCGTGACGCGGCGTCCCGCGTCGCTCAGGTGCCGCCAGAACGGCTTGCGCCGAAGGCGCTCGCCGGTCAGGCACCGGTACGGCTCGTAGGAACCGGGCTCGAGCTGCATCCATGAATAGACGCCGCTTTTGGCCGGGTTTACGCCGGTCTGGAATGACGCCCACGTCGCACCGGTGAACACTCCAGGCAGGCTCATCGTGTTGCCGCGAAGGCCCCTGCGCAGCAGCGACTGCAAAACAGGCATCGCGCCTTCGTTCGCCCATTGCTCGATCAGATAGCGGTTGCCGGCGTCGATGCCGAGCAACGCGACTTTGGACTCCATGCTCGATCTCATGCGTTCGGCCAATCAGCGCGGCGCGGTTCCGCGAAGGCCGGGCAGCGATTGGCATGCGGCACCCGCAGCCAGCATCCGCAGCGTGCGCCACGCGCCGGCGTCGCGCCGCTTCCGCGCGAACAGGCCCGAGACTTCCCAGTACGCCATCCGCGCGATCTCGCGGTCGGTGATGAACTTCCAGTAGAACGCGCCGCGTCCCCGGACGTACTCGCGGTTGACCTCCGCGACCGCCACCTCGCTGTCGCGGCCGTGCGCGTGACGCACGATGACCTGCGGCAGGTACAGGATCGAGAGTCCACGCCGAAGCGCCCGGTACATGAGGTCGAGATCCTCGGCCGAGCCGATGCGGCGTCCCTTGCCGAATGCCGGATCGAAGCAGCCGATGCGCTCGAACACGTCGCGGCGGAAGGCCATGTTGCAGCCGCTCATCGTCGCGAGGATTGCATCGGCCGATTCGACGTTCTTCGTCTCGGCGCGCGTGCGCAGCGACACCGCTCGATCGCTGTCGCTGGCAGGCGCGACCATGCCGCCCAGAATCGACAGTTGCGGACGGCTTGCGAATGCATCGACGATCGCCTGCATCCAGGCGCGATCCACGTTACAGTCGTCGTCGGTGAACGCAACAAGCGCTCCGTGCGCCGCGCCGATACCGCGGTTGCGCGCATTCGACAAGCCGGGCCGCGCTTCGAGCACGTAGCGGATCGGCTGCGCTTCGGCATGGGTCCTCACGACGTCACGGGTATCGTCCTGCGACCCGTTGTCGACGACGACGATTTCCGACGCATGGCCGCAGGCGCTTCGAGCCTGCGCGAGTTGATGCAGGCAGGCGGAGAGCTGGCGCGCGCGGTCGCGCGTACAGACGACGACGCTGATCGCCGGCGATGCCGAAGCGGCGTCAGGCGGCGTCGACATCGCCGTTCCACACGAGCTTGCGCGTATAGGCCGCATAACGGAGCGTTCCCGGTGGCTGCATGCTCCGCAAATGATAACGCCACGCCTGGCCGACGTTGCCTGCCCGCCGGCACCGCTCGGCGGCGGCGTGCAGCGTCGCGCGGTACTTGTGCGCGAGCCGCCTGCGGTCCGCGGCAGGAAGCGGCGCCGAACGCATCGTGTCGAGCACGCGCAGCGACGCCTCGACGAACGCGTCGCTTTTCGACCGCGAGCCCGCGCTGTCGTGCACGACGTACGTGGGGCGATCGACGAAGCGGATCGAGCACGAGGCCAGGGCCAGCCGGAAGGCCACACACGTCCACTCGCAAAGATCCGGGAGCGCGTCAAAGAGCGCCGGCGGCACGGCATCGGTGCGAAACAACCCACCGCACGACGCGAGCCAGCAGCGCTCAATGATGCCGCGCAGCGGATCGTGCTGGTGGCGAGCGATGTCGCCGATGTGCACGCGCCGCCTGTTGCCGTGCGCGACGTAGCCCGTCGTCACGACGACCTGCACGCGCGGCTCGGCGCGCAGGATCGCGACCCGGGTGGCCAGCGCATCGGGCAGCAACTCGTCGTCGTCGTCGAGGAACGCGAAGAACGGCGCGTCGACCAGCCCCCGCGCGATCGTCAGCGCTCGCCCGGGTGACGCTTCCGTCCCGATGCGATGAACGCGGATGCCGTTGCGGGACGCGAGCTTCGGCAGCGGCTCCGGCCGCGCGCCGGCGACGACGATCACCGGCCGGGCCGCGACGCCGCGCTGGGCGACGACGCTCGCGATGGCACGCTGCAACGACTTGCGGCGCGAGCCTTCGCAGGTGGTCCGGACGACGACGTCGATCGGCTCGCCGGCGGCGTGCGGGCGTAATCCGGGAAGGCGGTCGTGAGCGGTGTCCAGCACGCGCGCATCTTCGCACCAATCGTGCCGCCGCGGCGGCCCGCCAGTCGGCCGCAGCGCTGCGATGGGCTCGCCCCTTGCCGTTTCGTATATGCTCGCATCGTGTACGTTACATGGAAGAAGCAATGCCGAATCGAATCGACCTCGGAAACCGCGTAGCCGTCGTGACCGGCGGCGCCCAGGGCATCGGCCGCGCGATCGCGGAGCGCTTCGTCGCTTCCGGCGCCCGTGTCGCGCTCTGGGACCGCGACATCGCGCTTGCGCGCACGACCGCCCGCGAGATCGGCGACGCGGCGCGCGCGTTCGACGTGGACGTCGCCGACGCGCGCAGCGTGGAGACGGCGAGGGATGCGACGGTCGCGGCCTTCGGCCGCGTCGACATTCTCGTCAACAATGCGGGCATTGCCGGACCGACGGCCCCGCTGTGGGAATACCCGCTCGAGGAGCTGCAGGCGACGATGCGCGTCAACCTCGACGGCCCGTTCAATTGCTGCCACGCGTTGGTGCCGGCCATGATCGCGCAAAACTACGGGCGCATCGTGAACATCGCGTCGATCGCGGGCAAGGAAGGCAATCCCAATGCGTCGGCGTACTCGGCGTCGAAGGCGGCACTGATCGGGCTCACGAAGTCGCTCGGCAAGGAGCTCGCGGCCTACGACATCGCGGTGAACGCGATCACGCCCGCGGTGGCGCGTACGGCGATCCTCGGCCAGATCACGCAGGCGCACATCGACTACATGGTTTCGAAGATTCCGCGCGGCCGGACCGTCGAGGTCCACGAGCTCGCGGCGCTCGTCGCATGGGCGTCGTCGGAGGATTGCTCGTTCACCACCGGCGCGGTGCTCGACGCGTCGGGCGGACGCGCGACGTATTGAACCTGAACGCGCGGATCGCGCGAACGTCATGTCAGTGGCGCCGGGTCGCCCAGGCCACTGACGCGCCCCCTTGGGGGGCTGCGAGCGGAGCGAGCGAGGGGGATGTTTCATATCAAGGGAGGGGACGATGAGGGTGAAGCCGGGTGTGCAGGGAAATAGGGGCGAAACGGGCGCGGTGCGGTCGGTGGCGCGCGCGGTCGGCATCGCGCGACTGCTGTCGCTGACCGCGCTGTCGATGCTGAGCACCGCGGCGCTCGCTCAGGAAATCACGCTGCGGTGGGCGGACGTCGTGCCGGCGTCGCATCCGTCGGCGCAGATGATCGAGCGCATCGCCGCCGACGTGAAGGCGAAATCCGGCGGGCGCATCGTCGTCCAGGGCTTTCCCGGCGGCCAGCTCGGCAGCTCGCGCGACACGATCGAGGCGGTCGC
>DASURV010000087.1:0-19208 GCA_036375455.1 Casimicrobiaceae bacterium | reverse complement strand
CGACGACACCGCCGCGCCTCAGGGGAACGCCTGCTCGAGCTCGCGCGCGAGCCGAGGCAGCTCGTCCTGCGGCAGGTGATTGATGCCCGCGGCCGCAACGCGCCCGCCTCCGGTCGCGAACTTGCGGCACAGCGCGTCGGCACCCACGCCTGCCGCGAGCGGCGCACGCACGCTGACCGTGTAGCCGCCGTGCGCGTTGACCGTCAGCACCGCATGGGCGCGCTCGGGCTCCCGCTGCGCCAGCTCGTTGGCGAGCGCACCGCGGACGCGCCGGCTCCACGGCGTGTCGGGCAGGATGTGGACGGTCGCGCGGCCGGGCCCGGCTTGCGGCGGGATCTCGAGCGCCCTGCGCAGATCCTCGCGCCGGCTGTCGCGGATCGTGCGGTAGACCGTTTCGGCATCGATGAAGTCGAATGGGTCGGCATAGCGGCGCAGCGTCCGGTACAGCGTCGCCGGATGGACGATCAGGTCGGCCTCGCTGTCGCCGTAGCCGTTGTAGGCGAGCGCTTCGCCGAGCTCGCGCAGCGACTGCAGCTGCGCGGCGGACAGCGGCAGCCCTGCGGCGAGGGCGTGCGCCTCGCGCACGAGGTTGTCGCCGAATGCGGCGACCACCGCCCAGATGCGGTAGCGGCCGCCCAGGTGGCGATCGACGAGCATCCCCGTGCAAAGCCCCGGCGCCGGGTCGATCACGGCGGTCAGGCCCGGATGAATCGGGACGTCTCCGGCGTAGTGGTGGTCGAAGTATTCGATGCGCACACCCCGCTCGAGCAGCCCGAGGAGCGCCGCGCGATTGACCGCCAGCGAGATGTCGAGCACGCTCACCGAGTCGCCGGGACCGGCGCCGACCCGCCCGAGGAGCGCGACATCGCGCTTGGCACCGGTCACCAGCCGCGAATCGACCGGCGCGGCGAGCCGCAGTTGATGCAGCGCGCAGATGCCGTCGGCGTCGCCGTTGAAGACGTCGAAATGGATCATGATGCAGGCGAGCGGCTGCCGCGCCGGGCGCTGCCGCCGGGGGAAACGCAGTGAGTGTCGCAGAGCCAAGTGACTCGCCGCTGGTGTTCGCGCTCGAGGCGAGCCGAAGCTTCGCCGAGCGCGTCTGCGGCGCGCTTCGCATCGCGCTCGCCGCCCACGAGGAGCGCCGCTTCGAGGACGGGGAGCACAAGGCGCGGCCGTTGCAGAATGTCCGCGGCCGCGACGTCTACGTCGTCCATTCGCTGTACGGCGACGCGTCCGAGACCGTCGACGGCAAGCTGGTGCGGCTGCTCTTCTTCATCGGCGCGCTGAAGGATGCGGCGGCGGCTCGCGTGACGGCAGTCGTGCCGTATCTCGCGTATGCGCGCAAGGACCGCAAGTCGAAGCCGCGCGACCCGGTCACCACGCGCTACGTCGCCGCGCTCTTCGAGGCCGTGGGCACCGATTGCATCGTCACCCTCGACGTGCATAATCTCGCCGCCTATCAGAACGCGTTCCGGTGCCGGGCGGAGCATCTGGAGGCCAATGCGCTGTTCGCCGCGCATTTCGCCGCAAGCCTGCCGCCGGATCCGCTCTGCGTGATCGCACCCGATGCCGGCGGCATCAAGCGCGCCGACGCGTTTCGACAACGGCTCGGCGCAGCGCTCGGCCGTCCCGTCGGCGCCGCCTTCGCGGAGAAGTACCGCAGCGAAGGGGTGGTGAGCGGGGAAGCGCTGGTCGGCGACGTCGAGGGCAAGGTGGCGATCATCATCGACGACCTGGTGAGCGGCGGGACGACGCTCGCCCGCGCCGCCGACGCCTGCCGCCGGCGCGGCGCACAACGCGTCTATGCGGCGGCGTCCCACGGCGTGTTCTCGCCCGGCGCGAACGCGACGCTCGCCGCGTCGGCGATCGAGCAGATCGTCGTGACCGATACGATCCCGCCGCTGCGCATCACGGATGCCGCGGTGCGGTCGAGGCTCGTGCAGCTCGGCGTCGCGCCGCTCTTCGCGGAGGCAATCAGGCGCCTGCATTCGGGCGGATCCCTCGTCGGTCTGCTGCAAGCCTGACGCGCGGCGCGCCGATCACGACGTGCAGCGCACGGCGTGCGCCGAGGCGAGATCGAGGTAGTGCCTCGCCCGCTCGATCCACCGCCCGCCCGCCTGCGCGGCCGGATCGTGCAGGTGCCGGAACGCGAGCGTCGCGCGCACGCAGGCGCGGTAGCCCTGGTAGAAGTGCACCAGGCCCGGGGGAACCGCATCGCCGCTTTGCTCGCGATAGGCGTCGACGAGCGCCGTGCCGGTCTGCGGCGCCCCGAGGCGCTCGCACTCGAGCGCGAGGAAGCCCAGCTCGTCCGCCGGGTCGAGCGTGCGCAGGCGCCGCGAGAACTCGAGGCAGTCGATGATCTGCGGCTGCGACTCGAGGCAGATGTGCTCGGGGCGCAGGTCGCCGTGGCCCTCGACGACGTGCCCCGCCTGCACGCGTGCGTCGAATAGCGACTGCTGCGACAGCGCGAGCGAAAGCCGCGCCGATATCGCGTCGACCTGCTCGAGCGGCAGCGCGTATTCGCCGCGGCGAAGCTCCGCGCCATACGCGGCGAGGTTGGCCGCGAGGTCGCCACGATACGCGGCGCAGTCGATGGCGGCCGTTCCGCCTTGCCGATACAGGCCGCACAGCCGCCCGACGATCGCATCGACATCCGCGCGCCGGACCTCGTCCTCGAGCAGGAGGCGATCGAACATGCGGGCCGCGGGCAGGCGCCGCATCTGCACCAGCCAGTCGACGACTTCGCCATCGCCGGTCAGGCTCAGGCGTCCGTCGCCATCGCGCAGCAGCGGAAGGACGCCGAGATAGACGCCGGAGGTGAGACGCCGGTTGAGGCGCACTTCCTCGATGCCGTTCTGCAGCCGCGCGGCGATGTCGCGCAGGTCGACGTCGGCGGTGCGCAGCGGCTTCTTGAGCTTCCACGCGTGGCGCTCGGTGAGAAACACCCACGACAGGTGCGTCTCCACGGCGTCGACGTGTGAAGTGCCTTCGGCGTAGCTGTCGGGACGAACGAGAAACGCGACCTTCGCAGCGAGGCTCGCGGCCGGATCGTCCCGGCCGCGCGCCGATGCTCGCGCCGGCACGCGGACCACGCCGGCGAGCCGCTCGCGCAGCGTGCGCCAGGAGTCCGGCCGCGAGGCGTCGTCGGGGGGCCGCTCGCCGTCGCAGGCGACGACGTCGGCGCGCTCGTCGCCGGCCAGGGGCTCGTGCGTGCGCAGTTGATGCTCGAGCACCGCGATGCCCGCCTCGGAGGCGTCGTTGCCGCGGCGTGCGCGCTCGAGCAGGCGCTCGCGGAGCGTCCGCTCGCGGGCCGTGACGTCGAGGATGAGAAACGGCACCTGCAGCTCGGCGGCGAGGTCGCGGAACAGGTCGCGCTGCCAGCGCGCGAGGAACGTCGCGTCGACGATCGCGAGCCAGCCGCCGCCCGCGACGGCGCGCGCGAGACTCGCCACGTAATGATAGGTCGTGCGTGTGACCGCGCCCGCGTATAGGTCGCTCGCGACGCGCGAGCGACTGCGTTCGTGCGCGCCGAGTCCGTGCAGGCGCTTGCGCTCGACGTCGGTGCGGATGCGGATCGCGCCGAGCCGTTCGAGCAGCGCCTGCGACTGCGTCGTCTTGCCGCAGCCCGCGAAGCCATGCGTGACGATCACCGCGGCCGGCGCCGGCGCGACGTAGGCGGCGGCGAGGCGCACGAAATCGCGATAGTCGTTCCATGCGGCCGCGCTCGCCGCTCCGGCGGGCAGTTGCGCCGCGCGCAGGCAGGCGACCTTGGCGCGCACCATCGCGCGATAGACGAGATAGAAGCGCAGCACGGCCACGCCCGCGTAGTCGCCCGAGCTCTCCAGATAGGCGTCGAGAAAGCGATGCGCGAGGTCCGGGCGGCCACGATGCGCGAGATCCATCACGGTGAACGCGACTTCGCTCATCACGTCGATCCAGCGCATGCGATCGTTGAACTCGATGCAGTCGAAGATCATCGGGTCGCCGTCGACGAGCGCGATGTTGCCGAGGTGCAGGTCGCCGTGGCACTCGCGGACGAATCCCGCCTCGCGGCGCGCCGCGAGGGCCGCGTGGCGCGACGCGTGCTCGCTTCGCGTCCACGCCTCGAGCGCGTCGAGCGCCGCAAGATCCTCGGACGGCGGGAGCAGGGGCCGGATCTCGGCGAAGTTGTTCACCGCAAGCTGCAGGACGTCCTCGGGCGAGCCGAACGGACCGTTGGCGGCGGCGGCGGCGATCGACCGGTGAAACGCCGCGACGATCGCCGCGAGCCGGTCGATGTGCCCGGCCGCGAGCACTCCGCGCCCGAGCATGCTCGAGAGCAGCGCATCCTGCGGGAATTCGAGCATCCGCACTGCGTACTCGAGGATCGGTCCGGCGCCGCCGATCCCCGGTTGCTCGACGGTGCCGGTGATCGCCACGACGTCGAGATAGAGCGCCGGCGCGTGCCGCCGGTTGAGGCGCAGCTCCTGCTCGCAATAGAACCGGCGTGCCGCGAGCGTGCTGAAGTCGAGGAAGGCGAGGCGAATCGCCTTCTTGATCTTGTACGCGTGGCTGCCGGTGAGCAGCACGTACGAAATGTGCGTCTCGATGACGCGGACCGCCGCGCCGGGATGCAGACGCGCCCGCAGGGCCTCGACGAGGCGAGCCTGGGTCGTCGCCGGGTCCCCGGCGCGCGCCGCGGTGCATCCCTGCGGCGAAGGTGGCAGGCTCAATGCGCCATCAGCACCGGGACGGTCATCGCCTGGAGCATCGTCCGCGTGACGCCGCCGAGGATCAGCTCGCGCATTCGCGTGTGTCCATAGCCGCCCATGACGATGAGATCGCTGCCGAGATCCGCGGCGCGCGACAGCAGCCACTCGCCGATGCTGATATCGGGGGCGGCCTGGTGGCTCACGTCGGCGGCGATGCCGTGCTGATGCAGCCAGTCGGCCAGCCGCGTTCCCGCGGCGGTCGCGTCGCTCGTCGCGCCGGCGTCGCGATTGACGGCGATCACGTCGACCCGCTTCGCGCGCTCGAGCAGCGGCATCGCGTCGGCGATCGCACGCGACGCCTCGCGCCCGCCGTCCCAGGCGACGAGCACGCGCTCGCCGAGCGTCGGGCGAGCGCCGATGTACGGCACGACGAGCAGCGGCCGGCCCGATGCCAGCAGCACGCTGGTGACGAGATCCTCGGCCGGGAGGAGATCCGGCGGGTTGCGCTGGCCGACGACGAACAGGTCGGTGCAGCGCGCGTGAACGACGGCGGCATCGACCGGCAGGCCCGGCGGTGCGCGCCACGCGATGGCGCGCAGCCCGGCGGCGCTCGTTTCGCTGCGAAACATCGCCTCGGCCGCGCGCTGCGCCTCCAAGTTCTCCCGCCCGCGCCGCTCGATCAATTCGGGCGGGATCATCGCGGCGACCGCCGAGTTGAGCTCGACCAGGGGCACGAGATGGATTCCGACGAGTTGCGCGCCGTGCTCGCGCGCGAGCCGGATCGCGGCGGCGAGGCGCGGCTTGCTCGCCTCCACGTCGTCGATGTGGACGAGAATCGACTTGAGCGACATGCGAACCTCCGTTGGTCGAATGATCCTATTGCGGCCCGCGCGGCGCCACCTTGCGTCAGATCAATGCGGGCCGCCGTCGGCGGGGGCCTGCGCGCCCCACAGCTCGTTGATCCGGATCGCAAACCGCGTTCCGAGCGCCTCGTCCTCGTGCATGAAATAGACGTAGGTCCGGGGCAGCGCCCTGGCGGCGATCTGCCCGGCCCAGGCGCGCAGCTCCCCGTCATCGTAATGCGTGCGCCGCAGCCGCACGTAGCCCCAGTCGCAGGTGGCGACGAACGGCGTTTCCCCTTCGTCGGTGTCGGTGACGCACAGCGCGGCGCCGCGGGAGCGCAGCGCGGCGTAAACCTCGTCGTCGTGCCACGAATCGTTGCGGAACTCGAAGGCGGCGCGCGTGCCCGGCGGCAGCAGGGCGAGGAAGTCCTGCAGGCGCGGCAGGTCCTTTTTCAGATACGGCGGAAGCTGGAACAGCGCGACGCCGAGCCTTGCTCCGAGCGCGCCGGCGCGCCGCAGGAACTCGGCGACGCTGGATTCGGCTTCGCGCAGGCGCTTGTCGTGCGTGATCCGCCGCGGCGCCTTCAGCGTGAACGTGAACCGCGCGGGAACCTGCTCCGCCCACTGCGCGAGCATCGATTCGGCCGGCATCCGATAGAACGTGTTGTTGATCTCGACGGTGGTGAAATGCTCGGCGTAATAGCGCAGCATCTGGCTCGCCGGCAGCTTTTCCGGATAGAAGTGACCCAGCCACTCCTTGTAGCTATAGCCGCTCGTGCCTGCTAACAGTTCCATCGCTTTGTATTCTAAAGGGTTCACACGTTGACAACGATCAGGCGGCCGGGCGGTAATAACGGGTCGATGGAACGAATCGAAACCGTGGTGGTAGGTGGGGGCCAGGCGGGCCTCGCGCTTAGCTGCCATTTGAGCCGCCATGGATGCGAGCATGTCGTGCTCGAGCGCGGTCGCCTGGCGGAACGTTGGCGCGCTCAGCGCTGGGACTCGCTCATGTTTCAGTTCCCCAACTGGAGCATCGAATTGCCCGGCGCCCGTTACGAAGGCGACGATCCCGATGGCTTCTCGCATCGCGGTGTGGTGCAGGCATTCATCGCCGAGTACGCGTTGCGGATCAGGGCGCCGGTCCGCGTTGGCGTCGATGCATTGGCGGTGCGCCGCAGTCCACGTGACGGACGCTATGTCGTCGTGACGGCGAACGGCGATATCGAAGCCTGCAATGTCGTATTGGCGACCGGTCCGTATCAACGTCCCATCGTTCCGGACGTCGCGGCGTCATTGCCGCGTGATCTCGTGCAAGTTCACGCCGCCGATTATCGCAATCCCGCGCAGTTGCCGCCGGGAGCGGTGCTGCTGGTTGGGTCAGGCGCCTCCGGATGTCAGATTGCCGAGGAGCTCACCGAGGCCGGACGGCGGGTCTTCTTCTCGATCGGTCGTCACGAGCGCGTGCCGCGCCGCTATCGCGGGCGCGATGCCTTTTGGTGGCGGAGGGAACTCGGGACGCTGGATCAGGTCGCGGAGGCGACGCCGAAGGCGATGCGCACGCCGCCGCCGCTGGTGACCGGCGTGCGCGGCGGATACGACGTCGATCTCCGACGCTATCCGGCTCTCGGAATGGTACTGACGGGCCGCCTGGTTAACGCGCGCGATGGCGTGGCGGCCTTTGCCCCTGACCTCGAGCATAACCTGACTCTCGGCGATCGCGCATTCGTCGAGTTCATTCGCTCGGTGGACGGCCACGTGCGCAGGGCGGGACTCGATGCACCCCCGGCGGAGGAGGCCGCCGAATCGAGCACGGAATCGGCACCGGCCGTAAGCCCGTCGACCGTGAACCTGCGGGCGGAGGGGATCGGCGCGGTCATATGGGCAACTGGCTATGCCGTCGATTTCGGATGGGTCGAGCTGCCGATCTGTGATGCCCGAGGCGCGCCTCTGCACCGGGATGGCGTGACCGCGGCGCCGGGCATTTACTTCCTCGGGCTCCCGTGGCTGCGCAAGAGGAAGTCGTCGTTCCTTGGCGGTGTCGGCGAGGACGCAATGCTCATTGCCGATCGGATCGGGCGAACGGGGACGCCCGGTGCTCGGCGAGCCGGGTCCAGCGCGAGGTGACGATCGCGATCGGCATTCTCCTCGCCGCCGCGCCCGTCAGCGCGGCCGGTAGCCGACCTTGGCCATCAGCGCGCCGTCGAGCCGCGCGCGGTGCTCGTCGATCGACTGCCAGGGGTCGCTCGCGAGCTTCGAAAGGCGCCCCGGTACGTTGCGTGCGTTGAAGTGGGCGAAGCGCACGTCGCGCGCGAGTTCGTCCCAGTGAACGGGGGTGGACACCGGAGCGTTCGCCTTCGCGCGCAGCGAATACGCCGCGACCGCCGTCGCGCCTTCGGCATTGCGCAGGTAGTCGATGAAGATCCGTCCGTGACGCGAGACCTTCAGGAGCTTCGCGGTGAAGCGATCGGGGAACGTGCGCTCCAGAAGCTCCGCCACGGCCTTCGTAAACCCCTTGACCTCGTTCCAGCCCGTGCTCGGCTCGATCGGGACGACGACGTGCAGGCCCTTGCCGCCGGTGGTCTTCAGGAACGGCGCGAGCCCGATCGTTTCGAGCAGCGTCCGCACGACCAGCACCGATTGCCTGAGCGCGTCCCACGGCAACGCCTCGTCGGGGTCGAGGTCGAAGATGATCCGGTCCGGGAAGCCGAGCCGCCTCGAGCGCGACCCCCACGGGTGGATCTCGAGCACGCCCATCTGCAGCAGCGCGACGATCGCCGTCACCGAGTCCGCCGTCATGTAGACGGCGCTCGCGCCATCCTCGTTCGGGATCGTGACGCGCGAGATCGCCTCGTGCATCGAATCGTCGGCATTCTTCTGGTAGAAGCCCTTGCGGTCCCAGCCGTTGGGATGGCGCACGAGCGTCAACGGCCGGTCGCGCAGGTGCGGGAGCATCCATTCGCCGACCGCCGCGTAATAGCGGGCGAGGTCGCGCTTGGCGAGGCGCGCTTCCGGATACAGCAGCTTGTCCGGATTCGACAACGCGACACCGGCGATCGTGTTCGGATCGCTCGTCGCCGGCGTCGGCGGCGAGGGCATCGGCAGCGCTGGCCTCGCGACGTCGAGCTCGCGTGCGGCTGGCTCGCGCTCGCGTAACACATCGGAGGCTCGCACGTCCGGTCGCAGGCGCCCGAATACCGGGTGCCGCAGCGTTCCGTCGCCCGTCCATTCGGCGAACGAGACCTCGGCGACGAGTGTCGGCTCGACCCAGTGCGCGCGCCGCGCTTCCGCACCCTGCGGGGGATTGTGGAACGGCGCCTTGCTGCGCACGATCGCGCGCAGCGAGGCGCCGAGACTTTCGAGCAGGGCCGTGTCGAAGCCGGTGCCGACCTTGCCGCAGTAAGTGAGCCGCCCATCCTCCTCGTGGAAGCCGAGCAGCAACGCCCCGAAGCCAGCGCGTGAGCCCGCGGGGTCGGTGTACCCGCCGATCGCCAGTTCGCGCCGGCGCGCGCACTTGACCTTCTGCCACGCCGGCCCGCGGCCCGGGCGATACGGCAGGTCCGCGCGTTTCGAGACCATGCCCTCGAGACCGAGCGCGCACACGTTCTCCAGGAACGCGCGGCCGGGCGCGGCGAAATGCTGGCTGTACCTGACGCTCGCCGGGGCGCTCGCCAGGAGCTCTTCCAGCAACCGCTTGCGGGCGGTGAGGGCGACGCCGCGCAGGTCGACGCCGTTCAGGTAGAGCAGGTCGAATGCGAAATAGCTGATCGTCGCGGCGCTTGTCCCCGACAGCGCGTTCTGCAGGCGCTGGAAGCTGCTGCGGCCTTCCGCATCGAGGACGACGACCTCGCCGTCGAGCCAGGCCGACTCCACCGGAAGGCGCGCCAGCGCGCGGGCGAGCGACGGAAACTCCGCGGTCCAGTCCCGGGCGCTTCGCGACACCATGCGCACGTCGCCGTCGGCGACGCGGCACAGCATCCGGTAGCCGTCGTACTTGATCTCGTGCACCCACGCCGCGCCGGCGGGCGGCACCTTCATCGACGTCGCGAGCTGCGGTTCGATGCGATCGGGCAGCGGCTGCCTTAGCGCACCCGGGAGCTTCGCGGTCGCGGCGCTCGTCGGCGATGCGCGCTTGCGGATCGCACCGCCCTTGACGTTCGCGGCGACGGATCGATTGGAGTGCCAGACGCGATCCGCCTGCGCCGCGATGTCGGCGAGGCTGCGGCCCGTGAGCACGCTGTCGGGACGCTCGTCGACGATCAGCGCCTGCGCTCCGAGCCGGGCGTGATCGTCGGCTTCCTTGAACAGGAGCCAGCTCCGATCGCCGCCGTACTTGCCGCCTCGGCTGCGCACGAGGTTCCAGGCGCCCTTGAGCTTCTCGCCATGGAGCTCGAACTTCAGGTGGCCCCTGGCATAGGCGTGGCCCGCATCTTCCTTCGCGCCGGGTACCCAAGTGCCGCAGTCCCAGACCATGACGGTCCCGGCGCCGTATTGCTTCGGCGGAATCACGCCCTCGAACGCGCCGTACTCGAGCGGATGGTCCTCGACGTGCATCGCGAGCCGCTTGTCGTTGGGGTCGAGGCTCGGCCCCTTCGGTACCGCCCAGCTCAGGAGGACGCCGTTCAGCTCGAGGCGGAAGTCGTAATGCAGGCGCGTCGCCGCGTGCTTCTGGACGACGAAGGCGAGCCCGCGCGAACGCCGCCTGCCGACCTTGCCCTGCGGCTCGGGCGTGACCCGGAAGTCGCGCATCTGCCGGTAGCGTTCGAGGGCCATCCGAGGCAGTCGTTACGGACGTGGGTCGGCGCGGCGGCGCGCCAGCCTGGCGTTCAGTGTGCGGCGCAAAGGTGACAGGCAGGCGCGGGTCGTCCCCGCGGCCGCAGGGCAAAGGTTGAAGGTTTCGCGGCATTTTGGCACGATGATCCTCCCCCAGGACCCGAGAGGCCCTCCCATGGCGGCTCGTGCGTTGGCGTCGGTCACCGTTACCTTCGGGATGGTCTCCATCCCGGTCAAGCTGTACGCCGCGACGGCGGCGCAGGCCGGCGTTTCGTTCAACCTGCTGCACGCCGCCTGCGGGTCGCGGCTCAAGCAGCAGTTTGTCTGCGCGCGCGAAGGCGTCGTCGTCGAGCGGGCGGACACGGTCAAGGGTTACGAGTTCGCGAAGGATCAGTACGTCACGTTCACGCCCGAGGAGCTGAAGGAGCTCGAGGAGAAGGGCACGCAGACGATCGAGATCAGCGAGTTCGTCCCCGCCGACAGCATCGACCCGATCTACTACGACAAGGCGTACTTCCTCGGTCCGGACAAGGGCGGCGCGAAACCCTATGCGCTGCTCGCGGAGAGCATGCGCCAGACCGGGCAGACCGCGGTGGGCCGCTACGCGGCGCGCGGCAAGCAGTACATCGTCCAGCTACGTGCGGTTCCGGGCGGCCTGGTGATGCAGCAGCTCCTTTACGCCCCGGAGGTGCGCACGATCGCCGACGTCGGCATCGAGACGGCGCCGGTGCGCGATAACGAGCTCGCGCTGGCGAAGCAGTTGATCGGGCAGATCTCCTCCGATCACTTCGACGCCGCGCAGTACGAGGACGACGTGCGCAAGCGCATCGAGGCGGCGGTGCAGAAGAAGGTGGAGGGCGAGCAGATCGCGATCTCGCCGAGCGCACCCGAGACCGGCGCACAGGTGATCGACCTGATGGAGGCCCTGCGCGCAAGCCTCGCGAAGACGGCCGGCAAGGCCGCGCCGGCAAAGGCGGCCGCGGAGCCCGCGCCGGCGGAGCCCAGGGCGGCGCAGCGCAAGGCCCCGAAGAAGGTCGCCGCCGAGCCGGCAGCCGAGCCGCGGCGGAAGGTGGCGAAGCGGTAAGAAACGGCTGCAGCCACCCGCACGCCGGCGCGGGCTCCGGCTGGTTCTAGCTCGCGACCGCGATTGCCGCCGGCGTTTCGCGGCGCCGCGCAAGGAACTGTGCCAGGATCGCGGCCGTGTGCGAACCCGCCGGCCGTGACGTGATCGCGTCGACGGTGCCCTGCGCGACGACGCGCCCGCCGGCGTCGCCCCCTTCGGGCCCGAGATCGATGATCCAGTCGGCGTCCGCGATCACATCGAGGTTGTGCTCGATCACGACCACGGTGTTGCCCGCGTCGACCAGCCGATGCAGCACGCGGATCAGCTTCTCGACGTCCGCCATGTGCAGTCCGACCGTGGGCTCGTCGAGGACATAGAGCGTGCCCCCACCCGCGGCATCCTTCGACGCGCGCGGCGCGCGCGCATCGGTGCGCACCTTGGCGAGCTCGGTGACGAGCTTGATCCGCTGCGCCTCGCCGCCCGACAGCGTCGGGCTCTGCTGCCCGAGCGTCAGGTACCCGAGGTCCACGTCCTGCAGCAGCCGCAGCGCATGGTGGATCGAGCGGTGCGAGGCGAAGAACTCCACTGCCTCGTCGACGCTCATCGCGAGCACGTCGGCGATCGTGCGGCCGCGCCACGTCACCGCCAGCGTTTCGGCGTTGAAGCGCGCACCAGCGCATGCTTCGCATGCGACCTTCACGTCGGGCAGGAAGCTCATCTCGATCGTCTTGCGTCCCTGGCCCTCGCATTCGGGACAGCGCCCGCCGGCCGTGTTGAACGAGAAGCGGCTGGCGGCGAAGCCGCGCATGCGTGCCTCGCTCGTTTCGGCGTACAGGCGCCGGATCGCATCCCAGAACCCGACGTAGGTGGCAGGGCAGGAGCGCGGCGTCTTGCCGATCGGGGTCTGGTCGACTTCGAGCACGCGCTCGAGCGCGTCCCACCCGGCGATCTCCGCGCAGCCGACGGGCTCGACGCGCTTGCGCCGCCGCGCGCCGCCGACGAGCTCGCGCAGATTCGCGTACAGCACGTCGCGGGCGAGCGTGCTCTTGCCGCTGCCGGAGACCCCGGTCACGACGGTGAGCCGCTCGAGGGGAATGCGTGCGCGCAGGTCCTTCAGGTTGTGCAGCCGCGCGCCGCTGATCGTGATCGCCGCGGAGCGCCCGTTCGTGGCGCGCGGCGCAACCAGCGGATGCGCGAGCGGCATCGCGAGAAAGCGTCCGGTGATCGACGCGGGCGAGCGCATGAGCTCGGCCGCCGAGCCTTCGGCGACCACGGTGCCGCCGCGGCTGCCGGCGCCGGGCCCGAGGTCGATCACGTGGTCGGCGCGGCGGATCGTATCCTCGTCGTGCTCGACGACGACGAGCGTGTTGCCCTTCGCCTCCAGCTTCGCGAGGGTGTCGAGCAGGATGCGGTTGTCGCGCGGATGCAGGCCGATCGTCGGCTCGTCGAGGATGTAGCACACGCCGCGCAGGTTCGAGCCGAGCTGCGCGGCGAGCCGGATGCGCTGCGCCTCGCCGCCGGATAGCGTCGGCGCCGCGCGGTCGAGCGCGAGATAGCCGAGGCCGACGTCGTCGAGGAAGCCGAGGCGTGACGTGAGCTCCGCGACGATGTCGCGCGCGATTTCCGCCTCCCGGCCGCGCAGGTCGAGCGCGGCGAGGAACCCCGCGACGCCGCCGACGGGAAGCCGCGCGACGTCGGCGATCGAGCGATCGCGCAGGCGCACGGCGAGGGCTTCGCGATTGAGCCGCGCGCCCTGGCAGGCGGGACACGCGCGCGCGTCGCCCTCGTACCATTCGTTCCACCAGACTTCGTCCCCGGTCTGCTCGGCGTCGAAGCCTTCGAGCCCAAGGCCGGTGCCGTAGCACGCGGGGCACCACCCGTGCTTCGAATTGAACGAGAACAGGCGCGGATCGAGGTCGGCGAAGCTGCGGTTGCAGGTGGGGCAGGCGCGGCGCGTCGAGAACGCGACGATGCCGTTGCCGTCGGCGGGCTGCGCATTCGAGCGCCCGCTCTTGCCGCTGCGCGGCCGTGCGCTGGCCGCATCGCCCTGCGGCAGCACCTGCACGACGCCGTTGCCGAGCTCGAGCGCGCGCGAGAGCGCTTCGCGCACCGCGCGCTCGCTCGCGGCATCGACGGCGACCTCGGCCACCGGCAGCTCGATCGAATGCTCCTTGAAGCGATCGAGGCGCGGCCAGCGGGCGGTCGGAAGCATCGCGCCGTCGACGCGCAGCTCGGCGAAGCCCTTGCGGGCGGCCCATTTCGCGAGGTCCGTGTAGTAGCCCTTGCGCGCGACGACGAGCGGCGCGAGCAGCGTGATCCGTCGCCCGGAGAATTCCGCGATGAGCCTTGCCGCGATGCCGTCCTCGCTCTGCGGCGCGATCGGCGTGTCGTCGTCGGGGCAGTGCTGCGTGCCGAGCTTGACGTAGAGCAGGCGCAGGAAATGGTGGATCTCGGTCTGCGTGCCGACGGTGCTCTTGCGCCCGCCGCGGCTCGCCCGCTGCTCGATCGCGACCGTCGGCGGAATCCCGTAGATCGCGTCGACGTCGGGACGCGACGCGGGCTGCACGAACTGGCGCGCGTACGCGTTGAGCGATTCCAGGTAGCGGCGCTGGCCTTCCGCGAACAGGATGTCGAAGGCGAGCGTGCTCTTGCCGCTGCCCGAAACGCCGGTCACCACGGTGAAGCGGTCGCGGGGGATCGCGACGTCGATGTCCTTCAGATTGTGCTCGCGCGCGTGGTGCACGCGGATCGTCTCGTCCACGGCCGGCACGACGGGTGCTTCGCGGGTCTGGCGGTCTTCTTCGGCGAGCGGGCGCAACGCGTCGAGCGCGCTCTGGTAGGCGCGCAGCGCCGCACCGGTGTGGGATGCGGCGCAGCCGATCACGTCGCCGACGGTGCCGGCGACGACGACCCGGCCACCGGCCTCGCCGCCTTCGGGGCCGAGATCGACGATCCAGTCGGCGGCGCCGATCACGTCGAGATTGTGCTCGATCACCACCAGCGAATGTCCGGCGTCCTGCAGCTTGCGGAACGCGTCGAGCAGCCGCGCCACGTCGTCGAAGTGCAATCCGGTGGTCGGCTCGTCGAACAGGAACAGCTTGCCCCGCCCGCGATCGGCGTCGCCGATCGCGCGCTTGCGCGCCGCGGCGGCTTCGACCAGGAAGCCGGCGAGCTTCAATCGCTGCGCCTCCCCGCCGGAGAGCGTCGGAACCGGCTGACCGAGGCGCAGGTAATCGAGGCCCACGTCGGCGAGCGGCTGCAGCGCGGCTTCGATCCCGGCATCGCCGGCGAAGAACGTTCGCGCCTCGCCGATCGTCATCTCGAGCACGTCGGCGATCGATCGTCCTTCGAGCGCGACGTCGAGCACCTCGGGGCGATAGCGCCGGCCGTCGCAATCGGGACAGCGCAGGTAGACGTCGGAGAGGAACTGCATCTCGACGTGCTCGAAGCCGTTGCCCCCGCACGTCGGGCAGCGGCCGGTTCCGGCGTTGAAGCTGAACGTCCCCTGTGTGTAGCCGCGCTCCTTCGCGAGCGGAGCGGCCGCGTAGCGCTTGCGGATCGCGTCGAACGCGCCGACGTAGCTCGCAGGGTTCGAGCGCGTCGTGCGGCCGATGGGCGTCTGGTCGACGAGCACCACGCCCTCGATCCGCTCGGCGCCGATGAGGGCGCGATGCGCGCCGGGAGCGTCGGTCGGCCTGCCCTTCGCGCGCAGGAGCGCGGCGTGCAGCACATCCTGCACGAGCGTCGATTTGCCGGAGCCGGACACGCCGGTGATGCACACGAGGCGACGGAGGGGAATGGCGACGTCGACGTCCCTCAGGTTGTGCTCCGAGGCGCCGCGGATCTCGATCGAGCCGGCGTCGTCGGGCGGGATCCGCCGCATGGATCGCGCGACGCGCTTGCGACCCGCGAGGTAATCGGCGGTGAGCGAGCGCCGCTCGGCGACGAGTTGGGCCGGGGTGCCGAAGAAGACGATCTCGCCGCCGCGCTCGCCGGGCCCGGGCCCGATGTCGAGGATGCGGTCGGCGGCGAGCATCACCTGCGGATCGTGCTCGACGACGAGCAGCGAATTGCCCGCGTCGCGCAGGCGCCGCATGACCGCGATGACCCGGCCCATGTCCCGCGGATGCAGCCCGATCGACGGCTCGTCGAGCACGAACAGCGTATTGACGAGGGAAGTGCCGAGGGCGGTGGTGAGATTGATCCGCTGCACCTCGCCGCCCGACAGCGTGCGCGACTGACGATCGAGCGTCAGGTAGCCGAGCCCGACGTCGGCGAGGTAGCCGAGGCGGGCGCGGATCTCGCCGAGCAGGAGATCGGTCGCGTCGTCGAGCGGCGCCGGGAGCGCGAGCCGCGCGAAGAACGTGCGCGCCCGATCGATCGGCAGCAGCATCAGGTCGTGCACGGTCAGACCCGGGAGCGCCTCGAGCGCCCCGGCGTCGATCCCGAGGCCTCGCGGGCGAAACCGCCGCGCGGGGTCGAGCACGCGATCGGCGTCCTCGCGCGTGCCCAGACGCCACAGCAGGGCGTCCGGCTTGAGCCGCGCGCCGCCGCAAGCCTCGCAGGACGTGTACGCGCGGTACTTCGACAGCAGCACGCGGATGTGCATCTTGTACGCCTTCGTCTCGAGCCAGGCGAAGAAGCGCCGCACGCCGTACCAGGTGCCCGGCCAAGACCGGTCCCAGCTCACCCATTCGGGCTCGCCCTCGAGCACCCACTGGGTTTGCGCCTCGTCGAGATCGCGCCACGGGACGTCGAGGGGTATCCCGCGCTTTTTCGCGTACTTGACGAGATCGTCCTGGCATTCGCGAAAGCTCGGGCTTTGCCACGGCTTGACCGCGCCGTCGCGCAGCGTCTTCGCCGCATCGGGCACGACGAGGCCGAAATCGATGCCGATCACCCGGCCGAAGCCACGGCAGGTCTCGCACGCGCCGAGGGGCGAATTGAACGAAAACAGGCTCGGCGACGGATCCGCGTAGTGGATGTCGCAATCGGGGCAGTGGAGGTCGGTCGAGAAGCGCCAGACCGAATCGTGGTCGTCGTCAGCGCCGGACCGATGTCGCGCGCCAGTCGCCGTCGCATCATCATCGTCGGGCATCACGTGAACGTTCACGCGGCCGCGACCGACGCGCAGCGCCGCCTCGAGCGCTTCGATGACGCGCGCACGCTGCGCGTTTGCAACATCCCCCCACGCTCGCGGCTCTCGCCGCTCGCTGCCCCCCGAGGGGGCGGAGCTCGCGCCTTGGGGCGGCCCTGCGGCGCTCGCTCGCAGCCGGTCCTGGACGACGTCGAGCGTGCGCTCGTGGCGGGCATGGATGCGCGTGTAACCCTGGCCCTCGAGCAGCTTCAGCACCTCCGCCTCGGAGAAATTCTCCGGCACGGCGACCGGGAACGTGATGACGAGGCGCGGGTCGCCGGCGGCCGCGCTGCGCGCGCGCAACGCGTCGTAGATCGTCTGCGGCGTATCGCGGGTGACGCGGCGGCCGCAGCCACGGCAATGGAGCGTCGCCGCCCGCGCGTACAGCAGCTTCAGGTAATCGGCGAGCTCGGTCATCGTGCCCACCGTCGAGCGCGACGTGCGCACCGGGTTGGTCTGGTCGATCGCGATCGCCGGCGGCGTGCCCTCGATGCGGTCGACCCGCGGCTTGTCCATTCGATCGAGGAACTGGCGCGCGTAGGGCGAGAACGTCTCGACGTAGCGGCGCTGACCCTCGGCATACAGCGTGTCGAAGACGAGCGACGACTTGCCGGAGCCGGACACGCCGGTGACGACGACGAGCTCGCGCAGCGGCAGCTCGAGCGAGAGGTTCTTCAGGTTGTGCTGGCGGGCGCCGCGGATGACGATGCGATCGGGCATGAAGCGTGACGTGAGCCGTAACCTGTCTACCGGGCTAGGAGCGGCGGAGCAAGGCGAGGAGCAGCGCGGTTGCCGCGAGCAGGGGCACGACGAGCGCGTCGGGCAACGCCATCGCCCACTGGAAGCCTCCGCTCACGGCGCACCAGAGCAGCGGCACGACCAGCAGCGGCCAGCAGAGTCGATCGGCGGCGAGCAGCACGCCCATCGTGGCGACGGCGGTCGGATCGGGCGCGGTGCCGAAGACCTCCGTCTGCGACCAGCTCCTGCCGAGCAGCGGACCGATCGCGGGCTCTGCGAGCAGCGCAAACGCCGCGAGCAGGACGCCGGCGCGCTGCACGGCGGTCTGCGGCGCGAACGCCAATGCGCCGCGGACGACACCGATCCAGGCGAGCAGCAGCGCCTCGATCGCGAAGGCGACGGCGAAGTAGCTGGCCGCCCAGTTGATCGTCGCGTAATGGCGGTAATGGAACGCCCACGCGACGAACGTCCAGCACGCCGCCAGGATCGCCGCGATCCAGCGTCCCGACCCGGTACCGCCGCGCATCGCCAGCACGAGGATTGCCGCGCCGAGCGCGAGCGCTACGAGCTGCAGCGGCCAGATCTCGCCGTTGTAGAGCTCGTGCAGGCGAAACCAGGTGCGCGGCGAGAACGGCAGGAAGCTCGACGGCCGGTACGTCCACCATTCGGACATCGGGCGCTCAGAGCCCGGCGACGTAGGCGGCCATGCGCCGGCGCGTCGGCTCGTCGGGCATCACGCCCGACGCCGCACCCATGTTCTCGCGCACGTGCGCGACGCTCGTCGTCGCCGGGATCGCGCACGTGACGGCAGGATGCGACACGATGAACTTGAGAAGGAACTGCGCCCAGCCGGCGCAGCCGACCGCGGCCGCCCAACCGGGCAGCGGATGCCGCTCGACGGAGCGGATCAGCGCACCCTGGCGGAACGGCCGGTTGACGATGACGCCGATGCCGCGCTCGCGCGCGAGCGGAAGAATGCGCTCCTCCGCCTCGCGGTCGATGGCGTTGTAGGTCACCTGGACGAAATCGAGCGGCTGGCTTTGCATGATCCGCTCGACGTCGCGATGGCGGCGTCCCTCGGACGTCGTGATGCCGACGTAGCGCAACCGCCCGGCGGCCTGCATCGCGAACAGCGTCTGCAGATGCTCCTCCCAGGACAGCAGATTGTGGACCTGGAGCAGGTCGAAGCGCGGCACGTCCCAGTGCCGGCGCGACTCCTCGATCTGTGCCCGGCCGCGGGAACCCGCCGAGATCCAGACCTTGTCGGCCGAGAAGACGCGCGACGCCATGCCGAGCTTGCGCAAGGCGTAGCCGATCACCTCCTGCGACGAGCCGTACATCGGCGACGAATCGATCATGCGGCCGCCTGCCGCGAAGAACGTGCGCATCACCTCCGCGCAGGCGTCGCGGGCGACGCCGTCGTCGCCCACGTTGAACGTGATCCAGCTTCCGAGCCCGACGAGCGGCAGCGGCTCCCGCGTCGAGGGTATCGCGCGCGTCGCAGCCGGCTCACCCGATCCGATCGCGGGCCACAGCGCCGCGCTCGCGCCCGCAGCCGTCAGCGCAAGCACGAACCGGCGTCGCCCGGTAAGCGGAGCGCTCCGAATCGAGGTCGAGGGTGCCATACGCATGCGCGATGCCGCCGCTCCCGGAGCCTCACGGCTCGCAGCAGCGTGCGCTCAGGAGATCCTCGAAGCGGGCGCGTCGGTGCCCTCGAGCTCCGCGAAGCGCACGGGCAGGATCTCGCTCGCCGTCATCGCTCCGCCGCGATCCTTCTCGACCAGCAGCAGCCGTTGCTCGCCGGCGAGACCGGCGGGGATCACCATGCGCCCGCCGGGCTTGAGCTGCTCGATCAACGGCGGCGGAATCAGGTCCGGCGCGGCCGCGACGATGATCTTGTCGAACGGGGCGTGCTCGGGCCATCCGTAATAGCCGTTTCCGATCTTGATCTCGATGTTCGCGTACTT